>JANQFY010000234.1 GCA_028277585.1 Sedimentisphaerales bacterium
GGTGGCGCTAACTTCGAAGAGGTAGCCCTGAAGGAAACGCGTCAGCCCCATCGCCCCGGCCAAGCCGATGGCCGTACCAACAGCAGACAATATCAATCCATGTCTGAGGATCATGGCTCGAATGCTGTGCTGCCCGGCGCCCAACGCCATACGGATGCCGATCTCGTTGGTGCGCTGAGCGGCCGAGTACGATACCACACCGTATATGCCCACGATAATCAGAATCATCGCGATACCCGTGAAGAGCGTCAAAAAGGTCGTGGTGAAACGCTCCTGATGGATCGTTCCGTTCATCTTGGCCTTGAACGTACCGGCGCCATAGAGCGGCATGGTCGGATCGATGTCCTTGAGAATCGCTCTGATATCGCTTACGACAGCAAGGGACTCGGCCTGGGTCCGAACGACGAACTGCATATGGGCGTTGGGGAGAACGGATCGGAACGGAAGGAATATATGATTCGACTTCTCGGCCGGGATGTGGATGTTCTTGACACTGCCCTGCACCATGTCGTTGACAATCCCGATGACGCGGTAGTTCTTCCCACAGAAGAGAATGTCCCTGCCGATCGGATCCTCGTCGGACCAAAACAGACGGGCGAGCCCCTCATTGATCAAAACGACCTCGCTCTTCTCATGCTCGTCCAGAGCCATGTCTCGGCCCCTGAGAATGGGAATCCCCAACGTTCTGAAGTAGTCAGGGCTGACATTGTGGAAGACCGTCACAACCTGATCCCTGTTCATGGGATTGGGGCGACCAGGAACGGTGACCGGTCCTGAATTGGCATAGGGAGAACTCAACATGGACGAATCGGAAGAAGCCGAAACAACATTGGGCAGACTGCGTATGCGACCGAGCAAGTCCTGACTGAACTGCCAGCGCTGACTCTCGTTGCCCGACTTCGTCACGCTGAACGTCAGGAGGTTGTCGGGGTCAAAGCCGGGATCCACCGCCGAGAGTTGCCCAAGGCTTCGGATCATGAGTCCCGCCCCGATCGACAGGATCAGGGCCAGTGCAATCTGAGCGGTGACGATCGCATTCGAAAAGCGCCTGTGTCCGAGCGACGTGTTATGACGCTCTCCGAGCGACTCGGCGGCTCGGGCCTTCATGAAGAACCAGAACGGAGCGATCCCCAGAACCAACCCCACCAGCAGGGACACTCCCACACCAAATAGCAGGCTGCCCAGGTCGACCTGTATGCCATGGGTGCGCGGCACCAGGTCGGCGATCACCACCTTGAGGAGACTGCAACTCCACCAGGCCAGGAGCAGGCCGACGGCGCCGCCGATCATGGACAAGACCAGACTCTCGGTCAGAAACTGGCCCAGGAGACGTCCGCCCCCGGCCCCTAGCGCCTGACGGATAGCCATTTCCTTGTTCCTGGAAGCCGCCCGCGACAGGCACAGGTTGGCGACATTGGCGCAGGCGATCAGGAGGATGAACCCGACGACCCCGGCCAACAGCCACAAGGTCGGGCGAACGCGTCCAACGACGGTGTCACTGAGCGTACTGATGAGAACTTCGACATCATTGCGGGCGCCGGCCCCATGGTGGCTTTCGGTCAGGTTGTCTTCGAACAAGTTGATTAGCTGTTTCGCCGTCGCCAGGGTCATGCCGTCCTGGAGCCGTCCAAGCACGCGATAGGCGCACATGCCTCGATGCGTTCGCATGTCGCCCTGGGGGCGCAGAGCTGTCCACGCCTCCGCATCGGAGAGTTCGTGGGGATACTGGAACCCATCGGGCAGGACCCCCACGACGGTGTAGAGCAGCGACTTGTGCAGTTGGACCTGTCTGCCGAGGATATCCGGGTCTCCTCCGAAGCGCCTCTTCCAGCAACCGTAGCTCAGCACGACGACGTGTTCGGCCCCGGGTTGCTCATCCCGCTCCAGGATCGGTCGGCCCAGGTGCGCAGACACATCGAGCACCGCGAAGAAACTGGCTGTCACCGAGGCGCCGTCGATGCGAGTCGCTCCCTGTTCTCCGATCCAATCGAATTCCGCCGGCGTATAAGCTGAGAGTTCATCGAATACCGGATTCGACGCCCTCCAATCCAGATAGTCGGGATACGAGAAGAGTGTCGTGCGTCCCGTGTCGTTGAACTTCTGGCTCAGAACGAGCAATTGGTCCGGCTGATCGAAAGGTAACGGCTTGAGCAGCACGGCATGGATGACACTGAACAACGCAATGTTAGCCCCGATGCCAATCGCCAACGTCAACACCGCCATGGCGGTGAAACCCGGTTTCTTGAGTAGCAGCCGTATTCCGTACCTCATGTTCTGTGCTAGAACGCTCATTGTCAGTCCCTACTTCCTGAATTCTACTTCACTGTTTTCGAGTCGTCACCGCGTATGGTTGGGCTCGTTCGCGAAAAGTAGCCCATATTACTCATAGCGCAGCGCCTCCATCGGGTCGGTCTTGGCCGCTCTGTACGCCGGGATCGCGCAGGCGAACAGGGCGGTTGCGCACAGTACCGCGGCTGTCACAAGGTACGTGATGGCGTCAGCGCTGCTAATGGCATAGAGAAGATGCCTCAAGTAGTACCCGACAGCCAGGGCCGCGAGGAGTCCCAGCCCCAGGCCGCCGGCCGTCAGGACGATGCCCTGCTTCAGAACCATCACGAGAATGTTGGACTCGGTGGCGCCCAAGGCAAGGCGGATTCCGATCTCCCCGGTGCGCTGGGCCGTTCCGGCGGCGATGAGCCCGTAGAGACCGACGACAGCCAGGAACAGAGCCAGGACACCCTGAATTCCAACGATCGTCGCGCCGACACGCAGGGGCATGAGTCCCAAGGCACTGCCCGCGATCTGCTGCTCCATGGTACGCACATTGTAGATGGGCATGTCAGGTTCGATCCCGCGGATCATTTGTTCGACCGCAGGGATGTAGCTCTTGGGATCGCCGGCCGTACGGAGGGCCAGCGTGATGTTGCCCACGAATCGTTGACGCAGCGGGATGAAAGCATACGGTTGGCTCAGATCGGTCATGCTGTAGTAGCAACCGTTGGGCACGACGCCGATGACTTGACGCAACTGACCGTCAATGAGCAAACGTCGGTTCAAGGCATCGCCCTCGGGCCATAGACGCTCAGCCATCGCCTGATTGATGATCGCTACCTGAGCCGTCTGGTTGTTGTCGTTGATGGTGAAGTCACGGCCGGCCAGAATGGGAATCTCGAAGGTCTCCATGAAGGTTTCGGCCACTTTGTGACAAGGGGCCGTGAGCAACTCCTGCCCCGGTTCGGGCGCTTGCCCCTCGGGCAAGTACCCGGTGAGCCAGGTCGCCTCATCGCCATAGGGAGCGTGTTCAACCAGGGTGGCTGCCTGCACACCGGGCAAGGTCCGGGCCTCATCCAGGACCTTCTGATGAAATTGCACTGCGCTGCCAAACCCCTTGCGCACCACGTAACGGTGGGTGCCAAGGTTGTACGAAGCAAGCAACAGATTCTTCTCGTTGAAGCCGAGATCAACCGCCGCCAGACGCAGCAAACTCCGCCCGGCCAGCCCGGCACAAACCAGGACAAGAAAGGACAGGGCTATCTGGACACTGACCAGAGTCTTTCGCAAGGCGCAGCGTTGAGTGGCGCCCCGTGAACTGCCTTCCTTCAGAAGCGGGACGAATTGCAGGCCGAGGTGGCGCAGGATCGGCAGGACGCCGGCCAAGAGGGCCACCAGCAGAGCCATGCCAAAAACGTAGCCTGTCTGACGCCAATCGTGGCGGTAGTCGAACGCCGGCGTTGTGTCGCTGATCGCCAGTAAGACTCGATCCAGGGCCATACGCAACCAGGGGGTAATCAGCAAGCCGAGCAGAGCAGCGCCCAGAGCCAGCAGGACACTCTCCATCAGAAGCTGCCCCATCAGGTGACGGCGTCCGGCGCCCAGGGCCCGGCGCACGGCAACCTCCCGTTCACGCTCGTGCATGCGCGTGTAGAGCAGGTTGGTCACATTGACGGCGCCAATGCCCAAGACCAGAAGGGACAGCCCCATCAAGACCGTGACAATGAGTGAGGTACGTTGGGCCAGGGCCGGGGTGGGCCGGCACTCTCGTTCACGCAGGACCTCAATACGACCCGGGACGTGCTCTTCCGGATACTGCTGCAACAGACGTGCGAAAAGCACGTCAGCCGCGGCCTGGGCCCGGCGGGGAGAAACACGGGCCTGCAAACGTCCGAACATCCGGAAGGCGGCGCTGCCACGCTGCGACAACTGCCGCCCGTAAAAGGGAGTCAACTGCGGCATCATGCTGATCGGGGCGAACCCGCTGAGGTCTCTTGACCATTCCATGCCATGAAAGCCGGGCGGGCACACTCCCACCACCGTCATGGGTAGACAACAGATGTCTATGGTCTGTCCGATGATCTCAGGATCACTGTTGCAGCGGCGCCGCCAGTAGTCATGCGTCAGAATCACAATCGGATCCCGGCCGGGTGACTCGCCTTCTCCCGGCAAAAGGAATCGTCCCAGCGCAGGTTTGAGCGCCAAGACCTCGAAGTAATTACTGCTGACCATCTGCACCCAGGAACGCTCTTGCGGCCCATCCGCCCGACCGATATGGACCGGGACACGGCGATAGGCGGCCAACCCGGAGAAGGCGTCTGAAAGGGCCGCGCCCTCTTCTCCGGAGTCCTCCAGACCCAAGCGAAAATTATGTACGTCCGGATACGAGAAGCTCAGACGCGTCCTGACCTGCGGACTGCGTTGAAATATCCGCACCAGTTCCTCCGGACGCTCGGCTACCAAGGGGCGCAAATACAAATCGCTCACATAGGAGAAGACCAGCGCGTTGACTGTCAGCCCCAAGACCAAGGTCAATACCGCCGCCGCGGTGAAACCGGGTCGCCGGCGGAGTTGCCGTATGGCGTACTTAATGTCCTTGAGTAAAACACTCACGTCCTCCGTCCTCCTACAGGTTCTTGGGGGTTAGCGACGGATTCAGGCTGTCGCCTCCGCAGCACTGTCGTTTGACTATGTTTCATGGTTTGATTACCTTTGCCAGGAACTGTCCAACTCATGGAGCCAACGCCCACAGAATGTTGCCCTCCCATCTCTGTTCAATACATTCGTCACTCATAGCGCAGCGCCTCCATCGGATCGATCCGGGCGGCTCGTCGCGCGGGGACCCAGGCTGCCAGTGCCGCGACGGTGAACAGCAAGACGGCCGCCCCGATGACGGTGGCGGGATCGTGAGGTTGGATACCGAAGAGGTAGCCGCGTACAAGTCGTACGATAGCGAACACCAATGGCAATCCGAGGGTGATTCCGACACCCGCCATGCACAAGGCACTGCGCAGAATCGGCCAGGCGACGGTCCCCGGTGTGGCGCCCAGCGCCATGCGAATGCCAATCTCATTGGTACGGCGCGCCACACTGTGGGCCATCAGGCCGTAGAGACCGATGCAGGACTGCAGAACCGCCAGCAATGCCAGCGACGAGGCGAGATAGGCGAACGACCGTTCTTGCAGCGTGTTCTCCGCGATCCGGGTCTTGAGGGTCTTCGCGCCCGACAGCGCGACGCCGGGATCGATCGCGGCCAGGGTCTTACGCACCGCCGGGATCAAGCCTTGGGGGTCCACGGCGCTGCGCACCGCGAAATAGGCGCCCCGGCCCGAGGGCAGGAAGACGGTCGGCTCGAACGGAGCTTTGAGGTCGTAATACTTGCTGTCTCCACAGACACCCACGATTCGGTAGCTCTTCCGGCGAATCTTCAGGATTCTATCGATCGGATTCTCATCGGGAAAAGCGGACTGCGCCAGGGTCCGATTGACGATCGCCACGCTCTGCGAATCCTCCATGTCCCTCGCCTGAAACGTCCGTCCGCTCAGCAGGGGAATCTCCATGGTCTCCAGGAACGTCCGGCCCACATTCTGGATGAGGAGGTTCAGGCGCCTTGAACGATTTCCAGGCAAGGAGATCGTCGTACTGCTACTGCCTCGGGTCAGCAGAGCGATGCCGGAGTATGTCACGTCCTGCACGCCGGGCAGAGCTCCAAGGGCGGTGCAGAATTCGGCTTCGCGTCCTTTCGTATCGGCGCGGAACACCAGGAGATTCTCGCTGTTGAAGCCTGTTTCAACGCGTTGGATATTGATCAGCGTCCGCGCGAAAAGGCCGGCGCCGACCAGCAGCAGCAATGAGAGTCCGACCTGGGTCGAGATGAGCAGGCGGCCCAATCGCAGGCGCGATGCGCCGAGCGTTGTTCTGTTCTTGAGATGGCTCGCCGGATTGCTGCGCACCGCGCGCCAGGCCGGAAGCAACCCGAACAGGACGGTTGTCACCACCAGCACGGCCAGGACGAAACCGTACACTCGGGTATCACTCCGCAGAGTGAGAGCCGTGCCCGGCGACCAGAGAATGCGCGCTAAGACGGGCTTTCCCCAGACGGCCAGGAGGAGCCCCCCCAGGGCGCCCGCGATGGACAAGAGGATGCTCTCGGTCAGCAACTGCCGCACCAGGCGCCCACGTCCGGCCCCCAGCGCCGCGCGGACGGCGAATTCGTGCCGGCGCATCACGCCCCGGGTCAGCAGCAGGCCCGCCAGATTGACGCAGGTCACCAGCAGGACAGTCGCCATCAGTCCGAACAGCAGGTACAGAGGTTTGGCCATCCGGCCCGTGCGTGGCGCCAGAACGCCGCTGAGACCTCCACTGCCATCGGTCAAGACAATGCGAAGATTCCTCTCGGACGTGTCGACGCCGGCTTCCTCAAGCGTCCGAGTGAACAGCGTGTCCAGGGAACTGGCCGCCTGGAACTCATCGACCCCTGGCTCGAGACGGGCCATGACCTGGACCCACCAGAAGTCAGTAGATTCCAGAGGACAGATGCCCTCGATCTGAGGTTGCAGAGCCAGCGGGACATAGACATCAAACCGACGGCCCCTCTCGATCCCCAGAAAACCTCTCGGGAGCACGCCGATCACCGTAGCGCTGACCTGGTTCACAGCGATCGTCTGCCCGATGACGTTGGGATCGCGGCCGTAGTACTCTTGCCAGGCATGGTACGAGAGGACGGCCCCCGGCGCCACGTCGGGCCGATCATGCTCCGCCGCAATCGCCTGGCCCAGAATAGGCGCCAGACCCAATCCCCGGAAGAAGTTGCCTGAGACCATCATACCGTCGACCGCACGGGCCTGGCCGCCAATGAGGACCGAAGGGGGGTCGAACGAATTGAACCCCATGAAGCCGAAGACCTCCGCGACACCGGCGCCGCGATCGCGAAACTCGCGGTAGATCGGATACGTGAACGTATTCGATATATTCTCGCCGCCGGGCGGAGAACCGATCCGGCCGTACACGCGAGCCTGGTAATCGCCCATCCAGTTGACGCCATGAAGCTCATGCGGGTTTCGTACGGGCAGCCTCTGCATCACCACCGAGTTCAGGAGACCGAACACGGTCGTATTGGCCCCGATGCCCAGCGCGAGCATGACAATCGCCACGCCGCAAAACAAAGGCTGCTTCACCAACTGCCGCACTCCGAAGCGTACGTCCTGAAGTAACGTGTTCATTGAATACTCCTAGCCTTACTCATACCGCAATGCTTCAATCGGATCGATTCGCGCCGCCCGGCGGGCGGGAAGGTAGCTGGCCAACAAGGTTACGCCGGCCAGCAACAACGCCGTTAGAATGAACGTCAGTGGATCGGTGGCGCTGAGGTTGTACAAGAGGCTGGAAACCACGCGCGTCAGGACCAGTGCGCCCACCACACCGACGATCATTCCAACCGCCGTGAGCTTGAGCCCCTGTCGCAACACCGTCTTCAGCACGTCGCTGCTGTCGGCGCCGAGGGCCATGCGAATGCCGATCTCCTGCGTACGCAGCGATACCGCATAGGCGGTCGTGCCGTAAACGCCGACGCCGGCCAGAAACAAGGCCAACCCGGCAAAGGCGCTCAGAAAGAGCATGCTGAAGCGCTCCGACGAGAACAGGCCCGCCACGTGCTCCTCCAAAGGCATCACCGGGCCGATCATGGCGTCGTCAGCGATGGACGTGAGTTCTCTGCGAATCGCAAGAGCCAGACCTTTGGAATCGGAGGCCGTGCGAATCACCAAATCCATTTCCGGAGGATAGCCGCCCTGAAGGTAAGGGAGGTAGAACTCCGGCGTGTTCGGGCCGTAGCGAGAATGCCACATATTCCCTACGACGCCAACGACCCGATAGACCGTGGGCTCAGAGTCACCGCGCGGCACGGAGGTGATGTGCTTGCTGATGGCCGATTCGCCGGGCCAGAAACGTCGCGCCGTGGCTTCGTTGACGATCAGAACCGGAGCGATCGCCTTGTTGTCGTGTTCCGTGAAGTAGCGCCCCTGCAAGAGAGGGATCTGCAACAGATGGAAGTAGTTGGGAAGGACTGCGGTCCATGGAACAGCCACGCCACCTTCGACAAGCTCATGGCCCTCCATCTGGAACGAAGGGGTGCTGAAACTGCCGGTGACCGGACTGTAACTGGCGGCGCTGACGGCCTGTACGCCCTGAATGAGACGAACACGCCTCTGGGCTTCCCGCAGAGCCGCCAGACGCCGCTGGGGCTCGGGCGCATGATCCCAATCGAAGTTGAACTCTGTCGTCAAGACGTTGCGCGGGTTGTACTGATGATCGATGCTCAGGATGCGCACGTAACTGTTGACCATCAGGCCGGCGCCCACCAGCAGGATCAGCGCGACAGCAATGTCCAAGACGACAAGCATGCTCCGCAGCCCGTGAAACCGGGGAACCTGCCCTCGGGCCCGCCCTGCCGTAAGCGATTCGTTCAGATTCATCCTGGACGCTCCCAGAGCCGGGAGCAGCCCGAAGATCACACAGGTCAGCAACGAGACAACCGCTGCATAGAGGAAGGACCGTGTGTCGATGCGAACATCGACGAACCAGGGGATCGACCTTAGGCCGCCGACACCGAAATGCCAGGGAATCATCTGCCCCCTCAGTGCCGAGAGAATCTGAATGCTCCAATAGGCCAGCAGCAACCCCAGGAAACCACCGATCGCCGCCAGAAGAATGCTCTCGGTGAGCAACTGGCGCACCAATCGAAAACGGTGGGCGCCTACGGCCGCGCGAACGGCCATTTCCTGTTCGCGCGTGGTCGAGCGGGCGATCAGCAAACTCGCCACGTGTAGGCATGCGATCAACAGCACGGAAGCAACGACACCCAGAAGAGTCACCAGCGACCGTGGTTTGCCGGACCGCGCGACATGCCGCTGGTAGTCCTCGTTGATCGAGACAACCTTGATTCCTCGATGCGCGTTGGTCTCCGGATAGGCCTGAGCCAGACGGCCCGCGATCAGATCCATCTCCATCTGGGCCTGTTCGACGCTCGCGCCGGGCTTCAAGCGTCCAATGGCCTGCAGGCCCCGATAGTCTCGTCGCCAATCCCCGATGCGCTCCAGTGACAAAGGCATCCACAGCCCGCAGGCTACGCCCTGGAAGACCCATCGAAAGCCTTCCGGCAGGATGCCCACCACCGTGAAGACCCGATCCCCCACCACCATTGTTTCGCCGATCGCGTTCGGGTCTCCGCCAAACCAGTGCTGCCAATGGTCATGACTCAGCACGATCACACCTTCGGCATCAACCTCATAGTCTGCTGCTGAGAATGTCCGCCCCAGCACAGGTTCAGCACCCAACACGGAGAAGAATCCTTCCGATACCGAGTGCGCCCTGGTCTTCTCCGTTCTGTCGCTTGTTCGGACAATCCCGTTCCACTGATCGGCGCCCACGAGCGATTCCAAGACATGCTGCTGATCACGCAAGTCCCTGAAGCCGGCCAGTGAGTTGAAATTAAGGCTGGTTCTTTCCGGATTAGTAGTTTCATAAATGCACACAAGGCGATCCGGATCCTTGTACGGGCAACGCCGCAGCATGACCGAATCCACGACGCTGAGCATGACCGTCGTGGCGCCGATGCCGATGCCCAAGATCACGATCACCACCACCGCAAATCCCGGATTCTTCACCAGCATCCGAATCCCATATCGTATGTCTTGCCACAACGTATCCATTGGCCTCTCCTATTCGTAACGCAGGGCCTCCATGGGATCGATCTTGGCGGCGCGTCGTGCAGGAATCCAGGCGGCCAGGATGCAGATGGCGACCAGGAGCAGGGTTGCGACAGCGAGCGTCACCGGATCGTGGGGCTCAATGCCCCAGAGGCGGCTGCGGATGAGTCGTGTGGTGGCGAAGATCGCGGGCAGGCCCAGGGCCGCGCCGATCAGGGCCATGAGCAGGCCGCTGCGCAGGATGGGCCGCAGGATCTGAGGAGGTGAGGCGCCCAAGGCCATGCGTACGCCGATCTCCCGGGTGCGCCGTGACACCTGGTACGCGAGGATGCCATAGAGGCCGATGCAGGAGAGCCCCACGGCGATACCAGCGAAACTGCAGGACAGCGAGGCAAAGAGTCGCTCGCTACGGGTCATGTCACGGATAGCATCCTCTTGAGTTCGGATATCTTCCACCAGGAGATTGCGGTCGATGGCGGCCACGGACTTGAGGACTTGAGGGATCAAGGTTGCCGCTCGATGGCGGGTCCGTACATCATAGCCGAGTCGAGTTATCTGTTTCACGTTCTGCTTGTAGGGAAACAGCGCCAGGTAATCGTCCCTTTCCTTGATATGACTGTTCTTGAAGTTAGCGCAGATTCCAATGATCTGGCAATCCTCGTCGAAGGGTAAGGAACGTCCTACCGGATCTTGATCGCCGAAGAGGGTCTGCGACAGATGTTGGTTGAGGATGACCACGCGCTTGGTGTTCTTGTTATCCCCTTCCGTGAAGTCCCGCCCTCGTAGTAGCTGGATGCCCATCGTGGACAGATAGCCTGGTCCCACGTTCTTGTATTTGCAACTGAAGGACTGCGGTTCCGTGTTACCTAGCAGCTCAGCAGAAGCAGACATGGACAAGGTCATAGCGCCCTGACGCAAGGTGAGGTTCTGAGAGTTGGTCACGGATTCCACGCCGGGCAGGGCCAACAAGGATGATTGCACCTGCTGATGGATATTGTCCAGAGATTGGCCCTCATAGCCGGAGACCTTGGGATTGAGATAGAAAGTCAAGAGGTTGTCCGAGTTGAATCCGATGGGGATGTTGTTGAGATTGGTCAGGGTCCGCATGAGCAGGCCCGCGCCGGTCAATAGTATCAGAGACAGAGCCACTTGCACGACTACCAGTGCGCGCCCCAGGCGCATGCGTGAACCGCCTGCCGAACTGCGATCCTTGAGTAGACTGTTGAATCGCGAACGGGTTGTGTAGAAGGCGGGTAGCAATCCAAACAGAAGCAATGTCACCACGGCCAGGAGCAAGGTGAAGCCGAAGACCAGCCAGTCGTTGCCGAGGTCCATGGTGGTCTGCGCCGACCATAAGAGGCGTGACAGGGCGACCTTCACGCTGGTGGCCATCACCAGGCCCACGACTGCTCCGGCCAGGGCCAACAGCAGGGTCTCGGTCAGCAGTTGACGCATCAGACGCCAACGCCCGGCCCCCAGGGCCTGGCAAATGGACAGGTCGCGCTGGCGTGCTGTCCCACGGGCCAGAAGCAGACCAGCCAGGTTGACGCACGTCAACAGGAGCACGATGCCGACCATGCCCATCAGAAGCGGCAAGGGCCGGGCCAGCGAACGGCTGTAACGGATCCGGCCGTGGCTGGCATCCTGCATCTCCAGACGCAGCAGGCCCTGCTCCTCGACCGGAACTCCAGCGTACACGGCCTGGCGGAACAGGACGTTCAGTTCACTGAGGGCCTGGCCCTCTGTGACAGTTGGCCTGAGGCGCGCCATCACTTCATAGCCTTTGGGACGGCCTGCGGCCACCAGCGGCTGGGTCGCGATGGGCATATAGAAGCCAATGTCCGTGCCCATATAGGGACCGTGAAAGTCAGGGGGCAGTACCCCGATTACGGTGTGATCCGCACCGTTCAAGAGCACGCGGCGCCCTACGATGTCAGAAGCCTTGCCAAAGTGACTCTGCCAACAATCGTGAGAGATGACCGTGACCGCATCGGTGTCTCGGCGGTCATGATCCGGTTCGATCAGTTGACCTCGCTGTGGCTTCAATCCCCAGCCCTGGAAACAGTTGCCCGAGACCAGGAGCCCTTCGGCCTTGAGCACACGCTGTTCGGTGCGAACCACCATACCCCAAACACGTCGCATGGCCATCACGTCCGTCACCGCCGTAGCCTGGTCCCGCATGACGCAGTAATTCTCATGAGAGAAAGCTTCCGAGAACCATTGCTTGTTGGGCAGTCGTTTGATATGGCTGTTACGCACCCAGGCCCGGGTGCTGTCACTGATCCACTTGAGGTGGCGCAACTGCTCCGGTTGACGGACCGCCAACGAGCGGAACTTCACCGCATTCATCAGGCTGAAGATCGCGGTGTTGGCGCCGATCCCCAGGGCCAGGGTCAATACCGCCACCAGCGTAAAACCCGGGCTCTTGGTCAATTTGCGTGTGCTGCATTTCATGTCGTTAAGCAGACTACTCACTTCAAGTACCCTCCATGGAATCGGTCTGGATTGCGAAACTGATGAACAAGGAACTGAGAATGTCGAGGTAGAGGACCATCGAACAGACGGCAGCCAACGTCTTCTTTCTGCGGTTCCTCGTCCGGTATACGATGTTCCAATCTGAGCCTCTTACTATTCGCGTGATCTGTACGATCTTTGGTTCTATTCATACCGCAGCGCCTCCATCGGATCGATCCGCGCCGCTCGCCGGGCGGGGATGATGCACGCGGCTGCAGCGGTCAGGAGCATCAGCAAGGTCCCGAATGCGTAGGTGAGCGGGTCGCTGGCGGTAGTTCCGAAGAGCTGGCTCTGTAGTACGCGGCCGAGAGCCCAAGCGCAGCCGATACCGATGATCAGACCGGGGACGACGAGGAGAAGCCCGCGTTTGACGATGCTGCGGATGACGTCACTGCGGTCGGCGCCGAGGGCCATGCGAATGCCGATCTCGCGGGTGCGGCGTCCGACGTTGAACGCGAGCACGCCGTAGAGGCCGATGATGGCTAACGCCAAGGCGGTACCCGCGAAGCAGGTGAATAGGTTACGGTTGAAGCGACGTCCGGCGGTGGAACTGGCGATCCGGTCGGCCAGGACCCGAACGTCACGTATAGGTTCATCGGGCGCTACCGAGGCCACGACGCTGCGTACGGAGTTGACGAGTGAGGTGGGCCGCTGCTGCGAACGCACGACCAGGTACATGGCTCCGGGCAAGGGAAACTGACGTAACGACAGGTAGAATTCCGGCGCTTCAGCTCGTTCGAGACCGAGTTGCCGAGTGTTTCCTACGACGCCGATGATATCTACCCAGGGCAGGCCCATCTGGGGAGAACCGAGACGGAAACGCTTGCCCAGGGGGTCTTCATCGGGCCAGAAACGGTCCGCCATCTTCTCGCTGATCACGCCGACAAAGGTCACGTTCTTGAAGATCTGAAAAAAGTTCTCCGGCGTGAGCGTCAGGCCCGCGGGTACGGTATAGCCCTGCTCCGTGCCGTCAAACACCCGCCCGCGGAGTAGGGGGATGCCCATGGCGCGGAAGTAATCCGGTGTCACGGTGTGCTGACTCGCGGTGGGAAGTTCACCTGCGGCCGGTACCGGACGGTCCGCACGGTAGAAATCCATCCCGGAGTAATCGCCCGTGAAGGGGACATGCGCCGCCACTGCCGCCGCCTCGACACCGACAAGGTTCTGCACGGGCTCAAGCACGCGTTCGTAGTAGCGTGTGAAGGCCTGCGGATCGCGTTGAAATAGATCCCGAGGGGGACCGCCGGCTTCGAGTGTCAGAACGCGTGTGGGTTCGAAGCCTGGATCTACATGCAGCAGGCGGTGCAGGCTACGAATCATCAAGCCGGCGCCGACAAGCAACACCAGAGCCAGCGCCACCTGTCCGGTCACCAACAGGTCGCCCAGGCCGACACGTCCGAGTATCCTGCGCGAGCGACCCCGGACCTGCTTAAGGGCATCGACCGGTCGCGCATGGGAAAGCTGCCACGCCGGGGCCAGACCAAAGCACACCCCGGTGATTAGGGTAACGCCCACAATGAAGAGGAGCATGCGAGGATCGAAGCCGCCGCCTGGGACTACACGCTGCACCTGAGACGGGACCAGGCGCTCGGCGAAGGCGAAACTCCACATCCCGAGTATCGCGCCCACGGCGCCCCCAAGACTGGCGAGCACGAGACTCTCAACCAACAATTGACGCAGCAGACGCATACGTGAGGCGCCGAGGGAGGTGCGAATCGCCATTTCGCGTTCACGGGCGTAGGAGCGGGACAGGAGCATATTGGCGACATTCACACAGGCGATGAGTAACACTAGCCCAACCGCGCCCAACAAGAGGGACAGTTGCGTACGCACGCCACCGGCGAGTTGCCGGCGCAGGGGAACGATCGCAGCACCAATGCCCGTGTTTTCCTCAGGATGGGCCTTCTCGAGACGCTGAGCAATCACATCCATATGGGCCCGCGCGTCGGACACACTGATATTGGGCTTGAGTCGAGCCACCGCCTGTGCGTTGCTGCTGCTATCTCGCATATCGAGAAAATAATGACTGGCAAAAAGGCGCGATGGCGGTGAAGAGTTGCGCGCTTCGATAGAACCGGAAATCGGCGGGCAGCACGCCAGCAATGGTCAGTACCTGGCCGTCGCATGCGCACGAACGTCCCACTACATCGGGATCTCCCTGGAAGAAACGCTGCCAGGTGTCATGCGTGATCCAGGCCATACGGGGTGCCGCCGGGGTGTCGTCATCCGGGCGCATGTCACGCCCCAGCCGAGGACGCACACCCAAGACCTTGAAGAAGTCCGACGACACGTGCTGGACGGACACCATCTCCGTTCCTGCTTCGGTTTTGAGCTTGCTCTGCGCGCTATGAAATATCGCCAGCCCGCCGAACACCTCCTGTTGTTCTAGCCAGTCCCTGAAGTTCGGATATGAGATTCCCCTCCCGCCACCCTGTGCATAGCGCTCGGCCAGTTGCACCAGCCGGTCCGAGTCGGGATAGGGCAAAGCCCGCAGGAACGTGGTGTTGACAATGCTGAAGATGGCGGTGTTCGCACCGATCCCCAGAGCAAGCGTCAGGACAATGATAGCCGTGAAGCCCGGGCTCTTGCGCAGTTGTCGCAGGCTGTATTTGACGTCACTGACTACTGTACCCATATCAGACTCCGAATTATCGGTTGCCGGTCGACAGCCACGAATCCTACTCGTAGCGCAGCGCCGCCATCGGATCGATCCGCGCCGCTTTTCGTGAGGGGACCAGGGCCGCAGCGGCCACGGCCAACCCCAGCACGGCGGCCGCGATGAGAGTGACAGTGGGATCGCTGGCTTCAAGGCCGAACAACTGAGACTCCAGGTATCGGCCGAGGCCAAGCGCCAGTGGAATGCCGATCGCCAGACCTGTACTGAAGCACACCAGCGCCTCGCGGAACACCAGGGCGAAGACCTGGGTACGCTGAGCGCCCAGGGCCATGCGAATGCCAATCTCGCGTGTCCGTCGTACCACGCCACAGGCCAGCAGGCCATACAAACCTACAGCCGCCAGTGCGGCGGCGATGGCAGCGAACGCACACGCCAACATCGCGACAGTGCGTTCGGGTTTCAGCACCTCTTCCCGCCGTGCTGCGACGGTCTGCATTCCGGACAACGGCAAATTGGAGTCCAGTCCACGCACGACACGGCGCACCTCCGGCCCCAACGCGGCTTCATCCCGCTGGCACCACAGATAGAATGTCAGGGAACGCAAACCCTGTGCTTGCGTATACGGCGTATAGACGAAGCGTTTCGTCTGCTCTCGCAGACTGGCACTCTTCTGATTCTTCACGACGCCCACAATCTCGATGTCGAAGGAATCCCCCCGGTCATCGAACGAGATCCTCCTACCGAGCGGATTCGCGCCGTTGCAGTAGCGTGCCACGAAGGCTTCGTTCACCATCGCCACCTTGGGCGATCCGGCGCGGTCTTGCTCGTTGAACGCCCGGCCTCGCAGCAATGGGATGCCCATCGTGTCGAAGTAATCCGAGTTGACCACATTATACGTGGTACTGACATCCTCGCCTCTAGCGGCCTTGTAGCCTTGGATTCTCAGACTCAATGTCATTGTGCCACCGCCCAAGACAGGCATCGCAACCGCCCCGACAGTCTGTACACCGGGAAGACGCCGCAGGGCTTCAATCGCTTGGTCGTAAAGGCGTCGACCGCGTTCGCTGTCATAGCCGCTCAGGGCCGGGTCCAGATTGAAGCTTAGAAGGTGCTCGGTCCGAAAACCGGGACTGAACGTGCGCAGGTTATACAGGGTCTTTGTGAGCAATCCTGCCGCCACCAACAGCAGCATCGACAGGGCGATCTGAGTGACCACTACACCGCGCCGAAAGTGGGCGTGATGTCGTGCCGACCCGGCGCCGACCGTCTGATCCTTCAACGCTACAGAGACGGGCGTGCGAATCGCCTGCCAAGCGGGCATCAGGCCGAATAATAGCGACATCAGTGCAGCCAAAACGAAATTGAAGGCGAGAACTCTGGCATTCAGCTCACCGACGTCGGCAAGTGCCGCAAGCAGTTTTGTGGTTCCGAGCGCCACCGCCAGCCCGGCGACTCCGCCCAGCAGGCCCAACGCCAGGCTTTCCAGGAGGACGTGCCTGACCAAGTTACGCTGGGAGGCCCCTAATGCGATGCGAATGGCAACCTCGCGACGTTGCGCGATGGCCCGGGTCATGAGCAGACCGGCCACATTGACACAGGCGATCAGCAGCACAATGGCCGCCAGAGCCGTCATACTCAGGAGAGGCCCTTCGATCGCGCCGCGCAACGTATGTATCCCCTGTAGCGCCGGCGTCAGCCGGAGCGAGCGGCTCAAGAACTCCTCTTTGTCGCTGATTCGTGTGCCAAGTTGCTCTAGTTCTTTCTGTTGGATACCACGCCAGACTCCTTGCATGGCCGCCGATGCCTGGGCGGATGTGACTCCCGGCTTCAGACGTGCCAGTACGTTGAACGACCGGACCATGCGCTCGGGAAGTTGGTCGGTGGCATATAGTGACGGTCGCATCTGCTTCCGCATAGCCAACGTGGTGTAGACATCCGGCGTTCGCCCGGTCAGCACGCCGGGGAATTTCGACGGTGTCACACCGATGATCGTCATGGACACACCGTTCAGGGTGATGCCCTGTCCAATGATATCCTGCTGTCCACCGAAACGACGGCGCCAGAATCCATAGCTGATAACCGCCACGGGATGTCCTCCCCCCATCCACTCGTCCCCCTTCGTGAGGAGGCGACCATGCGCGGCCCGGACTCCCAGCACCTCAAACAAGTTGCCTGAGACCAGCTCTCCCCTGACACGGTCTGCCTCTGCACCATGGACCAAGACGAGCGGCGTCGAAGCCCGTGCGATGACCCCCGAGAATACGTCGGCTCGCTCGCAGAAGTCTCGGTACTGGGGATAGGAATGGACCGTTCGGTCGTTGTCCGCACTCGCCCGCCCCGGCGCCTGAGGGCCGTCAATCTCGATCAGGACCAGTTCGCGCGGGTTCTCGACAGGGAGCAGTTGCAGCATCACCCGGTCAAACACGGAGAAGACCGCTGTATTGGCGCCGATTCCCAAGGCCAGGATCAGCACAGCCACTGCTGTGAATCCGGGGGTCCTCTCCAACTTGCGAATAGCATATCGAACGTCGTATACGAAAGCACTCACTGAATCTGTCCTTTCATAGCAGACTGAGATTGCCGGAAATCGCCGCCCCACCTTGTCACCACATGTTCTCGATCTCTTGGTTTATACAACATCTCTATATTACTCATAGCGCAGCGCCACCATCGGGTCGGTCTTCGCCGCGCGTCGTGCGGGGATGTAACAGGCCAGCATGGCTGTCAGCAACAGGGCCATGGGCACGACGACGAAGGTCACTGGATCGGTCGCGCTGATCTGGTAGAGCAAGGCGGACAAGCAGCGCGTCACCAGCAGGGCGCCAAGCACGCCGACACCCAGGCCGAGAACTGTGCAAACGAGTCCCTTCTTCAGCATCATGGTCAGGATGTTCTGTTTCTGGGCGCCCAGGGCCATCCGAACGCCTATTTCGTTGATACGCTCACTGGCGGAATGGGCCACCACGGCATAGATGCCCGTGATCGCCAGGATGAACGCAACACCGGCCATGAGAATCATGAGTAGAGAACTGAGACGTTCCATGGAGACCGTCTTGAAGACCACGCGTTTGACTGTTTCGATCTTCAGAACGGGCAGGTCAGAATCCAATGACAACACCGCCTGACGGACGGCGCCAGCCAAAGCCAAGGGATCGGTCGTCGTGCGACAGACAACCGTTTGAGCCGTCCAGCAATCCTGATCCAACGGTTCGTACAACATGGGTTTGACTGGCTCGGATACGAGCGACCTGTTGTGGACCTCGCCAACAACGCCGACGATTTCCTTTGACCGCCCCCGAACATGAATACGTTTGCCCAGGGGATTCTCGTTGGGGAAGTGCTTCCGTACGAGCGCTTCGTCAACAATCACCACAAGATTGTCCCTGTCGAGATCCGCCTTATTGAAGGCGCGCCCCTGTTTGAGGGGGATTTGCATGGTTCTGAAGTAATGATCAGACACTTGATGATAGAAGGCGACTGGCCTTTCAGTGGCAGGCAGAGGCGGCCGACCTTCCACCGTGAATTGCAGCGAGTTGCAGTTGTACCCCATAGGAGGATTGTTGACGGTCGCCGCACCGGCCGCTCCCGGCAAGGCGCGGACTCTGCTCAACAACTCCCGATAGAACCCCGCCCGCTTGGGCGTACTGTCGTAGCGGCCGGTGCCGGGCAAATCGAGTCTCACTGCCAGGATGTCCTCGACCTCGAAGCCCGGATCCACACGCGATACACGCTGAAAGCTGTTGAACAATAGCCCGGCGCCGGTCAAGAGAATCGTGGCCAGGGCCACCTCCCCAATGACCAACATCCCGGTGGAACGGTGGTGGGCTTTGCCGGTGGCGTGCGAGCGTCCTGAACGTTTGAGCACATCATTCAGGTTGACGCGGCACGCGTGCCAAGCCGGTATCACACCGGATAACAGGGCACACAGGCACGTAGCCGCCAGCGCCACGAGCAGGCACGGGAGACTGATCTCGATTTGGCCAAACGTGGAGAGACTGGAGAACCGCCCCAGGTCGGATGCGAAGCGCACGATTATGTCCAATCCCCCTCTCGCCAGGCAGACCCCTAGAGCCCCTCCGAGAAGGGCCAGCAACAGGCTTTCGATGAGTACTTGACGCATGAGACGCCAGCGCCCGGCCCCGAGAGCAAGGCGGACGGTCATCTCCTGTTGACGCCGATTCGCGCGAGCCAATAGAAGATTCGCGATATTGACACAGGCCAATAGCAACAGTGTCGCGACGGCTCCGTAGAGCACCCAGAACGCGGTCCTGAAATCCTGAGTGAACATATCACGAATAGGCACGACCAAGCTGCGTTTGTGCTTGTTGATATCCGCGTACTGCTGGGCCAGACGTTCGGTAATGGTCGTCATATCCGCACGGCCCTGCTCGATGGAGACTCCAGGCTTGAGTCGCGCGAAGACCGATATGAAATGATTGTCCCGACCGGTGTTCGTGAACATACCGTCCGGCATGGGAATCAGAAAGTCCGCCCGCTCTTCGAACAACCCCATATCTGCGTCTACAACGCCTATCACGGTGCAGGGCCGCCCATCCAGGGCAATGGCCTGGCCCACAACGTCGGGGTCCGAAGCGAAACGCTCCCGCCACACGGTATGACCC
The DNA here is from genome assembly GCA_028277585.1 of Sedimentisphaerales bacterium. Lineage (GTDB taxonomy): Bacteria > Planctomycetota > Phycisphaerae > Sedimentisphaerales > Anaerobacaceae > Anaerobaca. The sequence continues at coordinate 19,731 of JANQFY010000234.1, forward strand.
AATAGCACCGAGCGATTCTGCCCTCCCTGCGTGTCGGCCTCCGTGAAATCGCGTCCCAGAAGTGGGGGTCGTCTCAAGGTCTTCAGGAAGTTGCCCGAAACCAACAGCCCCTCCAGGGCTACGGGCTTGTCGCGACCCGTTAGAGTGAATTGCTCGGGATACCAGGCTGCCATGGACTCGAATGTACTGTTCTGCTCTTGCCAGTCCTTGAAATCCGGCGGCGAGACGACGGCCGGGTACTTGTGCCCTGTTCGTGTCCAGAGCGTTCCCACCATCATCAACCGGTCGGACTCCGGGAAGGGCATCGGCCTGAGCAGCACCGCATAGATCATACTGAACAGCGCCGTATTGGCGCCAATGCCAATCGCCAAAGTCAGTACGATGAAACACGTCAGACCAGGCTGCTTGGCTAGTATGCGAAGGCCCAGTTTGATGTCACAGAATAGTGCACTCACGTCATTCGTCCTCTTATCAGATACTAGACATCCACTCCAAGCGATCGGAACTCCACTTCCTTGTGCAACCGATGCCGGCCTGGTCTTTTCGACTGCTCACGATTGTTCACCCTGAAGACACGGTTATCTCAACGAGGCGCTTTCCACAGATTGCAGGAAACAACGCGCTCACTCGTAGCGCAGCGCCACCATGGGATCGGTCCGTGCCGCTCGGCGGGCGGGGACATAACAGGCGACCAATGCAACGATAGTCAGTAAGACCGAGACGCCGGCGAAGGTAAGGGGATCGAAGGCACTGATCTCGAAGAGCAGCTTCGACAACAGGTGCGAGGTGGCCAGAGATGCGACCAGGCCCACCCCCAGCCCCACGACGACGAGCTTCATGCCCTGGCGCAACATCATGCCGAGCACCTCGGATCGCTGAGCGCCGAGTGACATGCGGACGCCGATCTCGTGCGTACGGTGTACCACCAGGAAGCAGAGCATGCTGTAGATCCCCACGCCGGCCAGCACCAGGGCAAGCGACGCGAAGATGCCCAACAGCACGGCGGGGAAACGACGGCCCTGAGTCGTACTGACAATGATCTCGTCGAACGTCCTGAACTGGAAAGCCGCCTCTTTCTGAGTCACCGCGGCCACTTCCTTGCGAATCGGCGCGACCAGACTCATCGGATCATACCCGGCGCGCACGACGAAACCCATATAGGGGAAGGTCTGCTGACGGTACGGGGCATACATACACGGCTCCGGGGCCGCGTGAAGGCCCAGGATGTGTACATCACCGACGACGCCGACGATTTCGTACTCTGTCGGATCGATATCGTTGATACTGATACCCGAGTTGATGACCTGGCCCACCGGGTCCTCGTCGGGCCAGAAGCGCCGGGCCATCGCCTGATTGATGATCAGCGCCCCGGGCCGGTCGTCGCGCGTATCCTGGGCCGTGAAGAAACGTCCCTTGACCAGGGGAACCCCCATCGTCGCGAAATAGTCCTCGGTGATCGACTTATAGATCGCCCCGGGTCGTTCGCGAGGCGCCGGCTCAGGGCGTCCCTTGATCGTGAACGGGAACCCCTCGGCGCGGCGCATGGGCAGTGACGAGGCGGCACTGGCCGACTCCACCCCGGGCAAGGCCGCCACCCGCTCGGTGATCTGACGATAGAGTTCCTCCCGCATGACCGAATCCGAAGGATGGTCCCAGCCCAGATGGATCTGGAACGCCAGGAGATTCTTGGCCTCAAAGCCCGGATCGACTGTCACGAGCCGATGCAAACTGCGCATCAAGAGTCCCGCTCCGACGAGGAGCATCAGGGACAATGCGACCTGCGCCGCGACCAGAACCGCCCGCAAACGATAGCGTCCGGCGAAAGACGTGGTCCGCCCTCCTTCCTTCAGCGCTGTGTTCATACTGGCGCTGGCGGCATGCAGAGCCGGCGCCAGGCCGAAGATCAAGCTGGTCGCCAGGGAGACAACAACGGTGAACAGCAGCACACCTGTATCGATGCGGATGTTCCCGGCGCGAGGCAGGCTGGCCGGGATGAGGACAACAAGCGCGTCAAGAATCCAATAGGCCAACAGCGCACCGACCGCTCCGCCCAGCAATCCGAAAATCATGCTCTCGGTCAGCAGTTGGCGAACCAAGCGCAGCCGCTTCGCTCCCAGAGCGGCGCGAACCGCCAACTCCTTGGCGCGCACCGTACTCCGCGCGAGCAGAAGGTTGGCGACGTTGGCGCAGGCGGTGAGCAGAACGAGTCCCACGGCTCCGAGCAAGAGCAACAGCAGATGGCGAACGTGCCCCACCATTTCCGTGTGCAACGGCACCACGCGAATGCCGTGCTCTTTGCTGGTCTCGGGATACTCCTGTTCGAGCCACTGCTGGACGTCCGCCATCTGGGCCTGGCCCTGCGCGAGGGTCGCGCCGGCGCCAAGGCGTGCGACGATCCTCAGACGGGGCCATGCCCGTTTGTCGAAGCAGACCGAATCGAGCGCGGTGGGCGTCCAGATCTCCGCCTCCTCGAGCCCTACGCCGAAGCTGAACCGGGCCGGTAGGACGCCGACGACCGTGAAAGGCACCTGGTCGATCATCAGCGTTTGCCCGACCAGGCTCGGGTTGCCTCCGAACCGACGCTGCCAGAACTCGTAGGTCACGACGGCCACATTCTCGGCGCCGGCGTGAGCCTCTTCCGGCGTGAAAGTCCGTCCCAGAATCGGTTCGACACCCAACGTGGAGAAGAACTCCGAAGTGACACGGCCGCCCTGGATCCGCTCGGGCTCGCCCAGTTCGGTGAGCGTGTGGTTGACAGGGAAGAACCCTCCGAGGTCTGAGAACACCCGATTCCGAGCCTTCCAGTCCTCGAAGTTGGGATAGGAAACCGACCCCCGCTGATTGGCGCGGAACGTCTCCCAAACCATACACAGCCGATCGGCGTCTTGGAACGGAAGCGGCTTCAACAACACCCCGTTGATCACACTGAAGATCGCGGTATTGGCACCAATCCCCAGAGCCAAACAGAGCACCACCGCGACCGCAAAGCCCGGTCGCCCGGCGATCAGTCGAATTCCATAACGAACGTCTTGCCAGAAAGCACCCATGTATCACTCCTATTCGCAACGCAGCGCCGCCATCGGATCGACCCTGGCCGCCCTTCGGGCGGGGAGGTAACAGGCGGCGGTGGCGGTCAGGGAAACGACCGCCACAACAGCCGTGATGGTTAGTGGATCAGTTGGGCTCGTCCCGTATAACAGGCTCCGCAACAGACGACCCAGGGCGCACGCCCCGGCGACTCCGCCGATCAGTCCAATCGCAACCGGCGCCATTCCACGGCGCAGCACCGTGTGATAGATATCCGACGGCCGCGCACCGAGAGCCATGCGAATGCCCATCTCCTTCGTGCGTCGCGCCACCGCGTAGCCAACAACCCCATAGATGCCCAGCCCCGCCAGGAGCAAGGCGCAGATCCCGAAAGCCGAGGCAAGCAACGCCTGGAACCGTCGCTGTGACACAGATTCGGCCAGCACCTCGCGCACGGTGTACATCCGAGAAACCGGCAGATCGGCATCGATGCTGCGAACGGCCTGACGAACAGACTCCGCGATCGAAAACGGATCGCCTGCAGCCCGCGCCACGACGACCATAGGCCTCCGTGAATACTCCCGATAGGAACGGTAGAGCATCGCTACCGATCCTTCGTCGGCGTTGGCGAGAACATCTCCGGCAACGCCGATCACTTCATATGCGTCATCACCCTCGTGCAGAAACTGTCGCCCAACCGCATCCTGAGAGGGCCAAAGCTTGTGCGCGAGTTGCTGGGAGATGACCGCCACCTTGCGCGATTCGTCCCTGTCATCGAAAGTGCGGCCGGCCAGCAACGGAATGCCCATGGTCTGGAAATAGCCCCCACTGACGAACCGCACGTTGGTGGACGCGCGCTCGAAGTCGGGCCGCTGGTCACCCGCGAGCCACGCCGAACTGATCCAGGCCTGGCCCTGCAAAGGCAGCCTGCTTGCCGTCGCAGCCGAACGCACACCCGGAGTCGATGCCAAGCGATCGAGCAAACGTCTCTGGAAGTCGACTCTTCGTGTCCAGTCATACGTCTCAGGAGGCTTCAGATCTACGGCTAGCACGGCTGGGGCGTGGAACCCTTTGTCCGTACGCATGACGCGAGCAAAGCTGCCCAGCAACAATCCGGCCGTGATCAACAGAGCCGCCCCGAGGCCGACTTCCGCCGTGACCAACACGCCATGCAGACGCAAGCCCGACGCCGATACAGTGCGACCCCCGGCTCTCAACACCTGCTCTGCGCGGCTTCGTAGCGTACGCCAAGCGGGCAGAGTGCCGCACAACAGCGCTGTCGATCCCATCAACAATAGAGCGAAGAAAAGAACGTTGGCGTCGATGCGGACCTCGTCCAGACGGGGAATGCCCGCCGGAGCGATCCTCACCAGAAGGTCCAGCCCTCCCGAGGCAAGGAGCATGCCGAGGGCGGTTCCGAGAGCGGTCAAGAGCAGCGTCTCGGTCAGGGCCTGGCGCAATATTCTGATTCGACTGGCGCCCAGCGCCATGCGAAGTGCCGAATCGAAACTGCGTCGCTCGGCCCGCACAAGATGGAGAATGGCCAGGTTCAGACAGGCGATCAACAGTACCGATCCGACGGCGCTCAAGACAACAAGCAGACCGCCTCGATGGTCATTGACAAGGGCGCCCTTCAGCGGCTTCACCACGGCGCGCAACTCCATGTCCTGGCCGGCCATCTGCACAAGCTGGGTCGCGGTGGCGTTCAGTTCGGCCGTCGCCTTCTCGCACGAGACACCTGCCTTCAGGCGCGCCACAACAGGGAAGTTGAACATACCCATCAGAGTGTTGCGTTCGGCATCCGTGAAGACTTTGGCGGTGAACACATCCGGCTGTGAACTGATCGCCAGTTCCGACACCTTGAGCGGATTGGGATTTGGGAATCGGAATCTCGTGGGCAATACGCCAACCACTGTGTACGCTTCATTGTCCAGAGTGATGGCGGCGCCCAGGATTTTCGGATCGGCGTCAAACTTGCGCCGCCAGAATGCGTTGCTGATGACGGCAATGTGTTCGCGCCCGGCCTGGTCCTCTTCGGTAAGAAGGGTCTGTCCCAGTACCGGTCGCACCCTGAGTGTTTCAAACAGATTCGTCGATACGTGCGCCGCTTCCACATGTTCGGGCTCACCCTTCCCGGTCAAGGTCATCGTGCCCGGATCGATCAGCGAGAGACTCTCGAATGACGAGCACTTGTCTCGCCACTCCATGAAGTGGCGAGCACTGACGGGCAGTACCGGGTACTTCTGCGCCAGGGCAGGGATGAGTTCATTCACGGAAACCAGGCGATCCGACTGAGCGTAGGCGAGTGGGCGGAGCAACACACCGTTGACCAGAGAGAAAACCGCCGTGGTGGCGCCAATGCCAAGCGCCAAAGTCAGCACGGTCACGGCCGTGAAGCCGGGAGTCTTCATCAGGCCGCGACAGGCGAAGCGCAAGTCCTGAATGAGTGTGCTCATCTGGCCGCTTCCTCTGTCTCTCCATCTTCCACAACGCGGCCGTCGAAGAGGTGGACCATGCGATCGGCGTGCTCGGCGTAACGCGGGTCGTGCGTGACCATACAGATGGTGGCGCCTTCGCCGTGCAGCTCGGATAGCAGGCCCATCACGGCCTCGCCATTGCTGGAGTCGAGGTTGCCCGTCGGTTCGTCCGCCAGGAGGATCGCCGGGTCACCGACGACCGCCCGGGCGACGGCGACCCGCTGCTGCTGACCGCCGGACAGTTGCGCCGGATAGTGCTTCGTGCGGTGAGCCATCCCCACCCGCTCCAGAGCCTCGACGACACGCTCCTTCCGCTCGCCGGCCGCCATGGATCGGTAGGTCAGGGGCAGTTCCACGTTCTCAAGAACGGTCAGATCGCCGATCAGGTTGAAGCTCTGGAAGATGAATCCCACTTCCCGGTTACGAATCCGGGCCCGCTGGCTGGCGGTCAGGTCCGCCACCGCCTCGCCGTCCAGCCAGTACTCCCCTTCCGTCGGTGAGTCCAGCAACCCGAGAATCGACAGGAGGGTCGACTTGCCACAACCGGACGGGCCGGCGATGGAGATGTATTCCCCCTGTTTGATCTCCAAGTGGATCCCCGAGAGTGCGTGGGTCTCCACTTCCTCCGTGAGGAAGACCTTCTGCAGTTCCTTCACGGAAATCAATGCCTGATCAGATTCACTCATGTCTGCCTCTCAATCCTCGTTAGTCCAGAACCAATCATCAATCGCGATGCGTTTCACTCGTGACGTAAGGCCTCCATCGGATCGATCTTAGCTGCCCGATGGGCGGGAAGAGCGCTGGCCAGAATGGCGAGTAGCAGCAGGCTGACCGTCGCTACCAGCAGTGTGGCCGGGTCGTGCGGCTCGACCCCGAACAATTGACTGCGGATGAGGCGAGTCGCCACCAAGGCGCCCGCCCATCCGATGGTGACGCCGACGATGGCCAGCTTCAGACCGCTGCGGATCAACAACCATCCGACCGCATCATGTGTCGCGCCGAAAGCCATGCGGATACCCATCTCCCGAGTGCGTCGCACCACTGCCTGCGCCAGCAGACCATAGATGCCAACAGCAGCCAGGGCTACGCCCACGCCGGTGAGCAACGACAGATACAGCGTGTACCGCCGACGGCTCTCGGTCTTGCCGTACAACTCGTGGTTCATCGGAACCACGCTGACATGCTCCATGTTGGGCTCGGCGTCCCGAACTATGTCTTGTAGAGGACGCACCAAGGCAAGGGCATCGCCACCGGACCGAACATAGAAAGTCGGGGACATCTGCCAGGCATAGTGATCCCGTGCAGGACGATAGAACGCAGGCCTGACCTGCTGATCGAAGGAACGCTGCTTGATGTCGCCCACGATGCCGACCACCTGCCAGATCAGCTCCCGTTCTCTGCCCCGCCGTACTTTGCGGAAAGTTCTACCCAGCGCGTCGCCATCCGGCCAGAAGACACGAGCAAGGGTCTCATTGACGACGACAGTGTTTCGCTCGCGATCGCTCTCGTCCAGGAACCGTCCACGCAATAGGGGCGTGCCCATGGCGGCGAAGGTATTCTGGTCCCCCAGGCCGCAGCCTCTCTCGACAACGTCGACACTGTCCTGTGGATCTTTGACGTAATACTCGCGCCATCCCGACCTTGCGGTTGCGACGCCCACCGACTCCACGCCGGGCAGAGCGAGAAAGGCTTCGTGCAGGCGCCGGGTCAATTCCGCTCTTCGGGTCCCGAACTCGTCGAAGTACGCTCGATATGGTGGGCTCACGGACACACGGACGAGCCCTTCGATCTGGTACCCCACGTCGACGCGGAGCAGGCGCACAACGCTCTGGAGCATCAACCCGGCACTGGCCAGCAGAGTGAATGCCAGCGCTACCTCGGATACCACCAGGCCGCGCATCAGCCACCGTCCGGAGACGCCCTGCGTGGTTGAGGCGCCGGTCTGTTTGAGCACGGCGTTCAGTTTGAGCACGGCGTTCAGTCGAGGACGCGAGGCATACCAAGCGGGAATGAGACCGAACGTGACCCCCGTAGCCAGAGCTACGGCCATGGAACCACCGAAGACGCCCCAATTCAACTCGAAAGCGCGTAGGCGGGTACCGGCGAGAAACGCGTCTAACACATGCAGACCCCACCTCGTGACGACGAGCCCACACAAACCTCCCAGCAACGCCAGGAGCAGGCTTTCGACGAGTAATAGACGCAGGAGACACCCGCGTTCGGCCCCCAGGGCGCCGCGCACCGCGAATTCGTGTTGTCGCGCTTCGGCACGAGCCACCAAGAGAGCGGCGACATTGGCACAGGCGATGAGCCATACCATGCCAACGACCGCGAACAATGTCCAGAGTGAACGGCGCACCTTCGCGTCCACGAGATCGTCGGTGACCTTGCTAAGGCGGAGGCTCCACCCCTGATTCGCCTTCGGATCGTCGTGCACCTGGCGGCTATGAATCAGATCGAGCATGGCCTGGACACGCTGAACCTTGACACCGTCCGCCAAACGAAGTGTGACCCAATAGTCGCGATCCCGGTAGGCCCGGCCTTCAGGATCATTGGCCCGAGAGACGACGACTGGATCGTCCCCCGCAATCCAATAAGCGGTGTCCGCCCTTGGATACCGGAAATGGGGCGGCATGACGCCGACGACGCGGAACCGTTGGAGTGGCGCATCCTCTGTACCGTCGCCAAAGTCGACCAGGCTGTCGAGGCCCCCCCGGTCTGCTCCGAACTTGCTGCTCCAAAACCTGTGACTCAGGACGATGGCTGGCTCGGCGTCGGAGCCACCGCTGTAAGAGCTGAATCCCCGGCCCAGCGCCGGTTGCACACCCCAGGTCGAGAAAAAGTTGGGTGACACCCGGCAGCCGGAGATCGCTTCGGGGAAAGTGCCTTCGCGGTACTTCATGCTCACGTACGAGTGTATGGCGAGGTCCGCAAACAACTCCGAATGATCGCGCAGTCCGGCAACCGTCACGGGATTCACACCCAACTCCAGCTTGTCCATCCCAGGCACGTAGGAACCAAAGGAGGTAGTCTTCATCAGGCGGTCGGGCTCCGGGACCGGCAAAGGATCAAGGATCGTCGCCTGAACGACGCTGCTGATCGCCGAGGTCGCGCCAATGGCGACCGCCAGGGTCAATACAACCACAGCAGTGACACCGGCCGATCTGCACAGTACGCGGATACTGTAGCGAATGTCTTGCCAAAGCATGCTCATGTTCGGATCTCAATCATCAACAATCACTAATCTATCATCAATCCCCGTCCGTTTCATTCGCAGCGCAGGGCCTCCATCGGATCGATCCGCACGGCTCGGCGCGCGGGAATCCACGCGGCCAGGGCGGCAACCCCCAGGACCAGAAGAACCGTGGCGGCGAGGGTCATCGGGTCGTGCGGCCTGATGCCAAACAGGACGCTGCGCAGGACCTGCATCAGCGCCAGCGCGATCGGGATACCGACCAGCAAGCCAAAGCCCGCCATTCGAAGGGCGCTGCGCAGAACGGGCCAGGCGATATCACGAGGTCGAGCGCCGAGGGCCATACGCACCCCGATTTCGCCCGTCCGACGCGTCACCATGAAGGCCAGCAGGCCGTAGAGCCCGACGCAAGACAGGAGAATGCCCAACAAGGCCAGGCCGCCGCACAGATAGGTGAAGACCCGCTCCGGCGCAATAGCAGCTCTGAAGAGTTGCACCTGCGTGGCGATCTGTTCCAGCGGGACGGTACGATCCAAATCCCCCACGATCTGGCGGACGGTCGGAACGAGCGCTAGCGGATCACCTGCCGTGCGAACCTCAAAGACCATTGCCTTCGGATTGGCCTGTCTGTGTGAGAAGTACAGGGTCGGTTCGACATCGGTCTGGACCCGGTTGTACTTGGCGTTCTTGGACAGGCCGACAATCGTGTAGTTCCGCTCGCCCATGCGAATCGATTGGCCCAGGGGATCTTCATTGCCGAAGTACTCGCGCACCAGCGCTTCGTTGGCAATGACCACGGCGGGCTGTGATGCGGTGTCCGTTCGCTCAAAGGTGCGACCGCGCAACAGAGGGATGTCCATGGTCTGGAAGAAGGTCTCGCTGACCCTGAGTATATCGGCCATAGGATGCCGACCGTTCTGCTGCGCGCGTCCGGGAACGGAGAACGCGTTGGCGGCGCGGCGTCCCCCCAACAGGCTGTCGCTGGACAGGGAGACACTTCGGACGCCGGGAAGACCCGCGATGCGTGCTTCGACCTCGTCATAGAAGCGAACCGAGCCCGGCCCGTCGTATCCGGCCTGGCCAGGATTCAAACCGAAGACCAGGATCTTGTCGGTGCGGAAGCCGAGATCGGTCTGATACAGGTTGATCAGCGTTTGCAGCAGCAAACCCGTGGCCACCAGAAGTAGAACCGACAAACTCACCTGGGCGGCCACCAAGACCTTGCCCAGACGCAAGCCGGGGACACCGAGTGTTCTCTGGCTCTTGAGCCCTGAGCACAAATTCGCGCGCGTGACACGCAGCGCCGGTAACAGACCGAAGAAGAGGCATGTCACCAACGCAGAGATCAAGGTGAACAACAGCACGCGCAGGTCGACGCTCACATCGAGATTGAAACTGTCCAGGCTGGAGGGGAGCAGGCTCAGAACGGCCGCTTTGATCCAGATCGCGGTGACCAGTCCAAGTCCGGCTCCCACAAGCGACAGGACCAGGCTCTCAGTGAGCAACTGACGAACGAGGCGTCTGCGTCCGGCCCCCATGGCCGCCCGCACGGTCAGTTCCTGCCGGCGCGCCGCCCCGCGGGCCAGCAGCAGCCCCGCCAGATTGGCACAGGCGATCATCAAGACCAGACCCACCGCGCCCATCAGGATGACAATTCCCACCGCCATTTGCCTTCGGATACCGAGCAGTCCTCGGCTGCCGTCAACGAGATGAATCTGAGGATCGTCCATCCGCGTTCCCTGGCCCGGCGCCGACAGGGTCTGGAGGAAGAGTCCTTCCATGGCGGTACGGACCTGGGTCTCATCGGCTTTGGGTTCCAGACGCACCATGATAGTGGCCCACCAGTGATTCCGGGCGTCCAGAGACTTCCCGGGAGCCAGCGAGGGTCGGGCGGACATCGGGACATAGATCTGGGCCCTACTGCCCAGTTGCGGGCTGCAATACGCACGGGGCAGAACCCCGACAATGGTGAACTGATGCTTGTTGATGATCGTCATCTGGCCGATGACCGCAGGATCCAGATCGTACTGCCTTTCCCACCAGTGGTGCGTGATCACCGCCACGGGCTCGGCCTGCGATGACTCATCGCCCGGCCTGAGGGTGCGACCGATCAGCGCCCGGGCGCCGTATCCGTCGAAAAAATCGCCCGAAACCACCATGGCATTCGTGGTGGTGGCGCCTCTGGGACCGACGACGGTTAAGCCATGCAACTCGCTGAAGGCGAATACATCGGAACAACCCTCCACGCGTTCCTTGAAGTCCCGATAGACTGGATAGGGGAAGGAGCCCGAGACCCTGGCCCCGGGACCGCCGCGCGTGGCATCGGCCGGACCGCCGGTGAAGTGGGAGAGTCGCGCATTGAAGCCGCTCCAATTGACGATGCGCAATTCATGCGGGTTCGGCACGGGCAACGACCGCATCCAAATCGCATTGAGAAGACTGAAGATCGCGGTATTGACCCCAATCCCCAGCGCCAGTGACACCAGCGCCACCGCCGTAAACCCAGGGCTCTTGCGCAGTTGGCGGAGAGCGTATCTTATGTCCTGCCAAATGTTTGTCATCGATCGGACTCCAGATCCCAGACAGCTACGCTTTCCCATTCGTGCCGGCTCCGCCTCCGGCACGGATGGTTGGCTGTGACTCCTATTTCAGGCGGATGCGGTCGACCGCATCCCATTGCGAAACATCGGAAAGGACGATCTGATCGCCCACCTCCAAACCATTGAGGACTTCAATGGTGGTGACGGAACTGCGTCCGAACTCGACCGCCACGCGGATGGCGTGCCTGCCTTCGTCGACCACCTTGAACAATCGTGCGGACCCTTCGGCCGAAGCGGAAACGGGCCGCCCGACATACAGTACGTCGTCCAGCCGCTCAATTTCTATCGTGCCGACCACAGATAAATCGGGTCGCGCTCCTTTGGGCAGCGCCCCTTCCAGCGAGACATCGACCGTCACGTTGCCTTCGACGACCGTCGGATCGATCCGCGAGACCTTGCCCGGAACGATGCCGTGATAGGTATCCACCTCCACGGGAAGCTCTTTCCGCAGGTCGCGGGCCTGCGATTCGGGGACCCGCAACTGGGCTTTGAGCTTCTCCGGATTGGTGATTTTGGCCAGAATCGTGCCAGTCGCTACGGATTGGCCCGGCTCGATTTGCTTTTCTACCTGAGCCAGGACGCCGCGTTTGCCGGCCCGAACGTGGAGCGACTCGATCTGGCGCTCCTTGAGTTCATACTGCATCCGAGCGCGATTCACCGCCGCCTCCAACTCGGCTAACTGGGCGGGCATCGTCTGATCGCGAAACATCTCATAACGGCGTAGATCGATGTCCAGACGCATCTCCATTTGCTCGACCCGGGACTGAGAGAGTTTCAGGTTCAGTTCGGAGATCAGACCATCATCGAACTGGGTTTTATCCACCTCCGCCTGCAATGTGGCATTCTCATAGTCGGCCTGCATTTGAGCCCGCGTCGCTTCCATGCCGAGCAACTGGTCCTGCAAGCGGGCCTTCTGAGCAGTCAACTGGGCCTGAGCCGAATCCAGGCTGGATTGCGCCTCGAGCAGCTCCAACTGAAGATCGGGATTACTCAACTCCAGGATGATCGTGTTGGGCTCGACGATGGCGCCGGGCAAAACGGGGATCCCGGTCACACGCCCCGCCACATCAGCCGGGATGAGCAGGATGTCCTCGGAGACGAGCGTACCGGTGCCGCGAACCTGGCGCAGCATCGAGCCCCGCTCCACAGTGCCGAACCAGAGGGTCCGCTTGTCCGCGGACGGCGCCGCCGGCTTGAGCCGCGAGAGCCCCAGGCTGACACCGGCGACCACGATGAGCCCCGTCGCGAGGACCAGGCCGCGCCGCAGGGCTTTGAGACGTTTCGAGCTTTTTCTTGGAATATCCATACGAGACTACCTTAGCAACTACCGTGCCAGTGGAGGGCACCGCCCAAGGGAGGCGTTTCTCGGCGTGAATCTCGGCTTTGAGACAAGCGGCGCGCTCCATTCTGGAATCCTGCGCCCGAAACCGCACGCGCCGATCACAGTCCGTAACACCGGCCTCATGAATCGCGCGTCAGGGGAAGTGTCAGGCAGGCCTGGCATCCGGGGGCGTCCTCGCGGTTCTCCAGCGTGAGAGAACCGCCGTGAACCTCGGCAATCTGGCGACTCAGCACAAGGCCGATCCCGGAACCGGCCGGTTTGGTGGTGTAGAACGGCACGAAGACGTGCCCCGCCTCGGCTAGGCCTGGTCCATCATCTTCAATCCATATCCGCAGACGCTCCTCATCCGTCCGCCAGTGAATCTGAACGCCTCCGCCGTCTGAGCCCTCGAGACTGGCCTCCACCGCGTTGGCCAGCACGTTGATCAGCAACTGCTCCAGTTGGTCCTGATCAGCTTGAACCACCACATCGCCGCCCTGGGCAATCTGCACGGGCAGGCGGTTTTCGAGATCTACGACCCGATGGATCAGGTCTCTGACACGGACCTCCACCAGCCGCGGCGGCGGCAAATGCGTCAGCTTGGAGTAGGACTCGATGAACCGATGGAGGGCTTCCGAACGGTCGGCAATGATCGCCAGCCCATTGCTTAGATCCTCTTCCCAATCGCCCGGTCGAGGGTGTCGGCTGCTCAACGTTCGCAAACTCTCGGCCACCGACTGGATCGGCGCCAGAGAATTGCTGATTTCGTGGCGCAGAATCTGGACGAGGCGCTTCCAGGCCAGCCGTTCCTCTTCGTGCAGCGTTCGGGTCAGGTCGGAGAGGAATACCAGTCGCCGCAGTACGCCCCCCTCTCGATACGTCCCGCGGCGCAGTTGCCAGCGTCCCAGCCCGCCGGGAAAAGCCAGATCGACCACCCGCGGGGTCGGCCCCTCCAGACACTCGGCCAATCCCAGTTCCGAGGCGTGGCGACCGTTGAGTTGCCGATCGCTGCGGCCGAGCAGCCGCCGGGCGCTGTCGTTGAACAGTCTCAGTCGATCGTCGCTGTCGAAGCCAAACAGCGCTAAGTCAATCTCCGCCATGACTTTGCGCAACAGAGCGGTTGCTTCCAACGCCCCGAGTCGCTGCTCGCGGAGCAGTTCCGTCAGCGCGTTGACCTCCCAGATCACCTCCCCCAACGCATCGTCACTACAAGCCCCCCGCACCTGCATCGAGTAGTCCCCTTCGCGCAGCGCCCCCAGCATATTGGACAGCGTCCGCAGGGGGAATACCACCCGGGCCTTCAGCGCCGCGGCGAATCCCAGCCAGAGCACCAGAAGCACCAAGGTCAGGGTCACACAGGTGTGCAGAGTGAAATCGGAAGTCCATAGAAACGCCAGCGCAACGGCAGAGCCGACGAAACCGGTCATGAAGGATAGAACGAGTATGCGGCGCTCGTACTTCATCGCTCCTCGAGATCAGGATTCCGCTTCGAGCCCGTACTTCTCCAGCCGTCGATACAGGGCGCTGCGGCTAAGGCCCAGCACCTTGGCTGTCTTGCTGATATCCCCACCCTGCTGGCCGAGCGCCTTCTGGATGAGCAGCCGCTCCGCCTGTTCCAGCGTCATCTCCTCGTAACGAGGGCCGCCCCCGGCTCGGGGGCCCAACCCGAGATCACTGGGCACGATCAGCGATCCCTGGGCCATCAGAACGGCGCGCTCGATGGTGTGATCGAGTTCCCGCACGTTTCCGGGCCAGGGATACTGGCGAAGAGTCTGCAGCGCGGCTGGCTCGAAACCGCTGACAGCCTTGCGGTATTTC
>JANQFY010000282.1 GCA_028277585.1 Sedimentisphaerales bacterium
TGTCGGTGGCGGCGTAGTCGAAGACGGGCGCGGCCATGCCGTTGAGCAGTGTCGGACTAAACAGGGCGAAGAACGGTGCGGCTGGGTAAGACACGTCGACGGTCGCCATGCATCCGTTGGAGAAGCATTCCTTATGGAAGAACCAGGGCTCGGCGCCGTCGGGCGAGACGACGATCTTGCCGCTGGCCCAGGTGTGCCGATAGGAAATCGCGATCAGACGCTCATACGCCGCCCCCCCGATCTGGCGGGCGTCGGCCAGCAGTTCGGCATCGAACGCCTCGCACTGCCTGGCAATGTCGGCGTAGTTCTTGATGCAGTGACAGATCATGTCCTGGAATCCGCGGAACTCCTTGGCCCACCAGGGGCGCAGCTTCTGATGCATGTACTCGATCGAGAAGATGTCGTCGTACGCGAGGATCATTAGCCGTTCGACAGGCTTGTTAGAGACCGTTCCGAGATCGAGCACGCTAGCGATGACGGGCCAGTCCTCGTTGGCGGGGCGGGGCATGGCGGTGTCGTCAGCCGCCGGGATCTCGCCTGAGTTGACGAAATCGCCCCGCACGTCATGGGGCAGTACGCCCAGTCGGTTCCCTGTGCCGGCCGGGGCACCGATATGGAGGTGACCCCAGTCGATTCTCCGGTTGTCGCCGCTCTTGGCGAGAATGGGCTGCTCGGCCGAGCCCATGGTCATGAACTGCATCCCGGCGATCGGCTTGGCCAGACGTTGCCAGACGATTCTTTGCTTCGCGTCGTTGACGACCCATTCGCCCGAGGCGTCGAAGTAGAGCGTGACATCATGCGACTTGCCGTCCAGAGCCTTGACGCTGTACGTGAGATACGTCACGGGGCTGGCGAGCAGGCTTAGATCGGAGGGTAATATGGGCGTTGTGAAGGTGACGGTTAGTTCCACGCCGTCCGCGATGAAAACGTAGCGCGTCGACGTTGGGGCGACGGTTACTGAGGTTTGTCTCGCGGCGGCAGGACACACATTCTGTGGGCCCATGAAGCGATAGGTCTTGCCATCGACGCGGATCATCCCGGCCATCGCGTGCGGGGCGCCGGTCCAGTGGACGGGCCAGCTTTGGTGCAATTGGTCGGAGAAGGACCAGACGCTGGTATACGGATCGACTGTCACCAGCGGCACCGCCGGCGGTCGGAAGGTTCCCAGATCGGCTGCGACAGCGACCTGCGCCGTCACGGCGATCAGCAGCGCCAGCAGGACCACGCGTCTCGATATGGTTTCGAGCATCTCAGGTTCTCCTCATTCCAGCCTGTCGTTTCAAGCCTCTCCTCGGGTATTCCGTCGCTACGCCGCCTCCTTGGGAGGCAAGCGGTCGAACCAGGTCTTCTTCAAGGTTATCGAAGTGATCGCCAGGATGACCAGCGAGACGACGATGCCACTCGGCTGTCTGAGCACGAGGTAGATCGGCAATGTCACAAGGACAATTTGCCAGATGACGCCCACGACGATGTTGAACACGTCGCGACCGAGATCCTGGTTGGGCTGGAAGTTGGGGTCCTCGGCCATGACCTTGGCGCGGATCGGTCCCCAGAAGCCCCAGGGACGTACGGTCTTGTAGAAGCCCTTGAGCACTTCCTCGTCTTCGGCTCGGCTCAGCAAGGTCCCGGCGACGGACCCGAGCAGTGAGAACGCGAAGATCGCGGGGAAGGCGTATAGCGTATTCGTTCCCGGCCAGAAGTGGGCCTGCAGGTAGGGCGCCGACAGCGCTCCGGCAATGCCGGCGATCAGCCCCCAGAAGAAGCCGTAGCCGTTGAAACGCCACCAGTGCCACTTGAGCAGGTTGGCCGCGACGTAGCCGCCGTAGAGGCCGCCGACGATCCACATGGTGATCCCGTGGATGTTCTCGGCCTGATAGCCAAACGCGATACCGATGATCACCACCGCGATCGAAATGACGTAGCTCATGCGGACCTGCGTCTTGTTCGGGGCTTGGGGATTGATGAATCGCTTGTAGATGTCGTTGACCACGTAGGCCGGCCCCGCGTTGACGGTCGCGGCGAACGTCGACATGAACGCCGCCAGGAGTCCGGCCAGCAGCAGCCCGGTCAGGCCGATCGGGATCACCGGGTGTTGGATCACCACGGGCAGGATCTGCTCGAAGTCGGGCGTCTTGTCGGCCTGGACGGCGGCGCCCCACATCTGAACCAATGTGTCTTGCAAGGGCACCAGCGCCAGGATGGTCAATCCGGCGATCAGCATGTACCGGGGAAAATACAGCGCGACGTTGACGGTCGCGCTCATCAGCGAGGCCTCGCGCGCGCTTCGCGTCGCCAGGACACGCTGCATGTCATAGTTCGGCGACGGCCCGGCCATGCTGGCGAAGATCCCCTTGAACAGCATGAGCCCGAAGAAGATCGAGAACAGGGACATCCCGTCCTCGGCGATCTTGCCCTGAATCATCTCAAACGCCCCGGTCCACTGAGCGTCCATCTTCCAACCGAACCAGAGGGTGCGCCAGCCCTCGGGGACCACCGCGTCGATGGCTTCGGGGCTGACGTGCGCCATCGCGATCAAGCCCACCGCGATCGACGCGACCGTCATGATGGCGAACTGCAGCACTTCAGTCAGTACGACGCTGTGCATGCCGCCCTTGACGACGTAGACCGACGTGATCAGCAGGATGATCAACGCGTAGGTGTTCGGTTCGAGGTTCCAGGGAAGCAGGATGTCGGCGAACTTGCCGATGCCTTTGAACGCGTAGGCGATGAAGCCGACGACGGTGATCAGGGCGAAGACGACCACGCTGATGTGCGCCAGGTTGGCGCCGCGTCCCTCCCCGAAGCGGGTCCGGATCCACTCGGCGCCGGTCAGCACGTTCGAGCGGCGCAGCCACGTTGCCAGGTACATCATCAGAAAGATCTGGTTGAAGGTGGGCCAGACCCAGGGCAACCAGACGCTTTTGAGTCCATAGGCGAAACACCAGTAGACCAGCAGCATGGTCCCGGTGATGTCGAACTGGCCCGAGGCGTTGGAGACGCCCAGGATGTACCAGGGGATCGTCTTGCCGCCCAGGAAATAGGAGTCGAGGTCTTTGGAAGCCCGCTTGGAGACCCACAGACCCAGGAGAATCGTGACGGCCAGATAGGCCACGATGATGGCGATGTCCAATGCGTGTAGTTCCATGCCGATCGCGCTTTCCTAAAGGCCAGATGATGGTTGTGGTCCCCCGTCCGGGACCGGGCCAATA
>JANQFY010000322.1 GCA_028277585.1 Sedimentisphaerales bacterium
GCTGCGCGGAGAGTCACTCGTGACGCGGAGCCGGGACCTCGGGCGTCGGTTCCGCGACCGGCTGCTGGGATTGCAGAGGGACTGCAGCGCCGTCAAGGACGTGCGCGGCAAAGGTATGATGATCGC
This sequence comes from Sedimentisphaerales bacterium, assembly GCA_028277585.1. Classification (GTDB taxonomy): domain Bacteria; phylum Planctomycetota; class Phycisphaerae; order Sedimentisphaerales; family Anaerobacaceae; genus Anaerobaca. The sequence continues at coordinate 127 of JANQFY010000322.1, forward strand.
TGTGACGTTTGCCGATTCGGTGAAGGCGGGCGACGTGTTCGAGGGCCTGCTGGCGCGCGGGGTCATCGCCGGCTGCAATCCTGAGAACAACCTGATCCGTTTCATGCCGCCGCTGGTTGTCACCGAACAGCAGATCGACCAAGTCGTCGCAGCGCTCCGAGATGTCCTGATCAAACCACGATGAACGACCGGTGACCGGCAAGCGCTATCGCGGTGTGAAGCTTACCTTGATGACCGCGACCTGAACCGGCTCGGCAGGGACACGTTCGGGGTTCTTGAGTGTGGCGCACAGAGTGGCGGCGCCCTGGGGCGCATCGATGTTCCCGTCGGAGATTGAGCATGAGTAGGTCCCCGCCAGCGCGCCGGTGGGAACGATGGAGGCGGTGACACGGACATTGGTATTGCAGCGAATCACCAGACGGGTGCAGCCTGTGTAGGTGTTCGGGCTGGTCTCACGGAGCCGGACCGTCGGATTGCCCACGACGGACGCCCAGGACCCGACGTCCATTTCGACGGGAATTTCGGCGATCTCGAACGCCGGGGAAGCAAGCTTTGCGGGCCATTCGTGAGTCTTGACGTTTCCTGCGTGGGCAGACGACAGCAGTAGGCATACCACGACCAGGGTGGCTAGTCTCTCTCCGTTCACGGCTTCTCTCCTCTCTCAATCCCTGAACCTGCCGCTCGCTCCGTCGAGAAAGTGCACAATCCATGCACCTTCAATGCTACCACCTCAAGAGGCTTCGTCAATTAGGATAACTACGTATTTTGGGTAATTTAGGCTAGCTCGCCTTGGGCTGCTGCTCACGGCCCTGCGGGGGAGAAGCGCCGGCGAACCTGATGTTCGCCCTCGGGCGTTTGCCGCGGTGTCCTTGGCGTGGGCGGGGGCATTTCGTAGGGTTTGTATGGAGGTATCCCGAGAGGAGAGGGAAGGCCCAGGCTTGAGTTATCGATCATCGCTCGAGGATGACGGCGAGATTGGCGGAATGGGAGGCGGGTGCGATGGAGAGGAAGGGGCTTCTGGTCGTCACCATGTTGACGGCGCTGTCGGTCGGTGTCACGGCGGAGGGCGGTCCACCTGAACTTCCCCCGTTTCTACCGGACTACTACGCCGCGGCTCTGACTTGGGAGGGACGTCCCCTCGAACTGCTCTCAGACGCGCGGACCAGCGGTGGCGAGCGCTGGGAGTACGGCAAAGGTGATCGATCCCTTAAGCTCTCCATCGAGTTCATCGACACGGACGATTCTCAGAATGAGATCGCCTTACGTGGGTTGCTGGGGTTCCTGGACGCCCAGATAAACGCGCATCGGGGCCGGTTCGATCTGGTTACGGGCGACGAAATCCATGCGGTTGTCTCTGAGCCGATTGTGGACCGGCACTGCTTCGCTTTTCGTTTGCCTCGATCCGTTCAAGTCTGGACCTATTCCACCGCCGCGGAACTTCCTGACGGACAATTCGAGGCGATCAGGGCTCTCGTGAACAGACAGCGTTATGAAGAGGCTTCTGAGGCGGACAATGTCTCGATGGGCGCCTGGGGCGATCATCTCTATGCGCACGCGTGCGATCTGCTGGAGGCGGGTCACAAGGAGCAGGCCGTGGAGGTGCTGGAGCGACTGCTGAGTACGTCCCCGTTCCACTACCGGGCGCATCTCGATCTCATGGTCCATGCGGATGACCCGCACACGGCGGCTCAGAGTGCGAAGGTTGTCCTCGACAATGCTGAGGATCCCAATCTCATAAGGCAGGCGGCGGAATACCTGGGGCTGGAACCGAAGACCTACGAATCGGTTCCATATCTGGGCAGTCTGGAGACCGGATTGCAGGTGGTGTTGATTCCACTGCCCCCGTGCAATATCCGATTGCTGGAGGATACCGCCAAGGTCTACCAGGAGATCACCGATGTGCCCGTGAAGGTACGCCGATTGCGGACGGAATGGAACTGGTCACGGCCCGAGCGCGTCGCGCATCAGAGAGCTCTTGAAGCGGTCCTGACGGAACGCCTGGGCGAAACCGAGTTCACCGGTTGGGCTCGGGAGGAGTACGCCCATGGCATCCGGGCCGCTGTTGCGGAGGAAGGCGCCCTCGCTCAGTATTTCGGGGATAGGATGATTGCCGAGATGGAGAATCGGCCGGGGCAGTATCGCATGAACGCGTATGCGCATCGGCTGTGCAGGACGCTGATGACCTATCGTTCCGATGACGTTCGGACGATGTACGTCGGTGTCACGCAGGCGAACCTCTACTCCGGCGACAACAACTATCTGTTCAGTATGGCCTGGAAGGTAGGCGACTCACGGGCCAGTCTGCTTTCCTATCACATGCTCCAAGGCGAAACCTCGGGCGCCAAATACGAATCGCGTCCGCGTCTGGCCGAACGGCTGGCCAAGGAACTGGTGCCCGCCAGTCTCAAATTGCTCGACATTCCGCGCAGCACGGACCCCCGCTGCCCCTATTCCTATTCCGATGGTATTGGTCGGGTGGACGAGAAGACGCTGGAACTGTCTGAGCCTGTAGTCGCCGCCCTGGAGGAGTTCCGGAATCAGCCGGACGGTGACGTCGTCGCCTCCGCCCACCCCAACCTCGCGATCCTCGTCCTGATGTTCGGGTGGATTCCTTTTCCGGTCCTCTGGCTCGCCTGGGGGTTCCTCAAAGGACGGCGCCTCGAGGCGGTCCCCACGGAACGGATCGATTCGCCTACGAGCACCGACCCCGAAGACGGGACGGCCGGACGCTGAGAAGACCCGCGTCTGCTCAAGCGGGCTGCGACAAGAAGTCCTTGACATTCCCGGCTCCCGGTGGGACAGTGGATCGCGTAGCTGGCGTGTGACGGGAGGGGACGGGTTGGACGTTGGGAGGTCGCAGGCGATGGACAGGCGACGTGGTTTCACCCTGATCGAGATCCTGGTGGTCATCTCCATTATCGCCTTGCTGCTGGCGATTCTCCTGCCCGCGCTCAGCCGCGTACGCAAGCAGGCGAAGCGCGTGGTCTGTACGTCGCAACTGAGACAGCAGACGCTGGCGCTGACCTACTACAGCGAGAACTACGAGGGCAAGATCATGGGCGTGGGCGGCCCGGGCAACCCTTACTGGTTCCACCTGATCGCGCCGTTCCTCGGGGACAAGCAATACGAGAAGGACCCCCAGGCGGCGTTCGAGGGGGTCATGCAGGTGATCATCTGCCCGTCGGTGACCGAGCGGGCGGACGGCCAATCGCTGCAGCGGGGCACCGCGATTCGGTCCTGGGCCTTCTGGTGGGGCAATGTGGGCGAGAGCTACGCCGAGGGCAGTTACACGATCAACTCCTGGCTCCAGCCGACCGGATACTATCAGGTCGAGACCAGCAGTGCGTCGTACCACAATTACTACCAGCGGCTCTCCGACGCACGCCCCGATGTCCCCATCTTCGGCGATGGGATGTGGGTCGACGCCTGGCCCCGCAGCACCGATCCGCCGCCCACCAATTCGTTCGACGGGGACAACGGTTCGGTCGCCAGCATGCACCGGTTCTGCATCGCCCGTCACGGCCGCGCGATCAACTTGAGCTTCGTCGATACGCACGTCGCCGTTGTCGACCTGGAGGATCTTTGGGCGCAGTATTGGCACCGGGGCTACGAAGCACGCTTCGATGTCGAAGTGCCTGATTGAACTTGCCTGGAATCGCGCTCTGAGTTCGCCGGGCGAGCGTCTCGGCTCGCCTGTGCCATGTGGGCTCCAGGGAGGCAAGGTCATTTCATACCTTCATGTCCTGAAAGACGAGCGGGGACGCTCACCCGGCGCAACGACCAAGGGCTTGGTTGGGAGGGAACTGGGGTGAATCAGCGGGGCCAACGGTTT
>JANQFY010000327.1 GCA_028277585.1 Sedimentisphaerales bacterium
CTGGCGAGGTGTTCGTGGATCTGGGGCTGGCGATCAAGGAGGCGAGCCCGTTCGAAACGACTCTCGTGATCGAGTTGTGTCAGGATGCGCCGGGTTACATCCCGACGAAGAAGGCGTTTGCCGAGGGGAGTTACGAGACCGTCAATTCCCGCATCGCCCCCGGCGGCGGGGAGATGATGGCCGAGGCGGCGACGACCCTGCTGGCTCAGTTGGCTCCTGGGCGGTGATGGGGCGACTGCAACCGCCTATACCTGGTCGCTCGAGAGCGGCAGCCTTTGGGCGCTGCGGCACATGTAGACTTCCTTGGCCTGCGCGTCCTGAAGCAAGGTCACCCCGGCTCCGATGATGCAACCCTCGCCTACTCGGACGCCGTCCTTGACGGTGGCGTTGACGCCGAGCAACGAATAGGGTTCGATGGTTACTTTGCCTGCAACCGTTGCGCCCGCGGCCAGGAAGCAATGGTCCCCGATGACCGTGTCGTGCCCCACGAAACCCTGATCGCGCACTGTGACATCGTCGCCGATCTGCACCGACGGCTGAACCACGACGTTGGCGCCGATGAAGCAGTTCTCACCCAGGCTCAGATCGGGGGCGACCACCGCGTGGGAGCTGACGTAGCTGGCGAAGGAGTACCCCATCTCCCGGGCCTGTCGATAGCGCTCGGCGCGGAGGCGATTGGCCTGGAGGTATCCCACCGCGATGAACATGCCGTGCTCGTCCGGGCTGAAATGCCGGCTGACTTCACCGAAGTCCACCAGGGGAAGCCCAAGGAACTCATCGGCCTCGATCATTTCCGAGTCGACCGTGAATCCCCGAACCGTATGGGAAGAGTCGTCTCTCAGACAGTAGTAGGCAATCCGCGCCACAGGTCCGTTGCCATAGACAATGACGTTTCCCACGATGTGATTCCTTTCCGTTCGATCCTGTTCTCGGCGCTTGACTGCGCCTACACGACGATCAGCTTCATGTAGTTTGGAAGAGCCGGGATTTCAGCGAGATTGTGTTCCAGGGTAACAAGTTCCCCGCTCGATTCGACCTCGCGGAAGCCCGCGAAGCGATACGTGATGTTCATCATACGGTTTCGGTCGTTCGGCACGAAATGGGCCTGCAATCGGACGTTCTGATTCTCTGCCCGGCGCATCAGATGAAGGAGCATCGCCGTTCCCACACCACGTGACATGACCCGGCATGACATGAGCAACAGGCGAATGATCCAGAGATCCTCCTGTCGTTCGACGAGGGTCAGGCCGATGTGTCCATAGCTGCCATACCGATCCTCCAGCCGCGCCATGAGCAGATCGTACCGATCGGACCGGCGGAACCAATCCAGTTCGTCGTACGAGTACGTCACCCCAGTCGCGTTGAGTTGATGCGTGCGGACGGTCAACTCTTCCGCACGCTGCAAATCGTCCTCACCGGCGGCGAAGAGGGTCAACCTCATGCCCAGCGATTCGAGAAACGCCTCTTGAGGGCCCATATACTTCGCCTCAGCTTGATTGCGAGTCATGTCGTTCTGGTACATGCGGCGCCTCAGACGGGAATCCTCCGTCACGAAACGCGGCTGCATGATGGGCATCTCAGACATGTTCGCCAGATCCGCTGCATTGATACAGGTTACCTCGGGGCAGGCGAATTGGACGGCGTCCCGCTCGAACGGCTCATCGTCGACAAAGGCGATGCTGTCCAAACCGATGTTGATGGCTCGGGCGATCGCCCGCACGGATTCGGCTTTGTCGCTCCAGGTAATCTGAGGATAGAGGAAGTACTCGTGCAGACCCAGGTCGATCAGTTTCTGTTGCGCGGTTTCCGGGTCGTTTCGGCTGGCGATGGAGTGGAGAATGCCGCGCTCATCGAGTGTGCGGATGACCTTCACGGCTTCGGGTTTCAGTGTGACCTCGCTGTCCTCCAGGAGTGTGCCGCTCCACAGCGTGTTGTCGAGGTCCCAGACGACGCATTTGATTGTCCCCGTTCCCGTAGCCATGGTCCCTCGTGTCGTATCCTGCCGACGTCGAATTACTTCTTGTAACCGTAGCGTGAGATCATCAATTGGAGCATCTCGTTGGAGCCCTCGATCATCTGGCCGATCTTGGCGTCGCGGTAGAATCGCTCGACGGGATAGTCTCGGCTGTAGCCATTGGCGCCGTGGACCTGGACGGCCGCGCCGGCAACGCGGACCGCCATGTTCGAGGCGACGTACTTGGCGATCATCATGTTCTTGAGGGCATCCCGATCGTCCGTTTCACTCAGCAGTCCCGCCTGGTAGCAGACGAGTCGGGCGGCTGCGATATCCACCATCATGTCAGCGATCATGCGTTTGATGAGTTGCTGATCCCGGAGCCGCGTGCCGAACTGCTTGCGTGATTTGGTGTATTTGATGCTGGAGTCCAGACATCCCTGCGCCAGGCCGACGCAGCCCCAGGCGATGCTGTAGCGTCCGACGTCGAGCGCCGTGAACGCCACCGGGACGAGCCCGAACCCGACATTGCCGACAAGATTCGTTTCGGGGATCGCACAACGATGGAGGTGCAACTCGGCCAGCATGGAGCCCCGGGCGCCCAGGATGCCTTTCATCGGCTCGATCGACAGCCCATCAGTCTCTCTCTCGAGAAGCAATGCACTGACTTGCCCGTCGATGCGAGCAAAGAGCAGGAACACGTCGGCGATCTGACCGTACGAGATCCACTTCTTGTGACCCGTGACGAGGAAGCTGTTCCCGTCGCGTTCGGCCTGGGTCTGGATGTTGCCCGCGTCACTGCCATGCTCCGGCTCCGTCAGCGCGAAGCCGGCGATCTTTCTGCCCGCGGCCAGGTCGGGCAGCCATTGAGCCTTCTGTGCATCGCTGCCCCAGCGCTCCAGGCTCTGAACGACCATGTTCTGGACCGTGAGCAAACCTCGTGCGGCGGTGCAGGCGCGCCCAATCTCCTCGTTCACGAGCCCAAACGAGACGGCGTCCATTTGGTGACCGTCGTAGGCCTCCGACAGCATCGCGCCTAGGCAGCCCTGCTCGGCTAGCTTGGCAATCACCTCGTTGGAGAGGCGTTCCTCGCGGTCGTGCCGATCCGCGTGGGGGGCGATTTCGCTGTCCGCGAATTCACGAAAGTGAGCCTGTCGATCCGCCTGTTCTTCGGTCAATTGAAGCTTCATTCGACCGTCTCCGGAGTGGTTTTGCGGCCGATCAATCCGGCGATGGCATCGACCGACCGGAAATTGTCGGGGTCGAGGTCGGCGTTCTCGACGGTCAGGGCAAACTCCTTCTCGACGAACAGAACCAGCTCCATCGCGAAGAGGGAATTGACATACCCTTTGGCGAAGAGGTCATCGTCGTCTCGATACCCGTTGTCACGGATGTGCTGTGACAAGAATTCTCGAATGCGTTCCTTGGTATCGCTCATGGCGTGAATCAATCCCTTCGTTGTATGGTTTACGTGGTGTACTCGTAGAACCCCTTGCCGTTCTTTCGTCCGTGATACCCAGCGTCCACCATCTTCTTAAGCAGAGGACACGGTCGGTATTTGCTGTCGTTGAAACTCTCCTGGAGCACCTCTATGGACTGAAGGATCGTGTCGAGACCGATCAAGTCGGCTGTCTCCAGAGGGCCCATCGGGTGTCCGAAACACGATTTGAATACCGCGTCGATATCGGCGGCCGAGGAGACGCCTTCGTGCAGCAGGAAGATCGCCTCGTTGATCGTGAGCATCAGCACGCGATTGGATACGAAGCCAGGCGAATCGTTGACGAGGACCCACTCCATCTTCATCTGCCTGAGCAGTTGTCCCGTGATGTCGATCGTCTCATCGCTGGTATGGAATCCGCGAATCATCTCGGCCGTGGACTTGCGCGGCACGGGGTTCATGAAATGGATCCCGACGACTCGGTCGGGACGGTTCGTGGCTGACGCCAGTCGCGTGATCGGGATCGCCGAGGTGTTGGAGGCGAAGACACATGTTTGCGGAGCGATGGCGTCGAGTTTCTGGAAGACGTCCTCCTTGATCGCCCACCGCTCCGTCACATTCTCAACGACGAAGTCAGCGGCCTCGAGCGTCTGATAATCCGTGGTGAACGTGATTCGTTTTAGCAGGGCGTCCGGGTCCTGACGCCGTAGTTCCGGGTCGAACATCATCTGGCGGCGAAACTCGTTCCGCAGACGCCCCTGCACATCCTGGAGGGCCATTTCGCTCGAGTCCAGCAGAAGGACGTGATGCCCGGTCTGAGCGAGCACCTGAGCGACCCCGCTTCCCATAATGCCCGCTCCGATGACGCCGATGTGCTGAAAATCCATATTCTCGGGTCCTCCCGGATCTTATGTGTCATCGGATGCGCCGTCAAATCGTACGTTTACCCGTTCTATCGGTCCATGTCGCAGAATACTTTACCCTGCAATGGGATGTCGGGGGCCGGTGGGTTCGCCAAGGCGCTGGTTCTCTCGAGGGGAGGACTTCTCAGGAAGAGACAGGGCCCGCGTCTTATCGACGCGGGCCCCGCTTGGATACCCTTTTCCTCGGCGATAATCGCTCTTCGTTCAGAACGCCTTTCGCCTTGGAGACAGACCATCGGGACTAGTTTGTCTCCTCAACCACGGGAGCCGGACGGCCGAAGCCAACGTCATCGATGAAGACCGTGCCGGAACCGGAACCCTCAACGCCAATCGTGATCTCCTGGACATTGGTGAGATTACCACCAAATGCACTGAGGGGGATCACGTACTCAGTCCAACCGGAACGCGCTGTCGCCGCCGGATTAGAAAGGGCGACTTTCGAGCTGCCCAGCTTCACGTACATCGCCGCCGGATCGTTACCCTCTGGCTGGACGACGCCGATCTCGGCGATTTCCCAAGCGCCTGCGGCGCCGGTGATGCTGACGTTTGAGAACGCCGCTCCCGTACTCTGGTTGGAATTGTGACTGGTCAACGCCAAACCGATCAGGACCGGATCGGTCATCTCGATCGTGCGGGGGTCGCCCAACTGCGTCCAATTCTCACCATCTGGAGAGAGAAAACCGGTCAACGTGTTGCCGGAGCGGTCGATGCGCACCCAGTACGGCGGTGCGACCGGGTCGGTGGCGTCCGCGTTGGCCGAGGCGCCATTGGCGGTCTCACGACCCTGCCAGGAAGCGCCGTTGCCGTCGCCGCCGGTCATGCACATGAACGAATGGACTGAGCCGACCGCCGTGTCCTGGCGAATCATTACGCCCGCCTTGGCCCAACCGCTGGGGCTGCCATCAAGGGCGTCAACCCGGGCGACCATGGATCCGTTGCCCGTCAATTGCTTGTAGGCGAAGCGGAATTGGTCGGCCGCATCCCAGATATCGTTGCCGATGGCGTTCATCAGGATGCTCCCGTCGGCGCCCTCATAGAAGGTCGGGGCAATACCGGAGACGAACAATCGCAGGCTGTCAGCGCCGTTGGCGGTCAGGTTCATGCCGCCGAGGTT
>JANQFY010000501.1 GCA_028277585.1 Sedimentisphaerales bacterium
GTTCCACCCCTGGAGCCGCGTCGGTCGGTCCTGGCGACGGCCGATATCCTCATTCAACCTCAGCCGACGCCGACCTTCAATGTCACGCTCCTGGAGGCGATGGGGCTCGGCGCCGCCGTCGCGGCCTGCGCCGGCGGCGTGGACGACCTGATCGTCCCCAACCAGACGGCGCTCGTCTTCGAGAAGGACGACGAAAACAGCATTCGCGAGTGTCTAACGCGCCTGTTGGAGGACCACGCCTACGCGCGCCGTCTCGCGGGCGCCGCTCAGACGTACGTCGCGGGGCGCTATTCGGTGGGTCAGATGATTACAGCTATGCTGGAAGCCTACGAAGACGCGCCGCTACAGTACCACGATTGATTTCCGATCGGGAGCAGTCCAGGAAGTGTCATTTCGGCTCGCACAAGGGCCGCCCTCACCCTGGACGAGCGAGGGCGGCCAGATTCTCGAAAGGGGTTACTGTCCCTTGTGTTTCTTCCAGTAGTCGGGCAGAAGCTCTTTGGCTTTCGCTTCCAGTTCCTGGTCGCTAATGGCGGTCAGACGACCCTCTTCGTCGTACTGATCGATCACCCAGCGAGCCAGCTTGTGCACCTTGATCTTGTTGATGCGGTCATCGCCCTTGAGGCCGAAGAATTCGTTAACCCAGTGGGCGACTCCGTCGGCGCCACTCTTGTCCGTGATCGCCACGCGGGGCGGTCGGCCGAGCAGTGCCTCCGTGTCGAAGATGTTGTAGATCCGCTCGTCCTGGCGCAAACCTCCGGCGTGGATTCCGGCGCGGGTCGTGTTGAAGGCCCGCCCGGCGAACGGATAGTTCTCGGGGATGGGCAGACCGATGGAGCGCATGTAGTTGGCCAGTTCGGTGATCGCCATCGTGTCAAGTCCGCAGGTGTCGCCTTTCAGGGCGATGTATTCGATGACGGCGCCTTCCAGGGGCGGGTTGCCCGTGCGCTCGCCGAAGCCGAACAGGGTGGTATTGACGAAATCACAGCCGTAGAGCCACGCGGTGCCGCCGTTGACGTGGACCTTGTGGAAGTCGTTATGGCCGTGCCATTCGAGTCGGTCGCTCGGCACACCGCACTCGCGGTTGAGCTTGTAGATCAGCTTTGGGATGCTGCGCGGCAGTTCGGCGCCGGGGTAGCTGACCCCAAATCCCATTGTGTCGCACAGGCGGATCTTGGCCCGCATCTCCTCGGGCACCTGCTCGCTCATCTTCATCAGGCGGTCGATAAAGGGCAGAACGAATCCCTCGATGTCGGCCCGGGTGACATCCTCCAGGTGACAGCGGGGGCGTACGCCCGCTTCGAAGGCGGCTTCGACCACCTCGCAGTAGCTGTCTATGCACGCCTGACGGCTGCGGAATTTGAGCTTGTGGAAGATATGGTAATCGGAACAACTGGTCAGCATGCCCGTCTCTTTGAGACCCACCTCCTTGACCAGACGGAAGTCGCCCTTGACGGCGCGGATCCAGCCGGTGCATTCGGGATAGGTGTGCCCCAGTTCGCGGCACTTGTCCAACGTCTCGCGGTCGTTCTTCGTGTACAGGAAGAACTCCGTCTGTCGGATGACGCCGTTCGGGCCGCCCAGGCGTGCGAGCAGGTCGTAGATCTTCACCATCTGATCGACGGTGTAGGGCGGGCGGGATTGCTGGCCGTCGCGGAACGTTGTGTCGGTGATATAGATCGGCCGGTCTTTGAGGTCGGAGATGTCGAACTCGACGGGCCGTCCGTCGATCGTTTCGACGAGGGGGCCATGGAGCTTGATCAATGGTGGCAGCGAGTAGGGAAACGTATCTTCCAGCAGATTGGGCTCTGTCGCGTCTACCAGCGGATGGTCTTTTCTGTCGTTGCCCATATGAGCTCCTTTCGTATGGCAGTGACGGCTATTCCTCCACCTTCACTCCCTGTTCTTTGCAGACCTTGGCGATGAATTCGACGGCGGCCCCGACGGTTTCGACCGACAGAGCCGCGTCCTCATCCATCTCGATGCCGAACTCCTCCTCGAACATCGCCACCAGTTCGATCGACTGGACGCTCTCGGCCCCCAGATCCTCGGCAAAACTCTGTTCCGGGCGAATCTCTTCGAGAGACACCTTCAGGACCCGTGCGGTGACCGCTTTGACCCGTTCTGCTACTGTTGCCATAGATATGCCTCCTGTTCTGAACCCTATTTCGTCATCATCGCTCTGCGACTCTTCTTGATAGCTTCGTTGCGGACCGGCGCGGTGGTCTCGAAGACCGCGTCCCACATCGTCTGCTCGGCGTCCGTCCACTGACACCCGCGGCGTCCCAGCGCTGTGCCCGCAGTTTCGTAGAGTTTGCGCCGGCCGAATCCCTTGGTCATCATGCCTTCGATATACCAGATGAAGCTGGGGATGGATTTGGGCAGAGGCTTGCCCGTCGCCATGATGATTGTCATGGCGCCGACGTAAGAACCGGTGTTGAACAGGGTGCCGATCGAAGTCTTGGTATGGTCGCCGATCAAGGAGCCGACTTTGGTCGAACCCGTGCTGATCGCGTGCTTGCCGTCCAGCATAACCGAGACGGCTGAGTAGTCGTTCTTCAGATCGCTGTTGGTCGTCAGTGCGCCGAGGTTGACCCATTCACCCACATAGCTGTGTCCGATGAATCCGTCGTGGTATTTGTTGGAATGGCCCTGGATAATGGACTCCTCCAGTTCGCCTCCGATGCGACAGACCGGGCCGATGGAGTTGCCCTCGCGGCACTTGGCGCCGAGCAGAATCGAGTCCTTGCCGATATAGCAGGGGCCCTCGATCCGGGTGAACGGATGGATCTCCGCGCCCTCGTCGATATAGACCGGCCCGTTCTCGGCGTCGATCACAACCATTGGATGGATCGTGACGCCGGGTGCGACGTATACATCCTGTGCGCCGCCTCGAATGGCATTCGGCTGCTCGACGTTGCCCTCAATGCCCGAGTGCCCCGCGGTCGCGAAGTCGACGGTCAACTGGTCGGGGTTCGCCAGGATCAGGTCCCACGTGTATTTCCAGGTGGGCAGCTTGCATTCGATTTTGGGCAGCGTTGATTTGGCGGATTCCAGAAATGCGTCGATATCATTGCCCGAGAGTCTCCCCAGATCGGTCTGGGCGATACGCGCGTATAGGACTTGCCCTTGCTCGTCCAGACCCACCTGGCTGGGGCCCGTTGGTGCGATATCAAGCGTGTCGGCTCTAAGCCGCGCATCGACCACGAGCAGGTCGTCGCCGGCCAGGGCGGCCACGTCGTTCACCGCGTTTGTCGTTCGGGTCCGGTACGTCTCGGCCAGGTAGTCGGGCACGAAGCAGGCGGTTTCGTTCGGAGTCACCTTGGCCTGGAGCTTCTCCTCCAGGGATGTGATGCCGCAACGAAGCTCCCAGATCGGGCGGCTCAGCGCCAGCGGGTAGAAGTTGCGTCTCGCTTCAGTGACTCGATCGATAAGAATCAGTCGCATAGGAACTCCTTCAGTCTAACAACGTTCGACTCATAGGTGTTCACATGTCCGTCACGCCCTAAATTCTAGGGGACATGGTGGATGGCGTCAATCGGAAAAGAACCCCGCCGGCTCGGTCTTCGGCGGGCGATTTCGGGAGGGACGGGGTGCCTTTTCCCGAGTTTTGCTGAACGGTTTGCTCTTCGGCAGCGGCTACTCTACGATATGTCCATTGGAAACAGGGCCCAAGAACAGGAGAATCAGAGCATGGCCGAAAGCGAAAGTGTTTTGCTGAAGCGGTTTGCGTGCGGGGGCGATTCCGCCGCTTTCAATGAAATCGTGCAACGTCACGCGGGATTGGTCTACGGAACGTGCCTGCGCGTTCTATCCGATGCGGATCTCGCCGCCGATGCGACGCAGGAGACCTTCTTTCAACTGGTCAAGAGGGCGGATCAGGTCAAAGGTTCGGTCGCCGGCTGGCTCCATCGGGTCGCCGTGGGCAAGGCGGTGGATGTGATTCGCCGTGACGCACGGCGTCGGTCTCGTGAGCAGGTGTACGCCGACGTTCGGCCCGGTTCCGACGCGAGTTGGCGGGAGGTTCGTCCCCACGTGGATGAAGCCCTGAGTCAACTCGATGAGCCAACGCGCGAGGTTTTGTTGCGTCATTTTCTGGAAGGTCAATCCATGGCGGCGCTGGCGGGTGAGTTGGGGGTCTCGCGTCCAACGGTCTCACGCCGTGTCGCGTCCGGTCTGACGGAGCTTCGATCTCAACTCCGCAAACGCGGCGTCATGATCGCAGCGGGGGGGCTGAGCAGTCTGTTGGCCGAGAACGCCGCCCAGAGTGCGCCGCTGTCACTCCTGCGTGATATTGGCAGAATTGCGCTCGTCGGCGCTAAGGTCGGCGCCGGTTCCAGCGCCGCTGCCTCCGGGGCCGGCGCGCTGACTGGCGGTGTCCTGGCTGCGACCAAAGCGAAACTTGTGATCGCCGCGACCGCAGCGGTGATTGGAGTCGGGTTCGTGACCTACAAACGCCTCGCGCCGCGTACGCCCCAGAGTCCACCGACGCCCCCCCTGGTGGCACAGGACAGCCGTCGCGCTCGCCCGCAACGCCAGATACCGCCCGCGCCTCGCCCAGAGCCGCCGGTTGCGAGAGAGACCGTCGAATCGGATTCATCGCCGGCCGAAGGAACTTCACCCAAACGTGCGTTGCCGAGTGAGGAACCGGAGACACCCATCGTATTGCCACCCGCGTCGGCGCCGGCGGAAGCGGTCGAGGAGACAGGCTTTGAACTGGATCTGAGTAGTCCGGAAGCGACAGTGCGCAGCTTCATCAAGGCGATGGCTTCCGGTGACGGCGACGCGGCTCTGGCTTGCTTCATGCCCGACGGGGAAGACTATGGGGATATGGAAGAGGCGATCAACGCCGATCCTGACGACCCGGCCCAGCGGTCGGAGTACGGGGTGAAGATGCTCTTTCAGTCACTCGATCCGGAGGCCGAGATGCCCATGCTGTCGGTCGAAGAGACCGAGCACGGCACCTCGGTTGTCTGGCAAGTCACCTTCAAGAGCGAGTTCAGCATCGAGGGGCACACGTTCAACGCAGGTGATACGATGGACTTCGACGGTACGCTACGCCGCTCCGGGGATTCCTGGCTGATTGACAATCTCTAACGCGTCGCTCAACCGAGCAGGCCGTAGGCCTCAAGGGTCTTTCTCAGGGCCGCCTTCTTGTCTTCTTCCAGCGGTGTCACGGACGGTTCCAATCGGCAAAGAACCGCCCGGCGTGCTTCCCGGCTGGGGCTATCATGGTCAACAGGGCGCCTTTTCCAGGGTTTTGTTGAACGATTTGCTCTTCGGTGCCGACTACTCTACGATAGATGAGTTGGAGAAACGCCCAGGAGCAGGAGAACTGGATCATGGCCGAGAGCGAAACGGTTTTACTTCAGCGGTTTGTCTGCGGAGGCGACCCCGCCGCCTTCAACGAAATCGTACGACGTCACGCCGGGCTGGTCTACGGCACATGTTTACGGGTACTATCCGACGCCGACCAGGCAGCCGACGCAACACAGGAGACGTTCTTCCAACTGGTTAGGAAGGCCCATGAGGTCAAAGGCTCTGTCGCCGCCTGGCTCCATCGGGTCGCTGTCGGCAAGGCCGTGGATCAGATTCGCAGTGATGCGCGGCGTCGGTCGCGCGAACAGACGTACGCCAACGCACGTCTTGAGTCGGATGCGACCTGGGGCCAGGTCCGGCCCCACGTCGACGAAGCCTTGAGTCGGCTCGATGATCGTACCCGCGAACTGTTGCTGCGCCATTACTTGGAGGGGCAATCCATGACAGCGCTGGCCGAGGAGTGGGGCGTGTCCCGTCCGACCGTCTCGCGTCATATCGAGTCCGGCCTGGCGAAGCTCCGCGCGGGGCTGCGCGACCGGGGTGTCCTCGTTACGGCCGGCGGCCTGGGCGTTGCACTGGCGGAGAACGCTGCCCAGAGCGCGCCGCTGTCACTTCTGCATGAGATCGGAAAGGTTGCGCTCGTCGGAGCCAGAGCGGCCGCGGTCACCGGATCCGGTGCTGCGGCCGGGGCGACGGCTATCGCGACCGGCGTGTTGGCGGCGGCCAAGACGAAACTCGCGATCGCGGCGGCTGTCGTCGTGATCGGGGCGGGGCTGCTGACCTATACGCGCTTCAACGCGCGACCGCCGCAGGGACCACCATCGCCTCCTCCAGTCACCGGGGGAAATCGCCGCGCTCGCTCACAAAGGCAAACGCCCACCCGGCCCGCTCGTCCGCCCCGTATGGCTGAGGAGGAAGCGCCTGTCGATAGCGCGCCAAAGGCTGCGATCGAACAGCCACCTTCTCCACCGTCCAGCGTCGAACCGGAGGAGGGCGACGCCGAGATCCCTACGGCACCGATGGTGCCGGAGACTGCGGTGAGTGGGGACTTCGAGATCGATCTCAGCACTCCGGAAGGGACGGTGCGCAGCTTCACCAAAGCCCTGATCCTTGGCGACGCCGAGTCGGTCCTGTCCTGTTGGTTCACCACTGCCGCGGACCTTCCGATCATTCAACAGGGGCTAAACGCCGGCCCTGACGATCCGCAGGAAATGTACGAAGGAAGACTGTGGATTGAGTCGCTCGATCCGGATGCGGAAATGCCCATCATTCGGACCAGGGACGTCGATGGCGGTGTCCAACTGACTTGGCGCGTCACGCTGAAGAAAGAGGTAACCATGGCGGGACACACCTACCAGCCCGGCGACACTGAGGAACTCACAGGCACGGTTCGTCAGTCAGGCGATTCCTGGCTGCTCGACGACATGGAATAGACGGTTCGGCGCTAGCTGAGCAGGCCGTAGGCCTCGAGCGTCTTCTTCAGAGCGGCCTTCTTGTTCTCTTCCAGCGGCGTCATGGGCAGACGCAGTTCGTCGGAGGCCATATCCAGCATCGCCATCGCGGCCTTGATTGGGATCGGGTTGGTCGCCAGGGTCAGCATGTTCTTGCTCAGGGCGAACAGCTTGCGGTGCCACTGCCTGGCCTGAACGAGATTGCCCTCCAGGATCAGATCCGTCATGGCTTTGACGTCGGCCGGTACGATGTTGGCGACGACGCTAATGACGCCCTTGCCGCCCACTGACGCCAGGGGCAGCGTCAGGGAATCGTCACCCGAGATGATCGTTAGATCGCACCGCATGGCGATTTCGGAGGCCTGGTCCAGGCTGCCCGTCGCTTCCTTGATGCCCACGATGTTCTCGATCTCGGCGAGGCGGGCGATGGTCTCCGGCGTCATACCGGCCCCACAGCGGCCTGGAATGTTGTACAGCACTACGGGCAGGTCCACCTCTTCGGCGATCGCCTTGAAGTGCTGATAGAACCCCTCCTGCGTCGGCTTGTTGTAGTAGGGGCCCACCTGCAGTGTTGCGTCGGCGCCGACCTTCTTGGCGTAGGCGGTCATTTCGATCGCTTCGGCGGTGCTGTTGGCGCCGGCGCCCGCGATGACCGGGACCTTGCCGTTGGCGCCCTTGACGACGCGTTCGATGACCTGTTTGTGTTCCTCGTAGCTGAGCGTGGGAGATTCGCCGGTGGTGCCCACCGGGACGATCGCGTCGATGCCGTTATCGATCTGAAAATCGATCAGTTCGTCGAGCGTTTCGAAATCGACGGCGCCTTCCTGGAAGGGCGTCACGAGTGCGACCATGGCCCCTGTAAACATCTTGCGTCTCCTCATTTGAGCTTGTCTTGATCCGGGAACTCGGCGTCGTGGGTGTCGGCGGTGCGTGCTAGGCCGAGGCTGCCGGCTGGAACTTCTCGATCAATTCGATCATCTGCCGTGTCGCTTCGCCGATGCCGACGAGCACGGCGCGGGCGACAATGCTATGGCCGATATTGAACTCACAAAGGTCTTCGATGGCCGCGACGGGGCCGATGTTGCGGTAGGTCAGCCCGTGACCGGCGTGGACCACGAGTTTGTGCTCCAGCGCCAGGTCCTTGCCCGTCTCTAGTTCGCGCAGCCGTCTGCGCGCAGCACGTTTTGTCTTGGCGTTGGCGTACATGCCCGTATGCAACTCGATCGCGTCACAGTCTGTCTGGGCCGAGGCGATGATCTGCTCGGGCTCCGGCGCGATGAACGTGCTGACGAGAATACCCTTCTTGTGCATCCGCTTGACGACCTGCGCCAGACGCCGCTTGTAGCGGGCGCAGTCGAGTCCGCCTTCGGTGGTCAACTCAGCGCGGTTCTCGGGAACGAGGGTCACTTGCTCGGGACGAACCTCTTCGGCGATCTTGACGATCGGCTCGGCCATGGCCATCTCGAGGTTGAGCTTGCACGCGACGGTCTCCTTGAGCACGCGCACATCGCGGTCGATGATGTGTCGGCGATCCTGGCGCAGATGCACCGTGATGCCGTTGGCGCCCGCCAGTTCGCACTGCGCCGCAGCCCAGACCGGGTCCGGTTCGTCCGCCAGACGGGCCTGGCGCACGGTCGCGACATGATCGATATTGACATTCAGAACAGCCATAATCGTGATCCTTAATCTAACCGGGCAATTGTATCAGGGCGATGAAGGACATCAAGGGAATTAGCGTCAAAATGCCCGATTCAGGGGCGAAACGGGCCAAATCGCGCCCCGTGTTCTAGAAGGCTTCGACCGTCATGCTGTTGCGAATCGCGCCGGCCATTGTGAGGATCATATAGACGATCATGCCCGCGATGATCGCATAGACGACCCTGGGGAGCCATTTGGAGAACTCAGTGAACAGCAGGTCCGCGCGATCCCCGGAGATCTCGGCAACCTTACTGGCCATTCTGTCGAGTTCGCCCGTCTCCTCGCCGATCTGCCAGAGTTGGCGGTACTCGGGCGCGAGCCTATCCGATAAACCCTCCCAGGACATGCCTCCGGCGCGGACGCTGGCCTCGGCGCCTTTGAAGAGCCGGGCGACCACCAGGTTGCCGGTAACGCGGGTCGCGCGCTCGGTGGTCTCGATGATGGGGACGCCCGCTCCGTAGAGCATGGCGAACGCCTTGGTGTAGCGACAGATCGATATCTGACGCACCGCCAGCCCCAGGACGGGGATGCGCAGCACGAGGAAGTCCAAGGGCAGACGCAGCAGGGGTACGCGGTCCTTGAGAATCATGACCACGATCACCAGGCCCATCGGGACGTAGAGAAGCAGCAGGATGCGCCCCACGGACCCCAGGTACTCGGCGCCGCTCATGCTGCTCAGGATCAGGTTGGGCAGTCGATACACTAAGGCCGCGATGTGCAGGATCAGGACCGGGAGGATCAGGCCCACTTTCATGCGGCGTGTGATGCGGTGGACGAAGTCGTGCCATTCAGACAGCATCGTGCAGGACGCTGTTAGCGAACCGGACGTTTCGGCCGCTTCGATCAGCATGCGGTCCATATCCGGGAAAACGCGGCGATGCTCGCCCATCGCCTCGGCCAGACCACAGCCCTTTGCGACCCTGTCGCGGACCTTGATGAAGATCTGTTTCAGGTATCCCCGGCGACCTTCGACCATGATATCGAGGGTGCGCAGAATCGGCATCCCGGCATCCAGCATGGTCGCCAGGTCGAAATACGCCTGGCCCAGTTGGGTTCTCGAACTCATGAAGCTCCACTCCGCTGTCTGTCGCGTCGTCTTCCGTCTGTCGTTCGGACCTTGGATACTACCCTAGTATAGCAGTTCGCAGCGGGTCGACCAAGGATTCCCGGGCCGCTTGGCATTTTCGGGCTCCTGTTTACTTTCCCTGAGGAAGCGGCTATAGTGATCGCTGTTGATCCACGCGCGTCACGGATGCAAGGCGTCGTGTCGTGCGGGTGCGAATGAAGTGTAACGGATTCTGCGAAGTACGAAGTATAACCATGAGCCAACCATCATCAGACAATGTATCTCCCGTCTCGTTCAGTGACGTTCCCGAAGTGCTTGAGGACCTGCGGCAAGGTAAGATGATCGTCCTGGTGGACGCTGAGGATCGCGAGAACGAGGGCGATCTGGTCTGCGCGGCCGAGAAAGTGACCCCGGAAATGGTCAACTTCATGGCGAAGTTCGGTCGCGGCTTGATCTGTGTGCCCCTGACTGCGGAGAAGTGTGATGCTTTAGGGCTGTATCCTCAGACGATAGAGAACACGGCCCAGTTCGGGACGGCTTTCACCGTCAGCGTCGACGCGGCCGAGGGCGTCACGACGGGTATCAGCGCCGCCGATCGCGCCCACACGATCCGGGTGACTGCGGCCGATGACGCCAAGCCCGATGACTTGGCCCGGCCCGGGCACATCTTTCCGCTCCGCGCCCGAGATGGAGGCGTTCTGGTTCGCGCCGGGCAGACCGAAGGCGCCGTGGATCTGGCCCGCCTGGCCGGCCTGAAACCGGCGGGGGTGATCTGCGAGATCATGAACGAGGACGGTGCGATGGCCCGCGTTCCGGAACTGCTGACCTTCTGTGCGCAACACGATCTGAAGATCATTTCCATCGCCAAGCTGATCGAGTATCGCCTACAGCGGGAGAGTCAGGTCAAGCGGTTCGTCTCGATCAACCTGCCCACGGACTACGGCGAATTCAAATTGATCGGCTACGAAACCCCGGCGTCGGCTGAGCCGCACCTGGCCCTGTGCAAAGGAGGGGTGGGCGATCTCGACGCCAACGGCGTTCCGATCGAGCATCCCGACGCCGTTCTGATTCGCGTGCATTCCGAATGCCTGACGGGCGACCTCTTCCACTCTCAGCGATGTGAGTGCGGCTATCAGTTGATTACCGCCATGCAAATGATTGAAAAAGCGGGCAAGGGCGCGCTGATCTACCTGCGCCAGGAAGGTCGGGGCATTGGCCTGTCCAACAAGCTGCGCGCCTACAAACTTCAGGAGCAGGGCCTCGACACGGTCGATGCGAACCTCGAGTTGGGATTCGACGCCGACCGGCGGGATTATGGCATTGGGGCGCAGATCTGTCGCGACCTGGGCCTGCGCCATGTCAAGATTCTGACGAACAACCCGAAGAAGGTCAGCCGCCTGGAGGTGTACGGGATTCAGATCGACGAGCAGCTTCCGCTCCAGGCCCAGCCGGGCAAGCACAACGTCGACTATCTGCGGGCCAAAAAGCATCGGTTTGGGCATCTGCTGGATGGGGATTTCTAGCACAAGGGGAAACGATTGATGCGTGAGACGAGACGGATCGAGTCGTACGGCGCACCGGGAATACACATCATCCTGTGCTGTCTACTGCCGGGGCTTCTGGCGAGCGGCTGCGCTTCGACCGGGCCGGCGGCGCCCTCACCGGCCGAGACAGCCTCCGAGGCAAATCCCGGAGTGGTTCGATCCGCTCCCGAAAGGCTTCCGAGCGGGTTCGCGCCCGTCGAGATCGAGGTTCTGCCCTTGACGGAACTGACCGATGCAACGAACGGCCAGCAGGGCGCGCAACTGAACATCTACATCTCGCTGCTGGACGGCTATCGTGAGAAGGTCAAGGCGCCGGGCATCTTCCGCTTTGAACTGTACGAATACGTACAGCGGTCCTCGGAGCCGAAAGGGCAGCGGATCGCAATCTGGCCCGATATCGATCTGAACGACCCCGCGCAGAATCAACGCTACTGGCGCGACTTCCTCCGTGCGTACGAGTTTCGGCTGGCCGCCCAGGCCTCGAAGAACAGAACCTATATTCTCGAGGTCACCTGTCTGCGCCCCGGCGGCCGGCGACTCTCCGCGGAACGATCGATCAAGCCACAGTCCTAGGGCTGCCACGGGCTTTGGCGCCTCCTTCGCACGAAGAATGCACCCGACGTCTCCCAGTCATTGGCGAGGCGACCCTCGGTTTCCCCTTGAACGCCTGTCTGCATTCTGGTATAAATCGACTATCGGTGCCTGCGATCGTCGTTTCTGAGGACGACACCCTGTGCTGGTTGGAAGCGGACAGCACGCGGTGGCGAATCTCGTTGCAGGCATAGGCTGGTGCGTCTGTACCGATAGGTGAGCGGCTGTCTACAGGAAGGAGGTGGCCCGGCAATTCTGTTGTGATCTCACGCAAAGCGGCTTGTGCGTCTTGCTGCGCGGAGTGCGTCTGTGCTGCCCGTGCGGCGGTAACGTGAGGAGCCCGTGAGAACCGTAGCGTCGGTGGAAGTGCAATTTCAAGAGCGTGTTTGCAGGAGGATTGAAATGTGTGGAAAACTGACTTACGTGGTTTCTTGTGTCTTGGCGCTGGCTCTGGTTGGCGCCGCCTCGGCCGAATTGGTGGGCCATTGGAGGCTTGACGACCGCGCCGGAACGGTCGCCGTGGACAACTCCGGGAACGGGCATGACGGCGAACTGATCGGCAATCCCGAGTGGGTCGAAGGCATGTACGATGGCGGCCTGAAATTCGCCGGCAATCCGGACAAGGTGGACATTCCTTACAGCGCGCAGCTGAACCCTGAAGGCCAGTTCAGTGCGAGCGTCTGGGCGAATGTGGACCCAGCCGGCAGCGGGCACCGCTCGCCGATTACTTCACGTGATGACTTTCCTCAGCGGGGATATATCATCTATTGTGAGCCGGGCAATACGTGGCAGTTCTGGACCGGCAGCGCGGGCGGTGGCTGGAACAACGCAGCCGGCCCGGCCGTGAATCTGGGCGAGTGGACGCACCTGGCCATCACCTATGACAACGGCGAGAAGAAACTCTACGTTAACGGCGAAGTCGGCGCCGAGAGCACGGACGAGATGGCGCTCAATACGGACAGAGTCCTGCGCATCGGCGGGGGCGCGACCGAGGGCACAGGCAACTACTTCTTCGTCGGGCTCATCGACGACGTGGCGGTCTTCGACCATGCCATGACGGAGGCGGAAGTCATCGCGGCGATGGCCGGCATTGCCCCGCCCGGCG
>JANQFY010000388.1 GCA_028277585.1 Sedimentisphaerales bacterium
ATCGTGCACATGGTCGAAGACGCCGTGCACGATACGGGCTACGGCCGTGTCGTCCCCGACGCGATGAGCGCGGACCTGCAACGTGCCGCTCTTGACAACCGTCCCGGCGAAGACTTCCTGGCCGTCCGACCGGGTCACGGGCATGAACTCTCCCGTGACACTTGACTGATCGACCACCGCCTGGCCGGCCTCGACGACGCCATCGGCACAGATCTTCTCACCGGTGTGGACCACCACGGTGTCGTCCTCGGCCACTTCCGCCAGCGCCACCCGTCGCTCCGTGCCGTCCTCCTGGAGCAGCCAGGCAAACTCGTCACCGACGTTCAGCATATCGCGAATGGCCCGGCGGGTCCGATCCATGGTATAGGCGGTCAGCAATTCCGCCAGATCGGCCAGCCAGATGATCGTCAGGGCCGAGATGTCGCGCCCGGCCAACAGACTCGACAGAATAGCGGTCGCGCTCAGCGTGTCGGCGTTCGGACGCCGGTTCGTCTTCAGGGACTCGACGCCGCTCTGTACGATGGGGCGAGACAGGTACATCGCCGTCAGGGCCGGCATGCTCATCAGACGCCCGGCAAACCCACGCGGGGGCTTCGTCACGTGCCGACGGAACCAGGAGAACAACAGGGTGGCGGAGGTCACCGAGACGCGATTGGCCATCTCGCTGATCGGCTCCTCCTGGAGCCGTCGTTCCATGACCGTCGGCTTGTGGGCCTGGGCCCGCTGGTTCTTCAGCGCCACCAGCGTGTATTCCCCGATCACACGCTCGGCGATATCCCGCACGTCGTCCGTCGTCAGGAACGCGTCGCGATAGCGGATCAGCACATTGGCCGTAGTGACACTGACCTTCGCATGCTCGACACCGTGCGCTTCGACCAGTTCTCGTTCGATCGCGCTGGCATGTTCGCTCAGGTAGCGGAGCGATTCACAGCCGACGCGCACGCGTCCGGGCAGGGCGTGCCGGATTTCGTATTCCAGTAGTGATTTCGACTTATTGCCAAACATCTTCGGGTATCTCAATGGGCGACAGTTTCGACTTATGGTCGGTCGCTTCCATAATGATTCGCTTCAGTTTCGGTCCAATCCGTTCCCAGTCGGCCCGATGGAGGTCTTTGATCCGGTCCCAGTGCGCCACCATCAGGCCCAGCAAGGAATCCACGTAACCCAGAATGTCGGTATCAAGCAGCCGGTCCGCCTGATAGCGAATCAGGATCGACCCGGTTCGAGCGTCGATCGAAACCGCCTCGATCCCGGCCGGCAGTTCCAGACAGTCCTGCAGATACGCGGTGGCATCCACGTCTGAATCCTTGAGCCGACGCAAGGCGGGGATCCGCAGGCGCAGACGCCCTGGAAGGCGGTGCGCTACCTTGGGCTTCAACTCATGGCGTAGGATGGCCTCCTTCAGCTTGAGCACGGTGAGCCTCCCCGCTTGCCGAGCAAGCCGTTGCCGGCCCACCAGAGTAGTGTGAAGCCGGCCGGCAGCGCCAGCGCTCCGCCGCGCCACAGTCGGGTGACTCCGACGGCCGCCAGCGTCAGAAACATAGCGGTGCGCAGATCCACGATGCCTCCGGTCCGGTCGTAGACCGCGCGATTGACGGCATGGCTCACCTCGCGCAGTTCGCGACTGACGACCGACGAGGGCGCTCGATCCAATTCTGTCTCCAGGTCCAAGAGCTTGATGATAGCGGCCACGAGCAACTCGGGGGAGATCGCCTCGGGATCATAGCAGAGGATCACACTGCCCGTCACTGGGCTGACGCGCACCGCTTCCACCGCTTGGATTCGCTGCAGCGACAGGGCGAGGTCTTCCGCCGTGTTGGCGTCCCCTTTCAGACGGGGGACCTCGAACCGGGCTCGCCCCGGGAGCAAGTGACGAGTACGCACGGGCGCCGCCAGTCGCAAGAGGGGCGATTGTGGCACGGCCTTCTCTTGGCCGCGTTTGAGAAGACTTGCCATGACCAAGCCAGTAATAATATGCATACTCAGATTCCCTTACTTCAGAAGAACCACCAGACCAGTGCACGCCCGATTCTAGAACATGCTTGCGATTCTTTCAAACCAGAAGCTTCCTTGAGCGACGAAGAAGCACACTGTCAATGCGAGGGCCAGGGGCATCAGGTTCGCCAAAACCGTCCATTTGATGCTCCTGGTCTCTACCCAGATGGTCCAGGTCGTCGTCGTACACGGATAGTGCAGGACGGAGAAGAGCATAAGGCAGACCGCCGTCAGCGACGTCCAGCCGTTCTCCTGGAACAGCAGAGCCGGATTGTCAATCTCCGCCATGCGGCCCAGATTCATGTACCCCATGATGACCGTCGGGATCACGATCTCATTAGCTGGAATCGCGAATAGGAAGGCCAACAGGATGACCCCATCAAGGCCAATCGCTCTACCGATGGGCTCCAGCGCCGTCGCGATGGCATCGAACAAGTGCGTTTGTCCCACCGGAATCGCATGCAGCAACCAGATCAAGCCGCCCGCCGGGGCGGCGCACAACACGGCCCGCCACAGGACACGTAACGTTCGGTCGATGAAGGAGGTATACAGGACCCGGAGAATCTGAGGGCGTCGATAGGGCGGCAATTCCAGGGCGAAACTCGACGGGACGCCCCTGAGGACCGTCCTGCTCAGGAGCAGTGCCACCAGACCCGTGGCGATGATTCCCACCAGTGTCACCGCCGTGACCGCCACGGTGGCAACCAGTGCCGTCGATGCCGCCGAGAGACCCGCCGCGACGAACAGCGAGGCCGCCATGATCAGGGTGGGCCAGCGGCCGTTACAGGGAACGAAGTTGTTCGTCAGGATCGCGATCAGCTTCTCGCGCGGCGAGCGAATGATCCGGCAGGCGATCACACCGGCGGCGTTGCAGCCAAACCCCATCGCCATCGTCAACGCCTGCTTGCCGCTGCCTCCGACGGATTTGAAGAATCGATCCATATTGAAAGCGAGGCGGGGCAACAGGCCCAGATCCTCGAGCAGCGTGAACAGGGGGAAGAAGATCGCCATGGGCGGCAGCATGACGGAGACCACCCAGGCCAGCCCCAGGTAAACGCCGTCGACCAGGAAACCCGTCAACCACCAGGGGCTGTGCAGGGCCGCACCGATCCGATGCAGGATCTCCAGGAGACTCACGGAGAACCGGTCAGGAAGCCCGACGCCCAGATACTCTGCACACCAGGTTGCCAGTCCTCCCTCTTCGATCAGAAGGCCCGCCAGGAACGCGGACGGGACATTGGCCCCGACAATCGTCAGCCAGAGAACCGCTGCCAGCAGGGCGACCATGAACGGGATGCCCAGCCAGCGCGATGTGACCAGTTGGTCCAGCCAGTGGACCGCCCCGGAACGGTTCCGCTGCGATTCGGTTGTCACGGTCTCAGCCACGACCCGGGAGGCCGCGTCGAAGACGGAGGTCGTCACTTCGTCATGGACGGAATGCCCCAGTTTGTTGTGCCACTGCTGGGCCTTGGCTAGAAGA
>JANQFY010000513.1 GCA_028277585.1 Sedimentisphaerales bacterium
GACATAGCGCCACTGGCAGGCATTGCCCTCGGCGTCCTCGTACTCCCCCGATTGGTGATTCGCACAGATCGCGCCGGAGCCGATGTAACTGCCGGACCCCGGATAGCGATCCAACTTCCCATCGCCGTCACCGTCCTGGTTTGACAGCCACGCATCGTTCCACTTCATCAGCAACTGGATCCCCCGGTAGGGCCAATACCACTTCTCGGCCGCACTGGGATGGGCCGCCAGGTAGGTTTCGTCGTCGCCCTGATACGGAGCGAATCCGTCGCGCCCCAGATAGGCGTTAGCGTAGGAGCCCTTGAAGGTGTGGTCCTGGTAGTTGTAGCCGTAGGGGTCCGTGACGGCGGGAATCGGCTGGCCCGCCGGGTAGAGCAGGACACCGTCAGCGAGCGTCGTAACGGCCTGCCCTTCCTCGGCCACCGTCAGCGCGCAGAGCACGCCGCACAAAGCAATCGCTATGAGGCACTGACTCCGCATCGTTCCATCTCCCTTCGGACGGTCTCTATCCCGAGATCGGCTTGGCCTTCCCATCCGCATGGCAAGACCCCAACCGCTCGCGTCGCCGTCATCAGGGCTCATCTTCACCTCCGCGCGCCGATCTGTCAAGTGGGGCAACTACGCATTTGAAGTAGAATTCCCAAACCCTGATATACGCAAAGGGATCCTCAGGCAGCGAGCTAGAAGTAGTACGCCAGTTGGAGGCGCGCGAAGTCGTCGTCGCGGAGATCGTTCAGCACGCCGCCCGATTCGGTGTTCAGGAAGAACCAGGCGTCGAGGATGAGCCGCCAATGCTCGCCGAAGCGTCGGCTGGCCTCGATGCTCAAGGCGTTCTCATGCTGCTCGAGGTCCTGGGCGAAGCCGGCCAGCACGTGGGTGCCAGCCGTATCGTTGGGCGTCCAGCGAGCCCCGACGAACAGGTCGTTCTGGAAGATTGTCAGACCGCCGTCCTCGCGATCGTTCCAGGAGTACTCGCTCAGGAGCCCCACGTCATTGTTGCTGCCGCCGATGTTATAAAAGGTGTACTCGAACCCGCCCACGGTGGCGAAGTAGGGATCGAGGAACCCGTCGCGCGAATACGCCTCCCACTTCAGGAGCCAGTTGCCCACGGCGTACTGCACGTCGGCGCCGAACTGAGTGATCTGTTCGTAGAACGGGATCAGCCGCGTGGTGTCCGTGTCGGCCGGGTTGATCCGACTCGGGGGCACAAGGTAGGGCTCGCGGTTGGTGCCCTTGAAGAGATACACACCGAAGTCCGCGCCGCCGATCGTGTTGCTGTACCGCAGGGCCAGGTCGACGTTGTTCTCCTCGGAACTGCTCTCGTAGACGGGGTCATCGATGTCGACAACCTGGGAGGTGCGGAGACGTCCGTCCTCGCCGGGGAAGGTGCGGTCCCGAAAATACGGCAGGATGAAGATATCGATGTTCCCCCAGCTCGGGCTGATGGAGAACTGAATCATGGGCTGGCCGAGCTTCTCCTCACCGTCGATATGCTCGACGAAGTCCGTCTGATTGATGATGTCCACGAGATGGACGAACTCGGTGGCGCCCCAGAAGACCTGCCCGACGCCGACGCGGAAGTACCAGTTGTCCTGGCGATAGAGGTAGTTCAGTTCGCGCACGTCGAAATGTGTCCGCTCGGAATCGGCGCTGTCGATGCGTCCGAAGGGGATGAACGTGAAGCTGGAGCCGTTTTCCCACTCGTGGAAGTACTCGGGTTCAGCCGCGATCGAGCCGTTCTGGTCGTCCTGGCCCGCATGCAGCGCGTCATGGAAGAAGAGACGTCCCTCGACGGAGACGTGCCCTGAGATTTCCCCCGCTCCGGCGCCGGCCGCAACGGTTACCCCGATCAGAAGAACAATGAGAATCCTTGTGCGCATGCGTCTCACCTAATGATTGTCAGCTTGTGTCGTTCGAAATCCTGTTCGTTTTGCCCCGTGGCAAACGCGTATTCGGACCAGACCAACTGCGTGCTCTTGCCCGTCTGATGATTGACCATGTTCATCTCGCGCGGTCGCCAGAAGCGCTCCAGATACCGGCGGTATCCTCTGAACGTCAGCGTCTTGAGTAGAGCACCTTTGCGGTCGTAGTAGTCGGCTTTCCAGGTTCGGTATTCCGTCTTGTCGATCCAAACGACCTGACGGGAGTAGCCGGAATTGGCCTTGTCCACCGGATAGCGCTCGACAACATAACAGTCGTTGCTATCGATCACCTCGTCCCGGATATACTTGTAGGTATGCTTTTCCAATTCCTGCGTAGCGATGTCTTCGTAGGCAAATTCACTGCCCATGAACGAACCCGACTTGTTCCGGGCGGCGATACGCCGCACGCGCCGCAGCGCGGGCAGATAGAGCCATTGGTTGTCGTCCTCGTGGTTGTGGGTGTGGGTCAGGAGAATCGTCCCCTTGACATCGCGCGGCGTGTCGAAGATACACAGGCTCTTGGTCGCCTCGCGCCCCACTTCCAGCGTGCGAATGCGCAACTGGCGTTTGCTGGTCTGGCCCTGCCGGTTGCGCAGAATCATCTGCAGATTGGCGATGCTGTCGCCGAAGCCGGAACCGCGGCGATCCGCTTCTTCGGCGATCGTCCAGCCCCGCTCCTGAGGCGTAGGCTGCCCCGCCCGAACGGGCCAGGCCAACAGCGCCACGGCGAACAGACATACCGATAGGGTGACACGCTGGTTCATGAAGCAACCACCTCCTTGTCGTTTCCGGCTGAATCCATGCGGCCAAGCTTACCAGCTTGCCGGTCAATTTTCAGCAATAAAGTCGGCAATAGCAGGAAGTCCATCACCAGAGCCGTCGCGATGACGATCGCGCACATCAGTCCCATTTCCGAGCTCATCCGATAATGTGACCGCGTCAGGATCAGGAAGCCGGAAACCAGCGCCACGGTAGTGACCCACATGGCCGTCCCGACCGTCTCGAACGCATAGCGCACCGCCTGCGTCGGATTCTTGCCGTGGCGTCGTTTCGCCCGGTCGTATTTGCTAAGAAAGTGCACCGTGTCGTCGACCACGATGCCGATGGTCATGGCGACCACCACCGACAGGGCCAGTCCCACTTGCCCGCGCAGGAACCCCCAGATCCCGAAGGCAACCGCCGGAGGCAGCAGGTTGGGGATCAAACTGATCAGACCCAATCGCAAGCTCCGCAGCGCCACGATCATAATGATCGAGATGAGCACCAGCGCCAGGATCGAACCCTTGAGCATGCTGTGGATATTTCGGTCGGTGATATGGGCCCAGATCAGTGACAGGCCGGTGCCGGAGATATGCATCGACGGTCGCGCGTTGCTTCGCAACCAGCGTTGCGCCGCCGCGTCCATCGCGTGCAGCTCCCGCGCGCTGAGACTTTCGAGCATCACCATGAAACGCGCCGAGGAACGGTCGACGTCGATCTGATCGTTCAGATCGTGCCCCTGGGGCAGCGACAGTTCATAGAAGAGCAGGTACTGGGCCGCCAGCTCCCGGCTCTCCGGGATCCGATAGAACGCCTCGTCGCCGCCGTGCATGTCGCGGTTGAGCCGTTTCATCGTGTCGGCCAGCGTCAACACGTACTGAACCTTGGGTTGACGACGGCACCACTCGGCGAAGCGGTCGACGGTCGCCAGGTATTCCGGGTCGAAGACGCCGCCCGACTCGCCCGCATTGAGCGGGTACTCGATCACATCCCAGCCGCCCAGGTTCTCGATCATGAAATCGGTGGCCCGGCGAAACTTGAAGGTCCGGTCGAAGTAGGTCAGGAAGTTGTCGTTCAGCTCGATCCGGAGCATGCCCATGCTGGTCGCGAGCCCCAGGACGATCCTGCCCCAGAACAGCGCGGACTGCCGACGGATCACGAAATCGCCCAGGCGGTCGCAATGGATGCGAATGTGGTTGCGCTGGGCGGGGCAAGCCGAGGTGGGCAGCACCGCCATCAGGGCGGGCAACAGAAAGATGGACAAGAAGAACGCCGCCGTGACGCCGATCGCCACGATGTTGCCCAGATCGCGAAACGGGGGCGACTCCGAGAAGTTCATACTCAGAAAGCCGATCACCGTCGTGATGCTGGTCAGGAAGACCGCGTGCAGGTTGATCTGCAAGGAGTGGGCGATCGCGTCGTGCTTCGATTCGCCCTCGCGCATCAGTTGGAACACGGTGCTAAGGATGTGGACGCAATCGGCGACCGCCAGCGTCAGAATCAGTCCGGGGCCGCTGACCGAGGCGGCGGTCAGCGCGATGCCCAGCCAGCCGGTCAGGCCCAACCCTGTGACCATCGACAGCGCGATGATGATCGTGGCCGCCACGACGCCGAAGAACGAGCGCAAAGCCAGCCCGATCAGAATGAGCATCACCAAGAACATGATCGGCGCCAGGGTCAGAAAGTCCTTCTTGCTGGCCTCCCCAAAGGCCTGATCCACCATGACCGACCCGGTCAGATGCACGTCAACGCCCGGATTCCGCTGCTGGAAATCCTCGGCGAGCCGGCGGGCGGCGTGCGCGACTTCCGGCGTCCCCTTCTGATGCTCGCTGGGCAAGACCAGCCCGACGTAGATACCGGCGACGTGTCCGGCTGAAGAGATCAACCGCCCCACTATCGCGTGTTCCGACAGCGCAACCCGGCGGGTCCGCTCCAGATCCGCATCCGACATCTGGGCCGGATCCCGTACCAGATCCTCGACAATCAGGTCCTCGCCTTCGCCCCGCGTGTACTGGAAGTTCGAGACCGAGTTGACGCGAACCGCGTAGGGCAGTTGCCAACAGGCCTCGGTTAACTCCGTCACGGCCGCGAGCATCTCGCGGGTGAAGATGTCGCGATCCTGCGGCGCGACAATGAGAATAACGTTCTGTTCCTTGCTGAACGTGTTTTCCAGGGCCTTCAGCGCCTGGTAATGGGGATTGTCCTCGCTGAAGAACACGCGCGTATCGTTGTTGATCCTCAGGTAGCCCATCCCCGCCGCGGCCAGACCGACGGCCGGCAACGTCAGGAGGATAATCCACCATCGGTGCTTGACTGTCCAGACTCCGAGCCAGTTTTCAATTCGGGTCATAAGGCGCGTTGCTCTTCCAAGGAAGCGATAGCTGAAGCCATTCTTACTGACCATTCTGCCCTGAATGAGCTTCACACTCTAGCCGAGCCGATGCGCCTGGACAAGTGTTTTCGTCGCGGGTTTTCGCTGCGCGACCATCGCCGCCACGCCGAGACGCCGTCAGTCGACCCTCCCGGGCGACGGCGCCGCCGGCTTCCAGTTGGCCGGATCATTGCCGTAAGCGGCCGGATCGATCCGGACCAGGGACGCGCCGAAGCCGTCCGCCTGGAGCGGCCAGGGATCGACGCCGGTCGCGAAGTCCTCGGGGTGCTGACCATCGCTGTAGACGACGCGATCGAGGCGAATCCAATGGCGATCGTCCCCGTCAGCGGCGCCGGGAAGGCTGAGTTGGACCTTCTCACGGCTGTTGGAGAGTTTGCCATCGCCCCAGGAGAAGACCTGCGTGCCCTCGGGAATGGTGAAGACCGTGGCGAGCACGGCGCCGTCGCGGGCGATCACGATGCACTCGCCCGGCGCCATGACCACGGCCGGCGACGTGGGGAAGAGGAACTCGACGCCCGGATCGTCGGGGTCGTCCGTCAACCGCCAGGGTGCGTCCTCGGTCGAATCGTACAACGTCACGTCCGAGCCGCTGATGTTGAGCAGCTCGACGTACTCGGCGTCCGGCCAGCCGAATGGGTTGTACATGATCTCGCTGATCACAACCGGTCCGACCTTGGCCAAGGCATTGGCCGCTCCCGGCGTCGGCGTCGCCAGCGGCACGAAGTTGATCGAGCCGGTACTCTTGAGATAGCGTCCCAGCGAAACGCCTTCTTCGGAGGCGCCGAACGCCTCGGTTTCGCTGTAGCCGGTCACAACCCCGTCGGCGCCGGAGTGCAGGTACACCGTCTCGCCGCTGCGACTGAGCGCGAACGGCGTGTGTGACCCCGCATCGTCCTGGTCGCCAAAGTGTCGATCCTGATAGAAGACGAGATAGCCAAGCGAAGGAATGACGGTCCCGGCCGCGATCTCGTACTTGGCCAGATCGTCGGCATCGTCGCTGAGGAACCATCCGCCGATATCGATCGGCTGGTCGGTCGTGTTGTGCAGTTCGATCCAGTCGGGCTCCCCGGCCGGCGAATTCGCCATCAGCTCGTTGATCACGATCGCGCCGAGCTCGGGCACGCCGCCGGCATCGTCGAAGCCGGGCGAGCCGCCCGCATGAGTGCTCGGCCGCCAGGAACTCTTCTCGTCCAGGGCGTTGGTATCGATGGCGACAGGGTCTGTCACGGTCAGCGAGAACCCCAGCCCATCGGTCATATCGAACCAACCGTCGCTGTAGCTGAACGCGCAGACGGTCCGACCCAGTGCATCCTGCAACGCGATGGCTTCACCCCCGTTGGCGAGACTGCCGACGTACTGGCCGGCGATGTTGAAGCCCTGCCCATAGCGGGCCTCGAAGGCCGCCAGATCTCGTACGACCAGCAGGTATTCGCCGGGCGCCAGGTCCACGCTCGGGAAAGCAAACTCGACACCATCGGTCAACTCGACCAGGTTCATGTTGATGGTCTCGGCCCCGATGTTCGTCAGTTCGACAAACTCGGCGTTGGGATCGACCGGATGGTACATGATTTCGCTGATCCGCAGGCTCTCAGCCACCGCGCCGACACTGACCACCGGGGCGGCCAAGCCGCTCCAGGGACTGTACGGATTGCCGCCCGCAAAGACACGAGCCTTGATCTGCGTGCTCTCGGCCAGCGGGAACGGTCCCGTGTACTCCAACGCCGTTGGGGACAGTCCACCCCCGCTCGGCGACGTGCCGTGGCCCGCGATGAGTTCGACGCTGATCAGCATGTCCGAACTGTTCAGCGACGTGTTCAGGCCGTGGATGGCGAGTACGTTCTCGCCCGGCTGCAACAGCTCCGCGTGGAAAGAGACGTTGAATTCCTCGGACCGGATCGCCGCGATGTCACTGTGGCTGCCGCTGGCCCCGGAATTCCACGTCGGCGTTCCGTTGAACTGGGCCCGGGCGATTTCGACGCCGTTGAGATAGGCGACGAACCCGTCATCATAGCGGACCTTTAGAGACATGTAGTTCAAGGCGCTCGGGTCCTCGGCGATCGAGAACGGAACGCGGACATAGCAGCTCATCGAACGACCATACATCAGCTCCTGCACGTCGATACCGAAGAACTGCTCGTAGCCTGTGCTGCGCTCGTAGCCGACGCCGCCGGTCCCGGCGATCCAGTCGGAATCGTCAAAGGCCGCCCCGCCCCTCCAGGCGTCGGCGACCGGTCCGGTCGGCACGAGGACGCGTTTGGCCGCCCGCTCCGGAACCAGCGTCTGCGACTCCAGGACGGTCCCCGCATAGACCGGCACGCGCGGATCCGAGCCGTCGAGCGTGTAGTAGATCGTTCCGTCGGGGCTCGGATTGGTGATTGTCACCATCTCCGTCGCCTGGATCACGCCATCGGCCGGGAGCACCTGCGGGGGCAGCACGAACTGGCTGTCCACCCAGATGCACCGCCTCTGAAGCCAGTCCTGGAGATGATCGATTTCGCCCTGGAAACCGCCATATCGCGGCCCATAGCTGCCCCATCGGGCCGTGTTGCGTCGTTCGGCCTCGCGGATCTCGTCGGCCATCGCGTCGATGGTCGCGTTGAGCCCGGCCGTACTGAAGGGCCCTTCGCGTAACGCGAACCACCGGTCGATGTACTTCTGCCAGAAGTTTACGTCCTCGAAGAGCTGGTCCCACCAGACGTAGCCCAAATAGTCGGTCCCGTCCCCGGTGCCGTGCCAGCTCTGCGGGTTGTTGTCACGACCGTCCGCCGAATCCAGGGCCCGGTCGAAGTCCCAGAGCGGCCCCATCTCGAGCTTGCCCTCGCGGCTCTTGTGAATGAACGTGCTGAGCCGCAGGGCGTCGACGTTCATCGCCAGCATGTTGAGCAAGTTGTGATCGACCCAGGAATCGACGTCGATGTACTTGGCGTAGCCGACCTCCGGGTCCGCCGAGTTGTCACCGTAGAGCGCGTCCTCGAATTCGTCCAGATGCGCACGAATCCAGTTCGACTGGACCGTCGTGATCTCATCCTCCTTGGGTTCGACATAACACAGCGTCCCGTCCCCATAGGTGGGATTGCCCCGCGCCGTGCGGAAGCCCGAATCGCCCGGATCGCGACGGTCGATCTTCAGCATGTACCCGCCGGTCACCTTGGGCTCGGTGCTGTCCCAGGGCTCCAGGCTCTCCACGTCGACGCGGTCGTTACCCCGCTTGATCTTCTCCATGAGGATATACAGACCGACGTAGTCACTGGACGAGACCGAATCGTTGTTCTTGTTAAGATAGACTTCGCAGAACCGCGTCCGCACCGCGTAGCGACCGATCTGGTTGCTCAGTTCATAAACGAAGGCGTTGTTGATCAGGGCCCGATCGAAATGGGCCGGCGCGTAGAGAATCCAGTCCGATTCGGCCGGCATCCCCAACAACGACACGTCCTTGTCCCGGTTGTTCTCATCCCAGATCTCGAACGCATACTGATGCTTGGACATACCTCCGGTGGACGAGCCCCGGACCTTCAGCGCGCCGCGGCCCACGTATTCGGGCGCATCGAGCATACCGGCGCGTCCGTCATCAGCCGTGTCGATGATGGCGGTGTGCACCTTCCTGAAACTGCCGCTGCTGATGTTCTGCGTCTCGGTATCGATCAGAACGATCGGCAGGTTCGAACTGAAGTCCACGACGTCGTCAGCCAGCGCGACATACGTGTGGTTGACCACCGCACTGGGCGCCTTACCCGGCTCGTAGGCTCGGACGGCGATCTCTTTGGTGCCGAAGAGCGGCAGAGCACCAGCGTAGCGTCTGGAGGACCGATCCGGAACCTGACCGTCGGCGGTGTAGTAGATCTCCGCGCCCGGATTGGGGCTGCTCACCTCCAGCATGATGAAGCCCGTGAATGGCCCGCCGGAGTGCGAGAAGACCGGCTCGGCCGAGACCTCCGCATACCCCCGATCGTTCGTCGCGCCGGGCGTCGGCTCGGCGAAGTACTGCTCGTGATCGCCATAGAGCCCATAGGACAGATCGGCCCGCAGGGCCGGGAACACGCCGTCCTCGGGCGAACCCGTCGGCGAGCCGTAATCGTGCACGACCTGCATATCCGGCGCCACCAGCGCGAGGTAATCGCCCGCGCCGCTCAGCCGGAAATTCGTGTGATAGTAGCCGTTCTCGTCTCGGTAGGGCCAGTTCTCGGGATGGTCTTCCTCCTGGATGCCGGAGGCAAAGACCAGCAGCACGCCGTCGACCTCAATCCGCACCGAGGGGAACGCCCATTTGTCCGGGACATTGGGATCGTCGGTCAGATACCACCCGGCCATCTCCATCGGCGCCGCGCCGCGATTGTGGATCTCGATCCAATCGGGATACACGGTCTGACCGGCGACGCGCGTCGGCATGGCGGTGTCGTTGACCGCCATGAACTCGCTGATCAGCAGAGCCGAATCCGACAGTTCGCTGTAGGTCGCTTCGACCGTCGCAGAGTCGCTCTTGGGAATCTGGACCGTCCGAGTGGGCGGTCGTCCCCAGTCGTCGACCAGACTGAATTCCAGCACGTGAACGCCCGGCACGAGATCGGCAACCGATGCGCCGCTGTCTCGCCAGGGCCCCTCATCGATGCGCCATTGGGCGCCGGCGGCCACCACCGCGGCCGGCGAAATGAGCACTTGGAGAGCCCCGGTCCAGTCCTCCCGCCAGGAAGCCGCCAGGGCGGCGTAATCGAGCAGGTCGACGCCGTCGAGTCCCCCGCCGGCCAGGTCGGCGCAGCCTGTGGAATCATCCTCACAGCCGGCCGGGTCCAGCCACTGACCCGCCAGCGTTGCCAGATCGGAGAAATCGACCTTGCAGTCGCCCGAAAGATCGGCCGGCGGACACTCCGGCTCGACCACCGTGATCGTCACGACATCGTTGCCCTCCTGACCATGCTCGTCCCAGGCCTGAAGCTGCAACAGGTAGACGCCCGGCTCGGGGAATGTCACCTGAGCGTCCGGCTGCGTCCGGGTCGTGACAAACTCGGCGTCCAACGCCCCGATGGACGACCATTGAATCGTCAGGTAGTCCGGATCGGTCGCAGCCAGATTGCAGGGATCGTCGTCGGTGATCGTCGGCTGTAACTGCGCAACCGTATCGCCGGGCCCCTTCCAGGTCACGGTCTGATCCAGCCCCGCCTCGACCTCGGGCGGCGCGCCACCGGGCTGACTGGCCAGGAACTCCACCTCGGCAATCTGCACGCTGTTCGCCCAGGCCGCGTTGCGAACATCGGTGAACAGCAGGCGATAGTGGCGGTAGGCGATGCTATTGGCGAACGCGATCGGCGTCTCGTTCTTGGTGAAACGCGGCCAGGGATCGGCTTGGTCAAAATCGACGATGTCACCCTCGGTGATCAGCGTATAGGGCCCGCCAATGCCTTCATTCGAGCCATAGAGGGCGAAGGCCACCGGATCACGCTCCTGCGCGTCATTGGCGGTGGTGAAGGTCAGTCCGGTGACGACGCTCGAACCGGCCGACGGGGTCACCTCGAAACCCGTGTCCTGGGTCTCACCCTTGAAATGCAGGTACTTCGTATGGACGTCGTCGTCGATCGCCAGGGGCGGCGCCTCATGGCCGGGCCAATCCCCGTCGTTGGGCACGCCGCGAACGGTATCGCCCGGGGCGGTGATGTCGGCCTGAGCGACACCGACGAAGACGAATAGGAACACCAATAGCGCAAACACCGATACCGCAGACTTGAACATGCCTTGTCCGTCCTCTCTGAGGAATACCATGGGTCACCTCCGCCTTATCCGCCTGTCTGAGATGCTCTCGACAAGCAGAACACCCCACTTACCGTATTCTAACAATCGAGCCGGCCGGGGTCAAACGCCGACAGAGGCATGCAGAAGACCCTCAATTGCGGATTGTGGATTGTGGATTGCGGATTGCGGATTCTGAGGGCCGCACCAATCCACAATCTGCAATCCAGAATCCGCGATACAGGGCCCTGCGGCGCCACTACTTGGGTGCCGGGGTCTGGCATTGGGGACAGAAGTGCGTTCCTCGGCCGGCCAGGACGGTCTTCTCTACTGGGCAACCGCACACATGGCAAGGCTGGCCCTGACGGCCGTAGACCTTCAGTCTCCGCCGAAAACGGCCCATGTCGCCGTAGGCGTTGCGAAAGTCGCTGAACGTGGTCCCGCCGGCCCGGATCGCCCGCCTCAGGACGGCCTTGATCTCGCGAAGAAGACGGAGGGCCTCGTCGTCGGTCAGGCCGCGGCACCGCCGCATTGGATGGATTCCGGCGGCGAAAAGCGACTCATCGGCGTAGATATTGCCCAGCCCCGCGATCCGGCCCTGATCCAGCAACAGGGATTTGATCGGGCGATCGGCCTGGAGAACACGCCGAAACACCGCGACACGCATCTGCAGGGCCTCAGGGCCAAGTCGGCTCATTCCCGCCGCCTCCATGGCCGGGTCGGGATCGTCCGGGTCCAGGCAGTCCAGCAGCCAGAGTCGGCCGAACCGCCGCGTATCGATGAACTGCACGTCCGGCCCGCCTTCCAGGTGGATGACCAGTTGGGTATGCTTTCGCCGCATCTCGTCGGCCGATCCGCCTTGGTCAGGCTCCAACAGGAACTTGCCCGTCATGCCGAGTTGGAAGAGCAGCGTCATGCCGGTGTCGCAGGTGAGGATCAGGCGTTTGGCCCGGCGTGTGACCCGTGTGATCTCGCTGCCCGCCACCCCGGCCAGAAGACGCCGCCAGCGACCCCGATTGGGGCCCTTGACCATCCCGGGCCGACGGACCTCCACCTCCTCGGCGCATTCGCCCACGGCGCGCTGTCGCAATCCGATAGCGATGTTCTCGACTTCCGGCAACTCAGGCACAGCGATGCTCCTGTGATCGCGTATCAGAATTCTTGGCCACCGTAGCAGTTACGGGGCCGAGATGCAACGCCGATACGGCCGCCTCACGGGTCAAAAACCTTGACACGAGGCCCTCTCCTGGTTATTCTGCCCGGGTTGACCTTACCTAGTTTGCTCGTAGTTTTCCTTTTGTTTTTGGAGGCTCCGTTGAGAGTACTATCAGGTATCCAGCCCTCCGGGCGGCTTCATATCGGCAACTACTTCGGCGCGATGCGGCAGCACCTGCAGTTGCAGGCCGAGCACGACGGCTTCTACTTCATCGCCGACTATCACGCCCTGACCAGCAACCCGGAACCGGAGGCCCTGGCCCAACGCAGCCTGGACGTCGCGATGGACTATATGGCGCTCGGGCTCGACATAGAGAAGACCGTCTTCTGGCGCCAATCCGACGTGCCGGAG
>JANQFY010000525.1 GCA_028277585.1 Sedimentisphaerales bacterium
CTTCCCGTTTCGAGCATCCCTACTGTGTTGATCTGATAAGAGATCGCGTCACCGCCTCCGGCCGCGAATGACCGCATCGGCGCGGCGATTGACCTCGTCGGAAATGTTCAGCTCGCGAACCTTCTTGGCGAATCCCTGCGCCGCCTTTCGGTCGGAGCGCAGCGTCTTGCTCGCCAGTTCGACGGCCGCCAGCCCCGCCTCGATCTTGACCTGATCGTCCTTGGCCAGTTCGAGCAGACGGGCCGCCACTTTCTTGTTGGGCAGCGCCCCCATCGCCGAGACGGCCTGCTTCTTCTCGTTGACCCGGCGGGCGTTATCGAACGCATAAAAGCACAACGTCACCCGGTCGTCCATCGGCGCCGACTGACTCGTCGCGATCAGTCGCAGGGCCCCGCGCGTCGCCAGGACATAGTGCGTCAGCGACGTCTCGGACTTGGACGCGATCCCGAGCAGACTCTCAGCCGCGTCGAAGTCAGGCCAATTGCTAAGCGTCCGCACCGCCGCGTCGCGCAGCGTCTTATCCGACGACCGAGCCGCGTCCACGACGATGCCCAGGGCGACCTTCCCACCCAGCGCATCGAGGCACGTCAGCAACGTCACCTTGGCGTCGATGTCGGCTGCCTTCATCTGACTCGCGATGACCTCGGCCGTCGCATCTTTGTCGCTGGCCCTGGCGAAGACGGCCCGCAGAGCCGCGGCGCCGTCGCGTCGAACCGAACGGCTCTCCGCTTTGACTACCAGCGGCGCCAGCTCGGCGACATCTACGAGATCCGCGACATCAACAAGCGCTTCGAACGCAGCACTGCGCGTCTGGGCGTCTCCCTCCGCCGCATAGCCCAACAGCGTCTCGGTCGCACGGGGCAGGCGCCGTTGGCTCAAAAGGCCGATTGCCACCGATCGCACGTCGGCTTCCCCGGAGGCCGCCTGGTCGGCGATCCACTCATCCACCCGCGGCCCGGTCGTCAGGGCCAGCGCCCGCAGCGCCGCCTTCTGAGTCCGTCCTGAACCATCAACAGCGATCCCCATCAGCGCCGCCACACCTTCGTCGCTGCCGATAACTCGCAAGACGTCGATCGCCGCCAGTCGAACGGCTTCGTCGTCACTCGCGAGCATCGCCTTGGCGTACTTGGTGGAAGACAGGTCGCCCCGATCGGCGAGCAGGCCGAGCACCTGCACCTGATAGTACGGCTCCAGGTCGGCCAGCACGCCGCACAGCGCCTCTAGCGGCGCCTTTGTCGGCGCCAGCCGAGCGGCCTGCACGGCAAACGAGCGGATCTTCGGATCGTTGTCCTTGATGATCTCGACGATCAAGCGGTTCAGTTCCTGTTGAGAAGCGATCGCCATGCCGTTCAAGGCCGCGGCGCGAATGTTGAACGGATTGTCCGGCTCGCGGGAGCGCTGCTTGGCGCCCTGATAGAGGAACCGATAGATGTCGGCGGCATCGCTGTAGAGCCCCTCGCCGACCAGATTCTGAGCGATATCCACGAGGGCGGTGGCCGCCTTGCGGGCGATGGGATCCTGCGGGCGATTGAGCACGCCGATCAGAGCGCGACCGCTCTCAACACCACCGATGTTGCCCAGCGCAGTCACCGCCGCGGCGCCGACTCGGGGATCGGCATCCGTCAGGGCCTTACCAATCGGCTCGACCGCCTTGGTCGCACCCCGGCGTCCGAGCGCGTTGATCAAGCCGATCTTCCAAGTCGCATCGTCGGCCCTCGCCAACTCCTCCAGCAACGCATCGGTCGCACCGGGATCGGGATTCTGCTCCAGGGCCCGCCGCGCATAGTCGCGCAGGTGCGCGTCCTCAGCGAACATCAGCTTCGCCAGCGCCGGGACCGACTCCCCCTTGCCAATCCGCTCCAGTTGCAGAACGAACCAGTGACGCACGGTGTCGGGCATTTCGGCGCTATCGAGCGTCGCGATCATGGCTTCGGCCAGCGTCTTACGCTCAAGTTCAGCGCCGAGTCGGGACGCATGGGACCCCATATCCTGCAGCGCGATCTGATGGGCGTAGCGCGAACCTACATCTTCAGCCGACATCAGAGGGAGTAGATGGTCGATGGCTTTGAGGTAGGCCGTCTTCAGTTGGGCGGCGCTACGCGTGGGAGCGTCGGCCTTACCTCGCAACTGGGCCAGCAGTGTCTCCATGTCCTGGGCCGGCGCGGTCGAGGCCGCGGTCAACACCGCCAGGAGCGCCAGAAGCAGGGTCTTCGTCGTTATGAATCGTCTTATCATTCTTGTATTCCTTTCAGGCAACGCGTTGATCTGTGTCAAAGCTTGATTCCGAAACCTCCTCAGAGCACGTACGGCGCTCTGCGCGGCCGATCGAACCAGCGTGCCGCGGCCGGATCGTCCAGAATCTTCTCTTCGGCTGGGTCCCAGTGAATCGGGCGTCCCAACCGCTCGGCGATGCCGCTAAGATGACAGATCGTCGCCGTCCGGTGACCGATTTCCGCGTCACAGATCGGTTGCTTGCGCGTGCGAATGCAGTCGATCCAATTGCTCTCGTGGTTGCGCGACTCATAGAGGTGGATGTCACTTGGCAACAGAGGACGCTGCGCGAGTTCGACGGGATTCGTATCGATCCGCCCTCCCCGACTGACCATCACTTCACCGTCCTCGCCGATGAACTGGATCATATGCCCGCCCTTGGTGGCATGGTCGCGCAGCACGCGAATCCCATTGGCATAGTAATGCGTCTGGTGTTTGTACCCGTTCCAACCCTTGGGAATGAACTTGACCGGGCCGGAATCGTCCATGCCCAGCGCCCACTGGATGATGTCGAAGTGGTGAGCGCCCCAGTCGCCGTTCTTGCGGGAGCCGTATTCCCAGAAACGCCGCCAGCCGCCACCATAGTTGCCCTTAACCCGTTCCTCATTGAAGCGATACCAGGGCGTTGGACCCAACCAGCGGTCGTAGTCGAAGCCTTCCGGAATGGGCTGCTCGGGCAACGTTGCCGGTGGTGCGAAACTGCCCAGCCGGGCGTAGATCGTGTGCACCCGGCCGATCCAGCCGTTGCGTACGATCTCGGACGCCTTGCGGAACGCCCACTCCGAACGCTGCTGCGAGCCCACTTGGAAAATCGTGCCGTACTGCTTGCACGCATCGCTCATCAGCCGCCCTTCGCGAATCGTCAGGGTCATCGGTTTCTGACAATACACGTCCTTGCCCGCCTTGATCGCGGCCAGCGAACACATGGCGTGCCAATGGTCGGGGGTCACCACGAAGACCGCGTCGATATCGGGCCGGGCGCAGAGCTCTTCGTATTCGAGGTAGGCGGCGCATCCCTTGTAGGCGCCGTCGGCTTTCTTCTCGGCGTACGCTCGGTCCGCCTGGGCCTTGGCGCTTTCGCGCCGGCGCTTGTCGACGTCGCAAACGGCCAGGACCTGAGTATCACTGCGCCCCAGCATGCTGCGGAAGTGCCCGCCCATCATCA
>JANQFY010000002.1 GCA_028277585.1 Sedimentisphaerales bacterium
AAGACCGCGACCTTCTCGTTGGTCTTCTTCTCCAGGCCATAGGCCAGGGCGGACGCCGTCGGCTCGTTGCTGATGCGATCGCCTTCCAGCCCGGCGATCTTGCCCCCGTCCTTGGTCGCCTGACGCTGGGCGTCGTTGAAGTAGGCAGGCACCGTGATCACGGCTCGGTCGACCTTCTCGCCCAGATAGTCCTCGGCGGTCTTCTTGAGGTCCTGCAGGATCATCGCCGAGACCTCCGGGGGCGTGTACTCTTTGCCCCGCACGCTGACCTTCACCAGCTCGGTCGCGCCGCCCGTGATGCCGTAAGGGACGATCTTCTCTTCCGAAGCCACCTCACTGTGGCGTCGGCCCATGAAACGCTTCACCGAGAAGACCGTGTTTTCAGGATTAGTGACCTGCTGGTGCTTGGCGATCTGCCCGACCAGTCGCTCGCCCTTGTCGGTGAAACCGACGACCGACGGGGTCAGTCGCGATCCGGAAGCGTTGACCAGCACCTTCGGCGCCGAGCCTTCCATCACGGCTACGACTGAGTTCGTGGTTCCGAGGTCTATTCCAATAATCTTAGCCATTGCAAATGTCCTTTCCTTGCTCCCGAGTCGGCAGTTCACGCGTCCCAGCAAGTATCTCTTCAAGTACCAGGCGCATAAGGCGTCACCTGGCTCCGCTATCAATTATGCAAAACCTATGCCAACGGGAACCGAAACGGTGTTGGGCTGTTCTAATATGCTGCTATGAAATGGTTTGCGAGTTTCTCCTTCGGCTGAGGGGACTCCCGAGGCCGGGGGGGCGGCCCTCAGATTGTCACGCCCCGTGCCATTTTGGCAGGCCGAGTCGCGTGAGAATCGCTGTCACGCTGCTTCTACTGAATTAAAAAAGGGGGCTCTTCTTTCCCTTCTTATCATTCCTCTCATTATTGTTAGTGGCCGCTAGATGGTCGTCCGTTGGTCACGTGTCGATTGTCTGATGGTCGTCAAATGGTCATCGCCATTCGAATCGGGCGTTCCCATCGACCGACAAGCCGTTTTTGCTTGGTGAGCCCGAAGTGACGGCATATAATGCGGTTTCCAGAGGATCAAGCAGCGCGTCCCGGACGACGCCTCCTTTCCGGGAGTCGGGGTTTCGATCATAAGTGCTGTATTCAGAAGCATTTGGCCGAGTGGCGGAATGGCAGACGCTGGGGATTTAAAATCCCCTGCCCGACAGGGCGTGTGGGTTCGAATCCCACCTCGGCTAGGTTCTGATTCGAGCGGAGCGGAGGTCTCCAGCATCCCGCGCGGCGGAAGGCAGATCGTTGTTCCGTCCGTCACATAACCGTCGTTTTGGCGCACCTTCGGTGCAACATCGTCGTATCGGACGTCACCCCGTTGTTTACAGGGCCCCCTCTTTGCGTTAGGATAGACCGGTTCTGAGGTATGCGTAAATACCGCCGCACAACCAAACGAGCGATGGATTGCGCCGGGACGGCTACGGGCGGGCGTGTGTCAGGCCCCGCGTAGCGATCCCGATGACTGCTACAGGAGGCAAGCTATGACAGACAAGCGTTTTGGTCTATCAGACGTCGATAAGCCGAACCTCTATCGAGAGGCCTTTCCCTACAGCGAGTTTCCGAGAGTCGTCTTCGATAACGAGCGCGTCGACTACGAGATCCCCGAGAAGATCTGGATCACCGACACGACCTTCCGGGACGGTCAGCAGGCGCGGCCGCCTTACACGCCGGAACAGATCCTCCGCGTGTACGATCTGCTCCACGAGATCGACGGCGGGACCGGGCTGATCCGCCAGTGCGAGTTCTTCCTGTACTCGGACCGCGATCGCAAAGCCGTCGAACTTTGTCAGGCCCGGGGCTATGAGTTCCCCGAGATCACCGGCTGGATCCGCGCGGTCGCCTCGGACTTCAAGCTCGTCTCGCAGATGGGCTTGCGCGAAACAGGCATTCTGACCTCGGCCAGCGACTACCATATCTTCCTCAAGCTCCGCAAGACGCGGGCCCAGGCGCTGGCCGGGTATCTCGACGTCGTCAAAGCGGCGCTCGATAGCGGGGTGATCCCGCGTTGCCATTTCGAGGACATCACGCGGGCCGATTTCGAAGGCTTCGTGTTGCCCTTCGCCTCCGAGCTGCTGAAGGTCGGCGAGAAGTACAACCAGCCGGTCAAGATCCGGCTCTGCGACACGCTCGGATTCGGCATCCCCTGGCCCGGCGTCGCCGTGCCGCGCAGCGTCCCCAAGCTCATCCATGGGCTGCGCCAAGT
Organism: Sedimentisphaerales bacterium; assembly: GCA_028277585.1. Lineage (GTDB taxonomy): Bacteria > Planctomycetota > Phycisphaerae > Sedimentisphaerales > Anaerobacaceae > Anaerobaca. Next base: position 2,250 of record JANQFY010000002.1, read on the forward strand.
CGGGATTCAGCCCGAACAGCTCGAATGGCATGGGCACAACGATTTCCACAAGGTCGAGGTCAACGCCGCAACCGCCTGGCTCTACGGATGTTGCGCCGCCAACGGTGCGATCTTCGGCTGCGGCGAGCGGACGGGCAACCCGCCCCTCGAGGCGATGGTCGTCGAGCACGCTCAGCTCAAGGGAATGACCCCGGGCGTCAATTATGCCGCGATCACGGAGCTGGCCGAGTACGTACGTAAGGACATGGGCTTCGAGATCGCGCGAAACTACCCGCTGGTCGGTCGCGATTTCAATGTGACACGCGCGGGCATTCACGCCGACGGGCTGCTCAAGAACGAGGAGATCTACAACTGCTTCGATACCGACAAGCTCCTCAAGCGTCCGATCGGCGTGGCGATCACCGACAAGACCGGCGCAGCGGGGATCAAGCACTGGATCGAGGCCCACTACGAGATCCAGATCGCCAAGCACGACCCGCGGGTCATCAAGATCAAGGACCGGATCGACGCCGAGTACGCGGCCAGTCGGGTCTCTTCGATCTCCGACGACGAGATGTTCGGGTGGGTGCGCGATGCCTTCGGCGCCGATGCACCGCCCTTGAAGTAGCCGCGTATGACAGCACGTTAACCTGAAGAAAGGGGCCTGGATGCCTCAACAAGAGATCAAAGCCGTACTGTTCGACCTGGGCGACACCCTGTTGAACTACGGCAAAGTCAACACCACCCGACTCGTCCTGCAGGCGGCGCGATCCTCGTACGACTATATCAAGGATCAGGGCCAGCCGCTCGGGAGCTTCACCGGCTACTTCCTGCGCTACCTCGTTCGTTTGCGGATCCACCATTTCCTCTCCGAATGCACCGGCCGCGATTTCGACGCGCTGGCGCTGCTGGCCAAGGTCGGCGAAAAAGAAGGAATCCATCTGGCCCGGCAACAATGGGAGCAGGTGATCTGGCATTGGTATGAGCCGCTCTGCGCTCAGACCCAGGTGGAGCGCGACCTCGTCGAGACACTGACGCGCCTCAAGGATCTCGGCCTGAAGCTGGGAATCCTCTCCAACACCTTCGTCAATCGCGAGGCGCTGGAGCGGCACATGGAGGCGGTCGGCATTCTGGATTTCTTCTCGGTGCGCCTCTATTCGTACGAACTGGGCATGCGTAAGCCGGACGCGCGGATATTCCGGATCGCGGCCGAGAAGGTCGGCGAGGCGTTCGAGAATATCCTCTTCGTCGGGGACCGGATCGACAAGGACATCCGACCCGCGCTGAAGGGCGGCATGGCCGCGGCGCTGAAGAACGCTTACACGAATGCGGGCAAAGCGACCCCGCCGGGCGCCTGGCGGATCAGCGAGATTGCGGAATTGCCCGATCTGATCCAGCAAGCCGCGACGCGAACCCTACAAAGCGCCCCGGCGTAGAGCCGCAAGCGAAGAGTACGTTTCATGTTTGTAGGTAGGGCTATGGCCATAGACCCCTGTAATTCCCGCGCAGGCGGGAATCCAGACGTTGAAGGTACACTCATAGTGTGTGGTCATATTGAACGCCAGTCTGTGGATTCCTGCCTGCGCAGGAATGACAAAGGCGGGTATAGAGAAGTCAGTTACCGGCAAACATGAAGTGCGTATCAGGCGAAGACCCCGTCGAAAGGCGATTGACAGGCCGCTCTCTGCGCCATACGATCGCCGCTCGTTTCTTTGCATTTTGAAGAGGCCTTTAGCTTCAAGGAGAACACAGATGGCCGACGGCAACACAATCGACGTAACCGACGCTGATTTTCAAAGCGTCGTTCTGGAATCGGATGTTCCCGTGCTCGTGGATTTCTGGGCGCCCTGGTGCGGCCCGTGCAAAATGGCGGCGCCCGTGCTGGAGAAGGTCGCCGGCGAGTACGGTGGGAAAGTGAAGATCTGCAAAGTCAACGTGGACGAGGAGCGGCAGATCGCCACGCAATACGGGATCATGAGCATTCCCACGATGTTCCTGTTCAAGGACGGCCAGATGGTCGACCAGATCACGGGGGTCACGCCGAGCTTCGAGGCGGATCTCAAGGCCAAGATCGATTCGCAGTTGGGTTAAGCGCAGAGGACGCCATCGCTATGAACGAGACGCTCTACGACGTCATCATCGTCGGGGCCGGCCCGGCCGGGCTCGGCGCCGCTCTCTACACCTCCCGGGACAGACTCAAGACCCTCATGCTCGAGAAGCTCATGCCCGGCGGTCAGATCAACAACACCAACCGGATCGAGAACTACCCCGGTTTCGACAAGATCGACGGACCCGGCCTGATCGAGCGGATGCAAAAGCAGGTCGACACCTTCGGCGCCGAGGTCAAGAGCGCCTCGGAAGTGACCAAGCTCGAAAAGCGTGAGGACGGGAACATCGCCGTCTCGTGTGATTCGCAGATCTACGTGGGCCGGGCGGTCATCCTCGCGCCGGGGAGCAACTACCGGCACCTGGGCGTCCCGGGCGAGGACGAGTTCCGCAACGCCGGCGCGGGCGTCAGCTACTGCGGCACCTGCGATGCGCCCTTCTTCCGCGAGCGCGAAGTCGTCTCGGTAGGCGGGGGCAACACTGCAATCGAGGAAGCCCTGCATCTGGCGAAGTACGCCAGCAAGGTGACGGTAGTCCACCGGCGCGACGAATTCCGGGCCGACAAGATCCTCGTCGAAGAACTGCTCGCCAAGGCGAACGAACCCGATTCGAATCTCGTCATCAAGTACGACACCGTCGCGACCGCCATCGAGGGGGACGGGAAGGTCCAATCCGCCAAGCTCAAGAACGTCAAGACGGGAGCAGAAGAGGACTACCCGTGCGACGGCGTGTTCATCTTCGTAGGCATGGAGCCGAACACGGACTTCCTCAAGGGCTTCGTGGAACTGACTGACAGCGGCTTCATCAAGTGCGACTGCGCGTACCTGCGCACGAACGTGCCGGGCGTCTTCGTTGCGGGCGACTGCCGCATCGGAGCGGCGATGCAGTTGGTCACCGCTGTAGCCGACGGCGTCAACGCCGCACTGATGCTCAAGCAGTACTTCCGCGATCCGGACTGGTGGAACAGCCCGGTCGACGACGCGCTGCAGCCGGGCGGCTGGTAAGCGCCTATCTGGAACCTTGATATGAGGAGAGGCAAAGCCATGACGAACAGACGACAGTTCCTCAAGTCTTCCCTGGCCGCGATGGGCGGCGTAGTCATGCTCGGACCATCCGTCGGTCACGCCAACGATGCCTGCTGCAAGAAGCAAGCCCGCTGGGGATTCCTCTCCGATACGCACGTCCCGGCCGATCCACAGAACAACTATCGAGGTTTCTACCCCTATCAGAATATGCAGAAGGTCGTCGCGCAGATGACGGCGGATCTGCCCGAAGGCGTCGTCATCACGGGCGATCTGGCCCGGCTTGAAGGCTTGCCGGGCGATTATGCCAACGCCCGCAAGCTCCTGGCGCCGGTTGTAGAGAAGCGCCCCGTCTGCGTCGGGTTGGGCAACCATGACCATCGCGCGAACTTCCTCGCCGCCTTCGCCAAGCCGGGTGGCGCCAAACAGGCTGTGCACGGCAAGCACGTCGTCGTGGTCGATACCGGCCCGGTCCGCCTGATCGTGCTCGACTCGCTGCTCTACTGCAATAAGGTCGCGGGCCTGCTCGGCAGAAACCAGCGTAACTGGCTCCAGAATGCCCTGACGGACGGCGACGATAAGCCGACGATGCTCTTCTTCCACCACACCCTGGGCGATGGGGATGGGGATCTGCTCGACGTGCCGCGCCTGTTCGAGCTCATCAAACCCGCCAAGCAGGTCAAAGCGCTCGTCTTCGGGCACTCGCACGTCTACAGTTTCAACGAATTCGAAGGCATCCATCTGATCAACCTGCCGGCTAGCGGGTACAACTTCAACGACAGCCAGCCGGTCGGATGGGTCGAAGCGCGGCTGGCCGCCGCCGGTGGGGATTTCATCCTGCACACCGTCGGAGGCAACACCCAGGCCGACGGCGCCACCAAAACCATCCAGTGGCGCTCCTAGCAACCGCCTCGGATCGGATACACTTCGCGTGTGTGGGCGCCTGACTCCTGCATACCTACGCCCGCTTCTGTGCGGGGAGACAAATCGTAGGGTGTGCACCGCACACCGTCTTCCTACGTCAACGAATGAGGTCGGTGTGCATTGCACACCCTACGGTCCTGCGCGAGAATGACAGATTCGGATCGTCAACGGCACGGGGGTGCGTAGCAGGAAGCCAGTATTGCTCATTGCGACCGGTAAAATGCGCGCCGCCAGGAATCATTGACCTGATCACCCCCTCCAACGCTGCCTCCCTGCGCCCAATCGCTCCTTAACTGAAGGATAACTATATCCTAGTGGAGGATAGGGGGGGCTCGTGCCGATACTCTCACTGAGCAAAAAGGAAACCGGAGAAGGGTGCTTGGGGGTAGCTTTCGACGGGCCGCCCGGTAGGGCGGTTAACGGAACGGAGGGATCGATACCGAAAGATTCGAGGTCGCCCGTGCGCTCGAACGCCAGACGGCTGCGCGGGGCGTGTCTCAGTATAGAAAGGCAACGGGTTATGTCCGGTACGACAGAACATCGGCTCAGTAGACGACAGTTTCTCCACGGCGCCATGGCGCTGGCCGGCGGGATCGCGACCTTCGGGCCGCAAGAGGTCCTGGCTTCCGATCGAAGTGATAGCGCTCACTGGGCGTTCCTTTCCGATACGCACATCTCCCGGAATTCGCGCAACAGATACCGAGGCTTCTATCCCTATCAGAATCTCCAGGAAATCACGGGCCAACTCAATTCGAGCCTGCCGGACGGCGTGATCATCACCGGCGATCTGGCCCGGCTCCGAGGACGTTCGGGAGACTACCAGAACCTCAAGAAACTCCTGACGCCGGTCGCCCAGAAGCGGCCGATCCATCTGGCGACGGGCAACCACGACAACCGCGACAACTTCCTGAACACGTTCCAGAACACGGGCAGTCATGAATGGCGCGTCGGCGGCAAGCGAATCGTCACTGTCAAGACCAGCTCGGTCAATCTGATCCTGCTCGATTCGCTGCTCTTCGTCGACCTGCCCTGGGGACGGCTGGGCCAGGCCCAGCGCAAATGGCTCAAGACCTATCTCGAAGTCTGCGACGAGACGCCCACGATCCTGTGCCTGCACCATCCCGTCAAGGGCTTCGGCTCGCTGCTCGATGGCGACAGCCTGCTGAAAGTCATCAAGCCCATGCCGAAGATCAAAGCCGTCGTGCATGGCCATTCCCACGAATTCGCGTTCCGACAGATCGACGGCATCCACATGATCAGTCTGCCCGCGACGGGGTACAACCAACTGAGCCGCGAGCCCGTCGGCTGGGTCGACGCCCACCTGACCGACACGGAAGGCGTGTTCACCCTGAACGCCGTCGCCGGCAACACGCGTCAGCACGGGCACACCGAACGACTGCGCTGGCGAACGTAAGAGACGGCTGGTAAGACATCCTGGTGTGGGTCTGCCTTCTCATTGGCAGATGGTTCCTCCTCCTTCGGATCGCCGCGTCGCGCGCCAGGCGAACCTGACTGCACAACTCGCCCCCGGCTCAAACACTCCGCGCACACGTTGTGATCGCGCCCGACCCCCGGGGGACGCTTCCCCCACGAACCGGCTGTCCAAATAACTGCCCTCGATCCGTGCCCCCGCTTCAAGAGATTCGCACCACCATGCAGTCCCCAACGCTATCGATTTTGACTATCCCCTTGTCTGTGTGCTAAACATGGAGTAAATTAGTATAGGTTTCGGGTTGGTGCCGGGGTGATTCCATGATTCAGATTACACGTGCGACCGATTATGCCCTCCGCATGGTGGCTTACCTGGCCGCCAGCGGCCGTGATCGCCGTGTGCCGGCCTCGGAGATGTCGGCGACCCAGGAGATTCCGAGAGTGTTCGTTTCGAAGATCCTTCAAGCCCTGACGCAGGCGAAGATCCTGGCGACCGCGCCGGGGCGTAACGGCGGCGCGCAACTCTTGCGCCGGCCGGAAGATATCTCCGTGCTCGATGTCGTCGAGGCCGTTGAAGGCCCCGTCACTCTGAACCGCTGCCTGATTCGACAGGGCGCCTGCTCGCGGGATCAGACCTGCCCGATCCACCCGTTCTGGGCCGAGACAAGAGAGAAACTCGTCGGCGTTCTGGGCCGGGCCAAGATTGCCCAATTCATCGATCCGCCGGGATCGCGTCAACCTGTTCGCTCAAAGCACAAGTAGCTGGACAAGGAGAATCGTTATGCTGGAGTACCCAATCTTCGACGTGCCGCTGTTGGGAGGCAGCGGGCTGATCGCCGTGATGGCCATCGTCCACGTCTTCATCTCACACTTCTCGGTGGGATCGGGCTTCCTGATGGCGGCCGCCGAGCGTCGGGCCATCCGCGAGCAGGACAGCGGAACGATTGCTTTTCTGAAGCAATACAGTTGGCTGATCCTGCTGGGGCCCTACGTCCTGGGCACCGTCACCGGTGTAGGGATCTGGTTCACGATCGCGCTGGTCGCACCGCGGGCCGTCTCGATCCTGATCCATCAGTTCGTGTGGGACTGGGCGATCGAATGGGTACTGTTCATCATCGAAGGCCTGGTGATCTTCATCTACGCCTTTCGCTGGGACAAGATGGACCCGCGCAAGCACAATCGGCTGGCCTGGATCTTCGCCTTCACCTCCCTGGGTACGCTGCTGATCATCAACGCGATCCTCAGCTTCATGCTCACGACCGGCTCGTGGCAACCGTTCGACGCCGGGGTCATGAACTACAAAGGCATTTTGAACGAGACCTATCTGCCGACCGCCGCGGCCCGGTTCCTGATCTCACTGGCGCTGGCGGGCGTCGGGGCGATCGTTCTGGTTTCGTGGGATCGGCGGACTTCCGAACAGACCCGCAACCGGATCGTGTCGCTGGCGTTCAAGTTCATCATCCCTGCGTTGTTGTGCATTCCACTGGCCGGCTGGACGTTCAGCCAACTCAGCGACCGGGCCCAGACGTTTCTCATGGGTGGCGCGCCGGCGATGGTCCTGTTTCTCGGGTTCGGCATGGCGGCTTTCCTGACGTTGTCCTTCGCGGCTATCGTGAGCATGGTGCGCAAGGACTTCGCGGTTTCGTCGCTGGGTGCTATCTTGCTGGGCCTGTTGGCATTCATCGCCTTCGGCGCGATGGAATTCGTGCGCGAGGGCGTGCGCAAGCCTTACGTGATCGAGGGCTTCATGTACTCAACCGGCGTGACAGCCCCGGGTTTTGAAGACCTTGATCCACGGGGGAACCTGACCCACACGCAAAGGGCGGGGATTCTTTCGGCTTCCGGCTGGGCGGTTCCTTCGGGTGTCGAGCCGGCGTCTCTGGCCGGCGCCGAACTTGGCAAAGCGGTCTTCAAGGCGGCCTGCCTGCGCTGTCACAGTGTCGACGGGTACAACGCGATCCGGCCGCTCGTGCGGGGTTGGTCCCAAGAGACTGTGCGGGAGACGCTGGACAAACTCGACGAGGTCAAACCCGCCATGCCGCCGTTCCCGGGCACCGACCGGGAGAAGGAGGCGCTGGCGGAATTCCTGATGACCTTGAACGCCAACGATGACGAATAACGCGGATGTGGAAAGGGAGTGAGCGATGTTAGCTAATCTGATCCCGTCATACGATATGCTGGGTTCGCCGATGCCCGCGATCCTGGCGCAGTTCCTTATGGCCCTGACGCTGGCGGCGCACTGGGCGTTTCTGGCGATGACGATGGGCGGCGCGGCCGCCTATGTCATGGGCCAAGGCTCCGAAGATGAAACGCCCGTCCGGGCCAAGCTCTCGGCCTTCTTGCCCTATAGCCTGTCGATGGCGATGACGCTGGGGATCGCGCCGCTATTGTTCGTGCAGGTGCTGTACGGCAACTTCTTCTACACGGCCAACATCCTCGTCGGATACGTCTGGCTGGGCTTGCTCGCCCTGATGGTCGTGAACCTCTACCTGCTGTTCTGGTCGTGGCTGCGCTCGCGCCAGGGCAAATCGATCCGTGGACTGGGCGTACTGATCCTGATCCTGCTGGCCGCGTCGGCTTTCATCCTGGCGACGAACGGCACGTTGGCGCAGAACCCCCAGGATTGGGAGACCTTCCGGGCCAATAGCGGGGTGACGCCCTATTACGGGGACGCGACGCTGGTCCCGCGCTGGTTGTTTGCTCTCTCAGCGCTGTTGGCCGGTGGTGGATTGTTCGTGGCGCTCTTTACGCGGCTCCAGACTCCGGATGGCGAAGCCCCGATGCGGCCGGTATCTCGCCCGCTGGGCGTCTCGATCGCTGGTTGTATCGGCACGCTGGTCTTCGGACTGTGGGGTAGTCTCGCTCTGCCCGAGTCGGTGCGTACGGGGCTGTTTGGCAGTCTCGAATCCATCTTCGTCTACGTGGCGATCCTCGCGTTCGCCGCGGCGCTGGTCCTCGGGTACACGGCGCTCAAGTCGATGGCGATCAAACGGATGCTCCTCTCGGCGATCGCGCTGTTCGTGGGTCTGTTCGCAACGGCAGCGCTGCGCGATACGCTGCGTCGCCTGGCGCTGGCCGAGTATTTCGATCTCTCGAGTGTGCCGGTGCATTCCCAATGGTCAAGCTTCACGCTGTTCGCCGTCATCCTCGTCCTGGGACTCGGCCTGATCGGCTACATCGTCGTGCTCTCGTACGGCACCGACTGGGCCAAACGACCCAACGCGTCGACGGTGTAGACGGCACCCGGACGTCGGATGCACTTCACGTTTGTGGGTGCCTGGCTCCTGTGTGCCAGCGCCCGCTCTTGTCATTCCTGCGCAGGCAGGAATCCAGAGACTCGCGTCCGGTTGGTCTGGCAGCCAGCACGACCAGAAACTATGAGGGCACGTCCTATGTCTGGATTCCCGCCTGCGCGGGAATGACAGAGCCCATGACCATGGCCCTACCTACAAACATGAACTGCACCCCCAGGCGCCTCACGACCGATTTTTCTCCTGACAAAGCCGGCGAAGCAGGTGATACTGAGCCCATCTTCGATGCAGCCGGGCGCTGTCTAGACGAAAGACCGGTCGTTCGAAGCCAGATCGAGTTTGCGGAACGAGCCCAAAACGAAATGTGAGCCATCTGAGACCGTGAAGACTGTGCCAGGTAAGACCAGAGCCTCCTATAGACGACGCCGTACACCGGAACGCGATACGATCGTGGTCAAGGGCGCGCGCGAACACAATCTCAAAGACATCGACATCGAACTGCCCAAGAAGAAGCTCATTGTCATCACGGGCGTCTCCGGCTCGGGTAAATCGAGCCTGGCCTTCGATACGATCTTCGCCGAGGGGCAGCGCCGCTATGTCGAATCGCTGTCGGCTTACGCCCGCCAGTTCATCGGGCAGATGGACAAGCCCCGTTACGACACCATCAGCGGCCTGTCGCCCACCATCTCCATCGAGCAGAAGGCGGCCAGCCGCAATCCGCGCTCCACGGTGGGGACCATCACCGAGATCTACGACTACCTGCGTGTGCTCTACGCGCGGATCGGCCAGCAGCACTGTTTGACCTGCGGCCAACCTGTGGGGCGGGGGGATGCGCAAGCCATGGTGGAGCAGATCTGCCAGTTGCCCGCCGAGACGCGCCTGATGCTCCTGGCGCCGTTGGTGGAGAACCGTAAGGGCGAGCACCGCGAGCGTCTGGAGGGCCTCAAGGCCGAGGGCTTCACGCGCGTGCGCATCAACGGCGTGATCCAGGGTCTCGACGGGATCCAGAAGCTGCCCAAGCAGAAGAAGCACACCATCGACATCGTGGTGGACCGGCTCATCGTCAAGCCCGGGGCCGCCTTCAAGAAGCGCCTCACCGATTCTGTGGAACAGTGTCTCAGGTTCGGGCACGGGCGCCTGATCGTGCACATCCCCGAACGCGAAGATCTGCGCATGAGCGAGGCCCGCTCCTGTTGCGGGCACGCCTACCCGGCCCTGGACCCGCCGTTGTTCTCGTTCAACTCGCCGCAGGGCATGTGTCCGACGTGCAACGGGATCGGCAGCCAACTGGCGATGGACCCGAGCCGCATCGTGCCGGACACATCGCTCAGCATTCGGCAGGGTGCGGTGATTCCCTGGCACGGGTACTTCACGCGGGGCGGCACCGAGAGCAAGTCGTGGGGCGGGCGCCAACTCAAGGCGATGGAGACCCAGTGGGGCTTCGACTTCGACAAGCCCTGGCGCCGGCTGAGCAAGCAGCAGCGCGACACCATCCTCTTCGGCTCGGGCGATCGGGAGATGCAGGTCAAGTGGGACTCCGAGAAGATCCAGGCCAACGTCAGCATGGCTTGGGAAGGTCTGGTCCCGGCCATGATGCGCCGCTACCAGTACACCAAGTCTGAGCACCAGAAGCGCTACTATGCGGGCTTCATGACCGAGAAGCCCTGCGTCGAATGCAAAGGCGCCCGTCTGAAGCCTGAGGTGCTCTGCGTCACGATCGGCGGCAAGTCTATCGTGGATGTCACGGAGATGACGATCGGGCAGGCCTACGACTTCCTGACCGGCCTGAAACTGACCGGTAACCGCCGGCTCATCGGCGCCGAGTTGATCAAGGAGATTTCCAGCCGGTTGGGCTTCCTGATCAACGTGGGACTGAGCTACCTGAGCCTGTCCCGCAAAGGGCCCACCCTCTCTGGCGGCGAATCGCAACGCATTCGCCTGGCGTCCCAGGTCGGCTCGGAACTGACGGGCGTGCTCTATATCCTGGATGAGCCCTCCATCGGTCTGCATCAGCGTGACAACATCCGCCTGCTGGAGACGCTGTGCCATTTGCGTGACATTGGCAATACGCTGATCGTGATCGAGCACGACCGGGAGACCATGAACGCGGCCGACTGGATCGTGGACATGGGCCCCGGGGCCGGTCTGCTGGGCGGGCGGATCGTCGCCCAGGGGACGCCGGCCGCGGTCCGGCGCCAGCGGATGTCGGTGACCGGTCAGTACCTGGCCGGCAAACGCGACATCGCCATCCCTCCCGAGCGGCGAGCCGCTGCGCCGAAATCACAGCCCTGGATCACGATCAAGCGGGCCGCTCAGAACAACCTCAAGGACATCGACGTCCGCATCCCCCTGGGCCTGCTCGTGGCTGTCACCGGCGTCTCAGGGGCGGGAAAGTCCACGTTGATCAATCAGATCCTCTACCCCGCCCTGGCGCGGGCCCTGCACGACTCCAATCTCGACGTCGGCGCCCACCAGCGCATCGAGGGGCTCGAACACATCGACAAGGTCATCAACATCGACCAGAATCCTATCGGCCGGACCCCGCGCAGTAACCCCGCCACCTACACCAAGGTCTTCGATCATATCCGCGATCTGTTCGCCCAACTGCCCGAGGCGCGGACCCAGGGCTACCCCAAGGGACGCTTCTCCTTCAATGTCAAAGGTGGACGCTGCGAGGCCTGCAAAGGGGACGGCTATATCAAGGTCGAGATGCATTTCCTCGCCGACGTCTACGTGCCCTGCGAGACCTGTCACGGCAAGCGGTTCAACGACGCCACCCTCGATGTCACGTTCAAGGACCACTCCATCGCCCAGGTGCTCGAGCTGTCCGTGCGCCAGGCGCGCGACCTCTTCGCGAACCACCCCAAGATCACCGCGATCCTGGAGACGCTCATCGACGTGGGTCTGGGCTATATCAAGCTGGGCCAGTCGGCCGTCACCCTCTCCGGCGGGGAGGCCCAGCGCATCAAGCTGGCCCGCGAGCTGGCCAAGCGCGATACGGGGCGGACCCTCTACATCCTCGACGAGCCCACCACGGGCCTGCACTTCCAGGACATCGAAATGCTACTGGCCGTCCTGCAGCGATTAGTGGACGCGGGCAATACCGTCGTGGTGATCGAACACAACCTCGACGTCATCAAGACCGCCGACTGGCTCATCGACCTCGGCCCCGAAGGAGGCGACCAGGGCGGCCGCATCGTCGCTCAAGGCCCCCCCGAAACCGTCGCCCAAACCAAAACCAGCCACACCGGCCGCTTCCTTAGAGACCTCCTCAAGCGTTGATGGGGGCTGCCATCTGGTATCCGGCAATGTCACGCTATCACATGGCGGCTGCCCCGTTTTCCCCTGAATGAACATCGCGAGAGGCGCAGTCAGAATCCGTACGAGATTGCCTTGCCTTGGGCGAGTCCACTGGGATGATATCACTTGAGCCACACTTTGGACAGATCCTTCGCTTGGTGGAATGTCTCCAACCACTATAGGCCGCGGCGACTACCAGCAGTAGAATCCATAGACCGTTGCCTCCAAAGAATGCTCCCTGGACTACAAACAGCCCCCAGAGGAAGAGTTCGAAGAAGAAACCTCCTGCCAGTCCTTCCTTTGGCATGGCAGTGCTTCCGCAACGGGTGCAGTACATGTCTCGAAACATAGTCTTTGTCTCCTTCTCGATCACGAATTGGCCGCACTTCCCAGGATCATGGAGCCAAAGGTCTGCGGTCCCTTTTCCCCTTCCCTGTTTTACGCGGATTCCGTTGGGCCGCATCCAGTCTCTCAAGGTCGTCTCAAATCACAAGGTCCGCTACGATTATGATATGCCAGGGGACGATGGATGTCAACGGAGAATTCCGGAAGGAATTCTGGCAATTCCAGGGACACCTTACTTGATTCGGTTCTGGGTGAATTCCGGGGACACCCTACTCAATTCGGTCCTGAATTGGGCACGGTGTCCCGACGTCACCGCAACCTAGTTCATTCTCTCGACTACCCTCTCGGCTCTTCTCAGCGCCTTCTCTTGATTCGGAAGGAACACGTTCTTCACCCAATCTTTGTGGGGCGGCAGCACCTTGCCATCCTTTACCTTGTCGGCAAACAAAGGGCGAAATCCGTGCCAGTGGGCGTGCTCACCACTGGCCAGATACTCACGTCCTTTGGCGATCGCCTCTTCAAGATGCTTGATGCGATCGAGAATAGCCTTCTTCTTTGCATTCATTTGCGTCACGCTAACATTGTCGGACTCAGGCGGCACCTTGCTCATTCCGGTCGTGAATCGAGTGTGGTGTCGCTACATCACCATGCGATTCAATATTCCGCCGGATCGTGATCGCCTTTCTTGATCTTATCCATCACTTCGATAGCAAGTCGAGCAGTGGTGACGGCCTTTCCGCCGCCGATTTCGATCGCCACCTCGATCGCTTCCATAATCTCTTTCTCGGTGGCGCCGTGCTTCAAGGCGTATTCTGTGTGCCATTGGATACATCCCTCGCACCCGACCCCGGCCGAGATGCCGATCGCTATCAGTTCCTTCGTCTTCTGAGAAAGCTCGCCCGCGCTGAACGCCGCCTGCTCCAGTTCAATGTACTTCCGGTAAACCTCGGGGCTCAATTCGTTGAATCTGGCATGCGCTTTCTTACGACGTAATGTCAATTCTCGCAAATAGTCCGTTCCCATTTGTCTCCTCATAACGTCCCCCATCAACGGATGGATGGGGATAGCCACCCATTTCCCGGCAATGTCACGTCACTAAGTGGGTGGCGGCCTCCGCGTTGCGCAACCGCCTAATAGTCATCAACATCGATTCCGTCTCTTCTAGCCATTGTGTATGAAAGCCGTTTGAGAGACACACCACTGAAGAAAAGGACGATCCCAATGATCATCGCTATTCCGGAATACACCGTGACGCGACTGCTCCAATCACAGAAATGCGCAACGATGGACAACACGAATTTGATCATGAAAAGGAGTATCGTTCCCAGCAGGCCCACGTAGTAGAGGCAATCTCCCAGTTTCCACCACTTGGCCGCCCTGTGCTTCCTGCGACGCAACTCTTCATAGAATGGATAGTCTAGAGACATATTGCAGGATCCAATGGCGTCATGGGGACCACCAGCTATTTCCCCGACTCCGCGACGGCGCATATCCATCCCTTGCGGGGTTCGGTTGTGACGGCGACGTGGGCGAATCCTGCGCCCTGGAGTGTGTCTTCGAACTGCTGGGCCGAGAAGCACCGCATGTCGCCCGCTTCGATTACTTTCGTGTTTCGCTTGTCGAACTTCGATCCCAGGTACATCCCCGCGATGATGACCAGTTGCCCGTCGGGCTTCATCACCCGCCGTACTCCGGCCAGGTCGGCGGCGATATCGGGCCAGAAGTAATAGCTCTCCACGGCGGTGACACAGTCGAAGGTTGCATCGGCGAATGGCATCGAGGACACCGACTCATGGAGCACTTCAACGCGACCGCTGTCGATCAGTTCTTGGTTCCTTTTCCGCGCGACGGCAACCGCGTCCTCGGAGTAGTCAATGCCGACGGCTTTGCCACGTCCAGCCCGGGATGCGAGAGTCTCGAGGGTGCGACCCCCGCCGCAGCCGATATCGAGTACGTGCGCGTCTTCAAAAATCTCCACCTGCGAAAGACCCCAGCGCGTCAGGCCGGCATGCCCCCGGTTCATACCACGAACCAGGGTCCGACCAAACCAGCCGCGCGGCCTTCCCGCTTGTGACAGTAGTCTGCTCAGCAAACTCACTTCGTCTCCTTGCTAGAGAGCCGTTAATGGTTAACGGGGCGCAGCAGGTTCTCTCGGAGTAGTTTCAAATCGAAGAGCCCGCAGGGTTCATGATGTACCAGGGGACGACGGATGTCAACGGCGAATTCCGGAGGGAGTTGCGGGAGGGTGCACTTGACGTTTGTGGGTAGATGGCGGCTCTGTATCGGCGCCCGTCTCTGTCATTTCGACCGGAGCGAAGCGGAGTGGAGAAATCTCCGCATGGATGGGCGCAACACGCTATTGCGATTGATCCTTGTCGGGGCCAGATCTCTCCACTCCAGCCCGGCGCAGCCGGGCTTCCGGTCGAGATGACAGACCGGAGGTGAGCCGGCGAGTCTACCTACAGACATAAACCGCATCCGTTGCGGGACTCCAGGCGATTCGCTAGCCGGGCGCGGCAAGTCGGGTGTCGACGTACTGGCGGATCTTGCGGCAAGCCCGTTCGATCTGTTCGTCCTGGGGCAGGAACGAGAACAGCTTGGGTAGGAAGTCGCACTGATCGATTCGCCGCAGTGACGCGGTGAAGTTGAAGTCGTATACCCAGCCAAGTTGGCACAGCTTGGCGTCGTTGAGCGTGTAGAGCTTGGCCGAATCGATCAGCTCCTCGTTCAGCACCGCCTGGAGCACGTCCGGCGTGTACTCGGGGACGTCGGGCAGTTCGATCTCGAGCAGGAAGCCCTCAGGGTCGTCCCGGTACTGCTGGTAGTTCTCGACGACGATGCGGAAGATGTCGATCTTATCCGCGTCGCGAATGAGCTTGGCGAAGAGCAGCGCCTGGCCCTTGAGCGCCGAGGGCAAGGCCTTGCGGCCGTGCAGGCCGACCGCCGTCTCCACCCAACGTCGCTCTTCGGTTGCCAGCGTTTCCAGCACGCCCTCGCTGCGCAGGACCTCGACGCCGAGTTGGCAGTGGTTGACGCTGCGCGGGTCGTTGTACGTGCGGTACCGAGCGAACTGGGGGAAGCGACCGATATCGTGAAGCAGGCCGATCAGCTCGGCGGCGCGGATCTCGTTCTCGCTCAGGCCCAGTTCGCGCGCGAGCAACACGATCTCTTGAACCGTCCGCTCCGTGTGCTCCTGCTTGAGCTGGAGATTGGCGTTCACATACGCGTCGTCGTTGTAGAAACCGGCCGTGTACTCGCCAAACCAGTGTTTGAATCGATCCAGTTGGTCCTGGTCCATATGCGTTGCACCGTCACGAAAGGGTCTATCCCCAAGCAAAAACGTGAGTCTATGAGCAGACGCTGCGAACCGCCAGTCGCTTTCGCAGAAAAAGCGGCCGGGTATTCCCAAATCCGGGCGCACCGCTATAATGAGGCCGCCTGGTAAACAACCTCTGATGGCTGATTTTCGGTAGGAGAAAAGAAACGATGCCAACGGTGAACGATATCGTCGTGCGTAAACCCACGGAGCAAGAGATCGAACGGTGCAAGGCCTGGCCGACCTGGACGTGCGAGCCCAAGTCTTTCGATTGGTCCTACACCGAGAAAGAGACCTGCCTGATTCTCGAAGGTCAGGTCACGATCACGGGCGACGACGCCTCCGTTTCCTTCGGCCCGGGCGACCTGGTGGTCTTCCCGCAAGACCTTGACTGCGTTTGGAACGTGGCCGAGCCGGTCAAGAAGCACTACAACTTCGGGTAAGCGAGCCGGACCTCTACACGACGAAGTCCTCCGGCCGGAAGGACAGTTTGCGGCCCGCCTCGATCGCCTTGTTGATCTTCAGAACTGTCACGGTCGTTTCGTAGCCGACCTCGGCCGGGCAGTTGAGCTTCGCTTCGCCCCGAATGGCATCGAAGAAGTTCTCCAGGTGGGGTTGGTGATGAGGCTTGTTCAGCGTTGCGGCCAGTCCACAACTCATCACCGTCGCGCTAGGGGCTTGTGAAACGCCCGTGACGATCGGGTCGGGCGTCGGTGCGATAAACAGGACCTGGGCAAGCTGCTCGACGGTCATGCGCTCGATCATCTCCATCGCCGCTTTCGGCGCCGTCAGGCGCCCTGCCTTGAGTTCCACGGCCCACTTGATCACATCTTCTCGCCTTATCGCTGGTTCAGGATAGAGCCTGCCGACGTCGGACCGCTCCGAGAGGACGAGCGTTCCCTTCTCGCCCATGAACTTCTCGAAGTAGCCTTCGTGACTGTTAGCGGTGAGCGTCTCGTAGCGGGCGGTGACGCCGCCTTCAGTCGTCTCGTATTCGTAGACCGCCATGACGGTGTCGCACCACTCGTGAGTCTGCTCGTCGTGGTAGTTGGTCCGCCCACTGGCCAGTACGGAGGTTGGCCTGGCGTCGAGGAACCAGTTGTAGACGTCGATCTGGTGCGAACCGAGAGCGACAACAGGCCCACTTCCCAAGCCGCGATACCAGCGCCAGTTTCGATGATGATTCATGGATGGGTAGCCGTGTTTCTTCAGCACGGCCTCGTCGACTTCCCGGCCCTTGGGCCAGCCGAACGGCGTTTGAACGGCGCGGTTCCATTGACCAGCGGCCGCGACGAGTTGGCCGAAGAGCTTCACCTCGTGCAGGAGTCTGTCACAGCAGAAGCGATACCGGGGATTGCTGCGCCGTTGCTGACCGATCTGCAGGAGCTTGCCGGTCCGCCGGGCGGTTCGGAGCATCGCGCGGGCATCCTCCACGTTGTTGGACATGGGCGTTTCGCAATAGACATGTAGGCCCGCCTCCAGGCAAGCGATGGTGTGCCGCGCGTGCCAGCAGTCGGGGGTCGCGACGATCACCGCATCGAGAGCGTTTTCTCCGGCGAGCATCTCCTCATAATCGAGGTAGGCGTTGACGGGGTGACGATACGCCTTCAGCAGTCGGCTCAGCCACTTGAGATTGTAGGCTCCCCAGATGTCGCACACCGCTTTGAACCGTACGCCACTGATGCGCCGAGCGGTCATCGCCAGGAGCCTTCCCTGGGACCCGGCGCCAAGGACCGCGACATTGATGGGGTCGGGCTCCTCCGCGGCGCTGGCGACATTTGCGATGGTCGGCGTGTACGCCAGCGCCGCACCCGCTCCGGCGGCGGACTGGAGGAACCGGCGACGATCGATTCTTCTTGGCATCCCGGGGGTGGTCATGACTCATATCCTTCCTGTTGTACTCAGACGGTGAAGTCCTCGGGCTTGAACTGGAGTTTGCGCCCCGCCTCGGCGGCTTCGTTGACTTTCAGCACTGTCACCGCCGTCTCGTAACCCACCTCGCCCGGACAGTTGAGCTTGGCCTTGCCTCGAATGGCGTCGAAGAAATTTTCCAGATGCGGCTGGTGCACCCGCTTGTCCATCACCACGGGCAACCGATAGGCGGGCGGCGGAACCGAATCGCGGACGTCCAGCGCCGCGCTCTCGGCCGCCGTCTCTTTCTTCTTCTCCTCTTCTACGCGCTCGCCCAGATAGCCCTTGCGGGCCCACGCGTCCCACTTCTTCTCGTCCACCCACGTCTCGCGATAGATGCGCGACCGTGTCGCGCGCTCGGAGATCAGGAGTGTCCCTTCATGGCCCATGAACAGCTCGAAGTAGCCTTGCCCGCTGTTGGTGCTGATGGTCTGGTAGTACGCGCTGACCGGGCCCTGGGAGGTCTCGTACTCGTAGATCGCCATGACGGTGTCGTACCACTCGTGCGTCTTCTTGTCGTAGTAGTTGGTGCGCCCGCTGGCGAGCACGGATGTGGGGTGGGCGTTGAGGAACCAGTTGTAGATATCGATCTGGTGCGAGCCCAGGTCGACGATGGGACCACCACCCAGCTTCCGATACCAGCGCCAGTTGCGCAGTTGGTGCATCGATTCGTAGCCGTATCGGTTCAACGTCGCCTCGTCGAGTTCCTTGTTCTTGGGGCAACCCAGCGGCGCGCTGACCGAGCGATTCCACTGCCCGTTGATCGAGGTAATCCGGCCCAGCAGTTTCGCTTCGGTCAGGAGCTTCTCACGGCAAAACGTGTAGTTCGGATTGCTCCGCCGTTGATGGCCGATCTGCAAGAGCTTGCCCGTCTTGCGAGCGGCGCGGACCATCGCGGCCGCGCCGCTCAAGGTGTTGGACATTTCCTTCTCGCAGTAGACATGCAACCCCGCGTTGAGACAGGCGACGGTATGCTCGGCGTGCCAGCAATCGGGACTGGCGACTAGAACGGCATCGAGCCCCTTCTCCTTCTCGAGCATCTCGCGGTAGTCCTCGTACTTGGCGTGCCCGTGCCGGTAGGCGCGAAGCCGGCCCGCGACCCACTTGCGGTTGTAGGGCCAGATGTCACAGACCGCCTGGAAGCGCACGTCTGGAATCCGCCGCGTCGTCTCCATCAGGACCTTGCCCTGTTCACCGGCCCCGATGAGCGCGACATTGATGACGTCTTGCTTACCCGCGCTGGCTGCTGATCCGCTGACCATCGGTCCGAAGGCCAGTGCCGCTCCTGTTCCGGCCGCCGACTGCAGGAAGCGGCGCCGGTTCAATCCTTGGTTTGATTCGCTCGTCTTCATGGTTCGCTCCTTTTCCGCTTGCGGGCGGACGGGGCGCCCTGGCGGCGCACCGGGTCCGCTCTGATGGCAACGGGAGTTTCCGACTCAAGCGATCGCTCATGAAGCCGCGATGTCCTGCGGTTCTACCAGCACAGTTGCGCGGGCAATGGAGATGTTACACTGAATTGACCAGGGCTGTGCTTATCGGCAGGACTGTGACCGTAGATATTGTCATTCCCGCGCAGGCCGGAATCCAGATATTCGAGGTGCTCTGTGGATCTCTGGCGGTATCGTCCGCCAGGCCAACTGGGCGCGGTTCTGTGGATTCCTGCCTGCGCAGGAATGACAAAGGCGGGTGGCAGCGTCAAGCGCAGCTTGGCGATGGCGACATGCAAGAGCCCGGCGACCATCGCCAAGGCCTTCGGCCTTGACGCTGCCACGCGCAGCTTCAGGTATGGATCAGTGGCTCGGCCTGGGCGAGGACCTCCTCGGGCGAGGTTTCCGGGTCGAGTTCGAGCCAGTGGATATCGCGGAAGGTCTTGAACCACGTCCGTTGGCCCTTCGCCAGGCGGCGTGTGTTTCTCTTGATCAGCTCAATCGCGTCGTCCAGATCGCATTCTCCGGCCACATGTCCGATAAGTTCGGCGTACCCGATCGCACAGCGGGCCTGCTGGCTCAAAGCCGCCTCCTCGGCCAGCAGCGCACGGACCTCCTCGACGAGGCCCAGCTCGATCATGCGCTTGACGCGGGCGTTGATCCGGTGGCTCTCGGCTTCCTTCTCACGCCGCAACCCGAGGATCGTCCAGTCGTGCAGCGGCTCGGTCGCGTCGAATTGCGTCTGGAAGCTGGAGATGGGCTTGCCCGTGAGTTGGTAGACTTCCAGGGCGCGGATGATCCGCTTGGCGTCGTTCGGACTGACGCGATCGGCCGTCGGAGGGTCGATCTCTGTCAGTTCCCGATGCAAGACTGGCGAGCCTTCGGCTTCGATCCGGGCCCGCAACTCGGCGCGGACCTTCTCATCGCTGGCTGGACCCTCGAAGAGCCCATAGAGCAGCGCCTTGATATAGAGGGCGGTCCCGCCGACCGCGACGATGGGCTTGCCGCGCGATTGGATGTCCTCGATCGCCACCGTCGCCTGCTCGAAGAAGAGCCCCACGCTGAACGACTCGCTGGGCTCGACCACGTCGACCATATGATAGGGCACCTTCTGACGCGCCTCGATCGAGGCTTTGGCCGTGCCGATATCCATGCGGCGATAGACCTTCATCGAATCGACGCTAAGAATCTCGGCGCCCAGACGCTGGGCCAGGTCAAACGCCAGACGCGCCTTGCCCGAGGCGGTCACCCCCACAATCATGATCATTTTCGTACGCATAATTTCCTGCAATATTCCGAGTAGACAGGTATAATACAACATTCGTGACGTGTTCGCAAAAAGCCCGGGGATAACGCTGATTCGTTGACAAGGCATGCCAGGTATAACGCCTCCAGATCCTGATATAAGCACTCTTCTGAACGATAAGCTCCCCGTCGTCAATGAGACCCTCACGCGCCTGCTGGCCGAGCAGACACAGATCGAGCCCGACCTTAAGAAGGCTCTGGCGTACACCCTCGACGCACCGGGCAAGCGCATTCGCTCGGTCCTGTTGCTCTGGTGTTGCGAACTGATCGCCGGGTCGGAGAATTCCGATTCGCGCGTCGCCGCCGCGGCGATCGAGATCGTCCATACCTATTCGCTGGTTCATGACGACTTGCCCGCGATGGACGACGACGATCTGCGGCGGGGCCGGCCCACCTGTCACAAGGCTTTCGACGAAGCGACGGCGATTCTAACGGGCGACGCCCTGTTGACTCTGGCGTTTGAACTGCTCGCGACACGGGTCGCGAGCCCCGCGCTGGCGGTCAAGCTGATCACGGAGCTGGCCCAGGCCTGCGGCCCGGCCGGCATGATCGCCGGGCAGATGGCCGACCTGCGAGCCGAGAACACCGCCGGGACGATCGAAGGATTGGAATACATCCACATCAACAAGACCGCCAAGATGTTCCGCGCCGCCACCGTCATGGGCGGGCTCTGCGGCGGCGCGACCGATGAGCAACTCGAGGCCCTCTCGCAGTACGGCATGAAGATCGGCCTGGGGTTCCAGATCGCCGATGACATTCTCGACGTCAGTGCCTCCAGCGAGCAATTGGGCAAGACGGCCGGCAAAGACGTCGAAGCGGCCAAGTGCACCTATCCAGCCCTGGTCGGCATCGAGAAGTCGAAAGAGCTGGAGCGCACGCTGGCGAACGAGGCGATCGACGTCCTCTCCGGATTCGGCGATTCGGGCGATCGCCTGCGTCAGTTGGCGCTGGCCCTGCTCGAACGCACGAAATAGTTGATTTCAGGCCAGGCGGCTCCCGCAGCGCATCGGATCCTCTTTTTTTCCATTTCGCCGCAGATTTTTCGCTCTCACCCGCATTGTCACTCTTGATACTGATAAGGGGCATCGTCTGAGGACGGTTCTCAGGGCCCGCTGCAGCACTACCGAAAAAATGTCCCGCGCCATACTGATAGAGCCTTCGCGGCCGATAACATGTCAATCCCCGTCTCCATACCCGGTCTTAAGAGCCGCCAAATTCGTTAAGGAAAAAACCCATGCGCCGTCGATAGGGCTCAACAGATCTTTGAAGGAAACGCTATGAGAACATGGATGTTTGTCGCTGAAGTCTTCTGGCTGGTCCTTGGCCTGTGCCCATCTCCGCCCTCGGCGGAACGATCATACGACTACAACCTACGCACTAGCCAACCAACAACCAGAACACCGAACAAGGACGTTCAAACCTGGACTGCACTGGGGCTCATCCGACCCCCGCCTCTAGGGCACCTGAGCACATCCATGACAATCAAGTAGCATGTATGACGATTACAAGCCAACAGGCCATAAGCTAGCCACTTATGGCCTTCTTTTATGCGCTACACGGCGCGGGGTTGAGCCACTGGGCACGTAGCCCGCGACTAGCGAAGCGGAAAGCGACTGCAGAGTTGCTGGACGCGTTGGCGGGTCTCGGCTTGGAGGGTCTCGTCGAGGCGGTAGTGCTTCGGGTCCCGGATCTCGACCTGGCGCAGGACGGTGTCGAGCAGGCGGGCGATCTCTTCCATCTGGGCCGGGGTCATGCCGTTGCGGGTGACGATCGGCGTGCCCAGCCGCATCCCGCTGGTGACGCGGGCGTTCTGCGTGTCGTAGGGCAAGCGGTTCATGTTGATGGTGATCCCGCAGTCCTCGAGGCAATGCTGAGCGATCAGGCCGGTGAGCCCCTCGCGGAAGTGTGCTACATTGACCAGGAACATGTGGTTGTCCGTCCCGCCGGTCAGGACCTCGTAGCCCAGCCGAGCGAACGCCGCGGCCAGTACGTGGGCGTTCTCGATGATCTTGAACTGTCGGCTCCGGTACTCGGGTGACATCATTTCGCGGAAGAAGACCGCCTTGGCGGCGATGTTGTTCAGATAGGGTGTCCCCTGAAAGCCCGGGAAGGTCGTCTTCTCGATGCGCTCCCAGAGCGGGACGGTCTTCTTGCCCGCTTGGATGGGCGTCTCGAAATCGCGTCCCATGAGGATCAATCCCCCGCGTGGGCCGCCCGGCTTGTACGTGCTCGTCGTGGTGAAGTGAGCCGCGTCGACGGGCGAGGGATGCGCCCCGGCCGCGATCAGGCCCGAGATGTGCGAGACATCCGCCAGCAGAAACGCGCCGACCTCATCGGCGATCGCGCGGAAGCGGGCGAAGTCGATCGTTCGCGCATACGCGCTGGCCCCGCAAATGATCAGCTTGGGTCGGAACCGCCGCGCCTGTTCGGCGATCGCGTCGTAATCCAGCCGGAAGCTCGTCGGGTCCACGCGATATTGCTCGATCTCGAAGAAGTGGCCCGCGAAGGCCACGGGCGCGCCGTGGGAGACGTGTCCACCCTGGTCCATCGCCTGGCTGAGGACACGGTCCCCACTCTGAAGAATCGCGGTCAGGACGATCTGGTTGGCGCTGGTGCCCGAGTGGGGCTGGACGTTGGCATAATGGGCGCCGAAGACCCGCTTGGCCCGTTCGATCGCGAGCGTTTCGAGACTGTCGACGACTTCGCAACCCCCATGAAAACGGGCGCCGACGAAGCCCTCGGTCGTCTTGTTCTGCACGACGTTGCCCAGCGCCGCCAGTACGGCGCGGGAGCACTGGTTCTCAGCCGCGATCAGTTGCAGCGTGTTCTGGAGGCGATCGTACTCGGCGTCGATGAGTCGGTGGACCTCGGCATCGGCGCGTTCGAGCGCCTGAGGCAACCGATCATGGTACGTGGTGCTGCTGGAAGCCGACTGACCGACCGGTCTGAGAGTCTCGTAATTGGTCTTGCTGCCGCGCTTGAGCGCCTGGCTCGCGTGTTTTTCAACTAGCATGGGAAACCTTCAAGTCCGTTCTCCGGTTGCGGAAATTACACCCTTTCTCCCTGGTATTATCGGCACAACCGGCCCGGCTAGTTGAATAAACCGCCAATTGTTCGGACGATATCGTTGAACGTCACGTAGAGCAGCAGACTGCCCACCACGAGCCAGCCGGCGTAGGCGAGGATGCCCTGTGCTTTCTCGCTGAGAGCCGAGCCCTTGATCTTCTCGATGAGCATGAGCACGATGAGCCCGCCGTCGAAGGGGGGCATGGGCATGAGGTTCAGCACGGCGATGCTCGCGCTGATCAGGCCCAGGAAGAAGGCGTAGTAGACCAGGGGGCGGCCTTGGACGATCTGGTAGCTCGAGACCACGATTCCGACCGGACCCATGAGCAGCTTGGGACTGATCAGGCCGGAGACCAGTTGCTTCAGCGTGATGTAGGTTTGCACGACGAAGACCACCGTCTTGCGGTATCCCATGCCGATCGCTTCGATGGGAGTGTCGGCCTTATAGAGACGCTCCAGCGGGCCGAAGGGCAAGACCTCGCCCAGCATCGATTGGACGGTGACGGCGCCCTCGTCTTGAGCGACCTGCAGGGTCACGAGGCCTTCGGTGGTCTCGTCCAGGCGGTACTGCAGCCGAACGGATTGGCCGTCCCAGCGACGCACCTCGGCGATGATGTCGGAGAAGTCCGAGACGGGTTTGTCGTTGACGGCGGTGATGGTCGCGCCGCGCGGGATGTCCAGTTTCGCCGGGCCGTCGGGGACGGAGATTGTCTTGGCGACGACCGGGTGCTCGGCGTCCAGAGCCGGGCTGAAACCGACGACGACGCGCTCGCTGCCCGGGTCGCGCCGGGGCGTGACCGTGATCGTCACGGGGCGCTCCACGCCGTTCGAATCCGCGCGCAGCACCTGGATTGTCAGCGGTTTGTCCTCAAACGCTTCGGTGACCTCGCGCAGCTCGGCGTAGGTCGGGTTCTCGACGTCGCCGATAGCAAGGATGATATCGTTGTCCTGCAGGCGCGCCGTATTGGGGTCGCCTGTCTGCATCTCGGGATCTATGCCTCCGGGCAAGACCCGCAGTCGGGGCACGATCGAATAGATATGAGCGAGATCCGTTTCGGCTTCTCCTTCGCCGTCGGTGCAGGCCCACGCGAGCGGCAGGCTCGCTTCGACGGGTTCCGTCGTTCCGTCGGCGCCCGGGCGTTCCACGGTCACAGCGATGCTGGACGCGGGCGTGTTCCGCGCGATCTCCTCGAACTGCCAGTGCCCCGCGATCGGCTGACCGTTGACGGCGGTCACCGTATCGCCCGGCTGCAGTCCCGTTCGGTCGCGCAGCGCGTTCGGGTCCTTGATCGGGGCCAGCGTCAGGCTCTGGGCCGCGACGATTCCGAACTGGCGCATCTGTCCATCCGGCGTCTTCTCGGCGACCAGGGACATCTCCTCGATGGGCCCGTCGCCGCGGCGCTGCACCTTCACGGCAATCGCTTCATCACGACCCGACAGCGCGGCGGCCAGCGTGATGCTGCTGAAATCGAGATTGTCGGTCTTGCCGTCGATCTCGATCAGTTCATCACCGGCCTGCAGACCGGCGCGCGCGGCCGGCGAATCGGCGACCACCCTGCCGATGATGGCCGGCTGGAAGTCAATGCCGACCAGGAACACGGTCATCAGGATGATCGCGGCGCTGATGATGTTGAACGTCACGCCGGCCGCGATGACGGCGATCCGAATGCCGATCGGCTTGTTGGCGAACGATCGCGCGTCGTCGATCTGCTTGACCGGACCGACGTCCTCCTGGCCCAGCAGCTTGACGTACCCGCCGAACGGGATCAGACCAATGCGATACTCGGTGTCACTGGCTTTGCCGCCTTTGCCGAACATGAACGTCATGCCGCCCTCGTCCGGCTCTTCGTCCTCTTTGGCGAACAGCATGGGCAGGATGCGGAGCCGCGTGCCGTTCTCGGTCCGCTGGAGGCCCACCAGCGTCGGGGGCATCCCGATCGAGAACCCTTCGACCTTGATCCCGCCGATCTTGGCGACGATGAAGTGTCCGAACTCGTGGATCAGGACGACCGACCCGAACCCGATCAGCGTGATGGCGACGTTGCCGGCCACGCTGAGATGCTTGACGATGAGGTAAATGACGACGGCCAGAACCGCCATCCAGAAAACGCCCCCGAAAACCTTGTTTGACGAGCTTCCGTTCTTCGACATCAAGTAACTCCGACCCAGAGCGGGTTAATCCCTACTCAATCATTTTCGCTGACTCATCACCGCCGAACGCTATAGCCATCGGCCGGCGGTGTCTTATACTTTCTGTTTCACCCGATCGCTGACCTGCCGGCGCGCCCAGGCGTCGGCTTCGAGCAGTTCATCCAGCGTCGCGGTGCCGCGCACGTCGTGCTTGTCCAGGCAGTGTTCAACCAGCTCCATGATCTGGAGGAAGCGAATGCGTTCGGCGAGGAAATTCTCGACCGCCGCTTCGTTGGCCGCGTTGAAGACCGCCGGGGCGGTTCCGCCTGTCTGCGCCACCTCGTACGCCAGCGGCAGGGCCCGAAAGGTCTCGGCCGCGGGCCGCTCGAAGTGCAGCCGTCCGATCTCTTCGAGCCGCAAGGGTTTCGAGAGCCCGGCGACGCGCTTCGGGTACGTCAACGCGTACTGGATCGGCAGGCACATGTCCGGCTCGCCCAACTGCGCGATCACCGAGCCATCCACGAACTCGACGAGCGAATGCACGATCGACTCGGGATGGATCAGGACCTCGACCGTCTCGACGGGAACGTCGAACAGCCACTTGGCTTCGATGACCTCCAGCGCCTTGTTCATCAGGGTCGCCGAGTCGATCGTGATCTTGGGCCCCATCTGCCAGGTCGGGTGCGCCAGCGCCTGTTCGCGCGTGACAGCCTCCAATTCCTGTCGTGTTGCGCCGCGGAAGGGCCCGCCCGAGCCGGTGAGCAGGATCTTGCTCACTTCGCTGGAGCGGCCCGACTGCATCGACTGAAAGACGGCCGAGTGTTCGCTGTCAACCGGTACCAGCGTGCTGCCATTCTCACGTGCGACGCGGGTCAGCAATTCGCCCGCGACGACGAGCGGCTCTTTGTTCGCGATGGCTAGCCGCTTTCCCGACCGCGCCGCGGCCAGCGCCGAGGGCAAGCCGGCCGCGCCGACAACCGCCGTCAAGACGGTCTCGACCTGATCCGACTCGGCCAACTCGGTCAGACTCTCCGGGCCGGTCAGAATCTCGGTGTCGAGACCATCGACGAGGGCGCGGAACTCGGCGGCGCAGTCGCCATTAGCCAGCGCCACGAAACGGGGCCGATACCGGCGGGTCTGCTCGGCCAGCAGCTCGACGCTGCTGTGCGCGCTGAGGGCTACGACCTCGTAGTCCGGACCCAGGGCGTCGATCACTCGCAGAGCGTTCTGACCGATCGACCCGGTCGATCCCAAGATGGCGATTCCCTGTGGCATAAGCGAATACTCAGCGTATTCCTCTCCCCGATTCCGGCTCCGCGAACGGCAGAGCACGGCGCGGCCGTCAACATACGACGCCCCTTGACGGGCATCTGAAAGATAAGGGCGATAGTATGCCGAGGATAGGTAAACTGTCAAGGCCAAAGAGCTTGCAGGCGTTTCGTATTGCGTCGTGCGGATTTAGGATTGCGGATTGGACCATGACGATGGACTCTGTCATTCCCGCGCAGGCGGGAATCCAGGCTTTCGCGATGCTTCCTCGGTCTCTGGTTATATTGCGCTTGGGTTCAAGCGGCTGCGGTTCTGTGGATTCCTGCCTGCGCAGGAATGACAAGGCCGTAGAGCAAGAGCGTTCAGTCGGCACCGGCTAAGAACTCCCTCTCGGCCTGCTCCCATGCCGCGCCCACCCGCTCCTGGTCCATCTCGGCGAATGTCTTGTGGTGAGTTGTTGATGAAGAAGAAAGGGGGGCCTTCCCCTTCTTTCCCTTCTTTTCATTCTTCTCATTATTGTTAGTGGCCGTTCGATGGCCCCTCGATCGCCCCTCGTTGGCCCTCTGTTCGTCGCTCGATGGCCCTTCGCTGGCGGTCTCGACGTTGATGTCGTAGATCTCGTCGGTCAGGAGTGTGGCGATGGTGCCTTTGGAGGTTGCCTTGAAGTCGGCCAAGCCGTAGCGCTTCAGGCGGGTCATCGCGCAACGGTACTGTTTCCGCGTCAGGCCGCACGAGGCGTAATCGCCGATCAGCGCCTGGCGCAGCTCCAGGTCGTAGACGCTGAAGGTGCCCGTTCGGCGGGCGCGCAGGGCGATCAACGTCAGCAGGGCGAAGGCGTTGGGGTCCAGGAGCAGTTCGAAGGACGAGCCGCTGCGGCCCAGCATGAGGTATCCATGGTTCATTGTTGTGTCTCCTTCCTCAGATCATTCACGTTAGAACAGGATGGTGTACGAATACTATACTAACTAGGAAGATATGTCAATAGTAAACAAAACGAATTGACGCCTGATGCGGGTTGTCCGGTATGACGGCGTCCGGCGATGGCGGTTTGCTTCCGATAATGGGTCGAGGGTGGACTTTCTGCGGCTTCCGGGCCGTGGATAGAGGCAGACCGGCATGGTGGATTCCCAGCGTTTGGGTCGTGTTAGGGCGGTCTGGGCCCGTTCGCCCGGCCGGCGCGAGCCAAACACTTATGAAGCAGCCCACGGGGCGGGTCGATGGATCGGGAGGGCATCGTTACCGTAGGCACACGCCGGGTCTGGACCGGCGTTCACAATGATGGGGGTTATGTCCGACTACCGAAACAATAAGTCTGTCGTCTCATCGGACGAATCGGACTCCGGCGCATCCGCGTGGCGCGTGCGCGCTGCGTATTGGCGTCGTAGCGGAATGACGCAGATCGGCGCCGCCCTGCGAACGGGCGTGGCGGCTGTCTTGATCCTGCTGATCGGATG
Organism: Sedimentisphaerales bacterium; assembly: GCA_028277585.1. Lineage (GTDB taxonomy): Bacteria > Planctomycetota > Phycisphaerae > Sedimentisphaerales > Anaerobacaceae > Anaerobaca. The sequence continues at coordinate 30,486 of JANQFY010000002.1, forward strand.
GGGGGGAACCCTCTCTCTGGCGGATGATACGGCGGCGTCTGACGGGCAAGAGGCGCTGTACGATCTGTCGCTGGAAGAGTTGATGGACATCCCCGTCGATACGGTCTATGGCGCTTCGAAGCGGATGCAGAAGGCTTCGGAGGCGCCGTCGTCGGTGACTGTCGTCACGGCTGACGAAATCCGCAAGTACGGCTACCGCACAGTGGCCGAGGCGCTGCGCAGCGTTCCCGGCCTCTATATCAACTACGATCGGAGCTTCCACTATCTTGGGGTTCGCGGCTTCCGCTGGCCTGGCGATTTCAACGGCCGCATTCTCCTGCTCATCGACGGCCATCGTGTCAACGAGAATACCACCGACGCCCATGTCTTCGGAACCGAGTTCATCCTCGATGTCGATCTCATCGATCGCCTGGAGATCATCCGCGGCCCGGGATCGTCCTTGTATGGCAGCAACGCGCTGCTGGCTGTCGTCAACGTCATCACCAAGACCGGTAAGGACATCGGAGGTCTCGAAGTCTCAGGGGCACTGGGGAGCTTCGACGCTACCAAGGGACGCGTCACCTACGGCGACACACTCGGCGACGATGTGGAGGTCCTCATTTCCGGAACGTCCTACGACAGCGACGGCCCCGAGTTGTACATCCCCGAATTTGACGATCCCGCCACCAACAACGGCCTGGTGCGAAATGACGACGATCGCTTCGAGAGTCTGGTCGCCAATGTGCAATACGGCGACCTGTCGTTGCTGTTGCTCCACACCGAGAGAGAGAAGGGGATACCCCTGGCGCCGTGGAACACGGTCTTTGGCGATTCGCGGGCCCGCAGGTGGACCGAGGCCACGGTGGCGGCTTTGACCTATGCCCGAGACCTGTCTGAGACCTGGAGGTTTGAGTGTGGGACCTCCTATGGCCGCCTCGATTATGATGCGGATTGGCCGATCAATATCGGCGGGGTCGGCGATCCGCCGGATATCATCATAAGCCAGGCCCGGAAGCGCGGGCGCTGGTGGGAAGGTGACGTTCATGTTGTTGGTAAGCCGTTCGATCGCCATACGGTGACGGTTGGCGGCGAGTTCAGATGGAACCTGCGCCAGGACCAGAGCAACCGGGATCAGGTCGTCCGCCTCGATGACTCGCGAGACAGTCAGAACTGGGGCTTGTACGTCCAGGATGAGTTTGAGATCTTCGACGGGACAACGATCATCGGCGGATTGCGCTACGACGAATACGACACCTTCGGCGGAAGCACGAACCCTCGTCTGGCGCTGATCCAGGAGATCGATGAGGAAACGACGCTCAAGCTGCTTTGCGGCAGAGCGTTCCGCGCCCCCAATGCCGATGAGTTGTACTACCACGACGGGAACACCACGTCGAAGGCGGCGCAGGAGCTCGATCCCGAGACCATCGACACCTATGAGGTCGTGCTGGAGCGCGTCTTAACGCCTCACTGGCGCGGTACGGCCAGCGGTTTCTATTATCTCATGGACGATCTCATTGCGCAGGAGGTCGATCCCGCCGACGGTCTGGAGGTGTACCGGAACATTGATGAAGTGGAGGCTCACGGCCTGGAACTGGCCCTGGACGGACGTTGGGAGAGCGGTCTTCAGACCCGAGCGAGCTACTCCTATGTTGACGCGGAGAACGAGACCACCGGGGCGGCCCTGGTGAACTCGCCCCATCATCTGGCGAAGTTCAATCTCATCGTGCCCGTGGTGGAAGAGATCCTCTTCGCCGGCCTGGAGGTCCAATACAGCGGCGAATCGAAGACCCTGGACGACGACTACGCCGATGACTTCGTCCTGGCGAACCTGACCTTGACCTACACGAGTCCCTCCCGGCCGTTGGAGGTTTCCGTGGGGTTGTACAACCTCTTCGATGTTGAGTACGGCCATCCCGGCTTGTTCGAACACCGGCAGGATGTCATCGAGCAGGATGGACGGACGTTCAGAGTGAGTGTGACCTATCGCTTCTGACGCGCGTTGTCGGAGTCGTCTTGCTCCGATAAGCCCGTAAGGCTTCAGACCCGCAATCCCCGCGGCGGAATCGGTTGCCGAGGCGCTTCTCCCAGGTCCTGGTTCGCTTGTTTCGGACTGGCCCCTCCTGGCGTCTTAACGGGCCCTTGTTCTCGGACGCAGCGATGGGTTTCGAAACGGACGTGCGGCCGGCGCATCCGGATCGATCCGGCGATCATTGGGCCACTTGGTCGTGGCAGTGCCCTCCTTATGGGACACGGTTCGGCCAGGCGGTCGAGGTACGTCGGGCAGGGGATTTGTTGGGCGTGATGCTGCGGCGGCGCGATGGTGCTCGGTCTCAGCGCGATCGGGAGCGTCCCATTCAGAGGATAGAGCGGACATTTGATGCGTAACAAGATATTGCTCTTTCAGCCCAGGAAAACGGCCGATACGTCAGAAACGCGCCTACATAGTGTCAGGACGTTGGTATTTGAGTCGGCCCACTATCTATTTGGGGGGGCTATGACAGCCCAACTGGACAATCAATTAGCAGGCGAGTCGGTTGGATCTGCCGAGCACGGGGGCAGAGCGCCGCGATGCGCGACCGGTCTCCCGGGCCAATGCGCAGAGATGCGGCGCGATCCTGGGCGGCGGGGTTTCATCACGGTGCTGCGCCGGCTCCTTGCGATGGTGGGAATGGCCCTGGCCGTGCTTTCACGGGGCAGCGGCGCGCCTTGTGGGGCCGCGGAAGCCGAGGCCAACCCTGGCAACGAGGGTTACTTCGATTTGTCGTTGGAGCAATTGATGGATATCGAGGTCGTCTCCGCTGCACGTCAGCCGCAAGCAACGGGGGAGCTCTCTGTTCCGGTAACCGTCGTCACCGCCGAGGACATCCATTACGCCGGATGTACGAACGTGGCGGAAGCTCTCGATCTCGTGCCGGGCGTGGATTTGTTGCGTGCCGACCGGAATCGCTATGTTCTGGGCGTTCGGGGCCTGCATCACTCGTTTGCCGATCGCACTCTGGTGCTGGTCAACGGGAGAAATGCCGGCAGTCCGATCTTCGGCGGTTGCGATTTCGCGCGCTTGCCTCTCTTTGTCGAGGACATCGAACGGATCGAGGTCGTACGAGGGCCCGGCGGGGCGGCCTGGGGCGCCAATGCCTTCAATGGGGTGGTCAATATCATCACCAAACGCCCCGAGCAAGTCCCAGGTGGATTCGCGTCCATGACCGTCAACGAATTCAGTGACCATTACGGTCAACTGCGCTGGGCCGAGCAGCAAGGTCCCTGGAATTGGCGGCTTTCTACCGGGATCGATGGTCAGGAATCCTCCGAGGATGCCCTCGACACCGACAGATTCACATCCGACGACTTCCGACGCAACGTCCTGTTCGATGGAGAAGGTCAGTACAAGATCTCCGACTCGATGACCGCGGCGTTCGGCGCGGCCTATGCGGATGTTGAGAGAGGGTCCTTTGACTTCATCGGCGTGGGCAATGGCCAGGGCGACGAGCAGTTCGAGACGGCTCGACTCTTCGCCCGCCTGGAGAAACGGCATGAAGGCGGCGCGACGAGTCACCTGCAGTGGGCCGGCAACTTCGATAACGAAGAACGCCCGAGCATGTGGGACAGCCGCACCAGCGAGAATGATCTGGAGATGCAACTGAGCCTCACGCCCGGACAGAATCATACCGTCTCTGTCGGGGGCAATGTTCGAGTTACGCGAATCAACACCGAACGTTCCGATCCGTCCGTACAACTGAACTACGCTGACGAACCCTTCGACGAGTATCGCGGGGGCGTCTTCCTGATCGACCGATGGCAGGCCACCAGTCGCTTGGCCCTGGAGGGTCAGTTGCGCGGGGACGCATCGTCCGAAGCGAACGAAGACTGGTCCGCTCGGCTCTCAGCCCTTTATGCGCTCGACGACGAGGAGCGCCATGTCGCCCGCGTGAGTTTCGCGCGAGCCTATCGGGAACCCTTGGCGGTGTTGAGGGAGATCGAGTACATCATCCCGCCGCCCGGCTTCGGCGTCAGTCTGCTCAAAGCCGAGGATCTATCGAATGAGGAGATCAAATCCTTCGAGCTGGGCTATACCTGGCAACTCGACAAGACGCTGCGTTTGGAACTCGATGGCTACTTCCAGCGCTACGAAGATCTGATCGGTCGGTCAACCATCGCGCCGCTTCCAGCGGGGCAGAGAGTGTTCGCCAACATCGACGGCGCCGACGCACTCGGTGGTGAGGCCTGCCTGACATGGGAGCATGAAGCGGCGAAGGTCACCGCGTGGTATGCGTACAACGATTTCCAGCCGGACCAGCGCAATCAGAGCATTCGCGCTTTCGGGCCGGCCAAACACAAGTTGGGAATCAGTGGTCGACTGTTCCTGGAAGACGGGTGGACTGTCAACGCGGATTTCAAGGCGGTTGGGTCGACGCCCTTGTACGCCTCCAGCGCTACGCTCGGTGATATCGAGAGCTACAACGCGCTGGATCTGACTTTGAGCAAACGATTCCACGACGGCGCCGCTGAGTTGATGGTCGGCGTCGCTGACCTGTTGGACGAAACGGGAGTGACGGTCAAGGAAGGCGGGGGCGTTGCCCATTCCACGCCGGGCCGAACCTTCTTCCTGCGAGCGCAATTCACGTTCTGATTGAGGTGGACATGACAGAGACATCAAGAAAGGGAAAACCAGAGTTCGGAAGGGACGGCGGGTAAACGCACGATGCGGATGCTTCGTCCCATTCTGGCTTGGTTCGCCGCGCTGCTGATTGTGCTGGGCGCTTCGGTCGCGGTCTGGGCGGACTCTGCGCCGAATCGGGAGTATCAAATCAAGGCGGCGTTTCTCTACAACTTCCTGATGTTCGTCAATGGGCCGCGCCTCGATCGAGCATCGGCAGGTGAAGAGACCTTCGATCCGAACGAGCCGATCGTGGTCGGCATCCTCGGGACCGATCCCTTCGGCGAGGCCTTCGAACCGCTCAAGGAGAAGCGAATCAGGGATCGCCGCGTGGTGGTCAAGCGGTTCAAAGGGCTTGGCGAGTTCGCCGATCCCAATGGAGTCATCCCGGCGCGGCATCCTCAGCATGACGTGGTCACGACGTGCCATGTGCTCTTCATCTGCGCGTCCGAGCGGCCGTATCTGCATCGGTTGCTCGATCCGATTCGCGCCGCCCAGATCCTGACGGTCGCTGATAGGCCGGGCTTCCTGGAGGCCGGAGGGATGATCAACTTCGTCGTCGAAAAGAAGAAAGTGAGGTTCGAGATCAACACGGCGGCCGCCGAGCGGGCGAGATTTCAGGTTCGGTCTCGGTTGCTCCGGCTCGCGCGGCGTATCGTACGGTATGGTCCGTCTAAGACACAACGCAACGAGGATAAGACCGAGGAATGAAACGCGGTAGACTGAAATTAGCGCTGGCCTCGTGGGTGCGTGCGTTGTCGCTCAAGCACAAGCTGGTGGCAACGATCATGCTGGCATCCATCGGCGCCCTGTTCCTGGCGGGGAGCATCGTCACCGCCTGGCAGTGGACCAGTCTGCGCCGTGCGATGATCCTCAGTCTGTCCATGCACGCCGATGTGCTGGCCGACGGCTGCAAGGTCGCGATCACCTTCGAGGACCCGGCGGACGCCAATGAAGTGCTCCGCGCCGCCGAGGCGATCTCTTCGATCGCCGCCGTTTGTGTCTATACGCAAGACGGCGCTTCATTCGCCTCCTACAGCGCCGAGGGTGTGAACTTCACGGCCTCGGATCTGGAGGATCTGCCGGAAAGCCATGTCTTCGCCGGCAACTTCCTTACCGTGGTTCGTCCCGTCATCCTGGACGACGAGCGGATTGGAACGATCTGCGTGACCTCGAACCTGGATCCGCTGTATGCGATGCTCAAGCAGAGCGTGGTTGTCACCTTGGCGGCCGTCCTGGTTGCGTCCCTGGCCGCCTATCTGGCCTCGTCGCGACTGCAAAGGATCATCTCGTCGCCGATCCTCTATCTGGCGGGTGTGGCGCATGTGGTCTCGGAGAAGAAGCAATACGACATCCGCGCCGAGCAACACGGTTCGGACGAAGCCGGTCTGCTCATCGAGTCCTTCAATGAAATGCTCGAGCAGATCCAGCAGCGGGATTCGGCCCTCGTCGCGGCCAACGAACAGTTGGAAGGCCGCGTGGAGGAACGCACCGCCGAACTGACCCGAATCAACGAGCGACTGACCCGCGAAGTGGCGTTTCGTCGCAAGACCGAGCAGGTCCTCAAACAGCGCACCGAGAAGATCGTTCACTATCAGAGGGCGCTGGTCGAACTGAGCAAGCACTCGCACGACGATCTGGAAAAGGCGATGAAGCGGATCACCCGGGAGGCCGCGCACACCTTATCCGTCGAGCGCGTCAGCCTCTGGCTTCTGGACGAGGAGGCCAATGAACTGGTCTGTCAGAATCTGTATAAGCAGACAGAGGATGTCTACGAGAACGGGCAGCGACTCAAGGCAACAGACTACCCGACCTACTTTCAGGCCGTGGAGGACAGCCGCATCATCGCAGCGGAGCGTGCTCGTGAAGATGCGGCCACGCGGGAGTTCCGGGATGCCTACCTCGAACCGCTGGGCATCATGTCCATGATGGATGTCGGGGTCCGAAGGCACGGCAAGCTGCTCGGCGTGCTCTGCTGCGAACATGTCGAATCCGTTCGCGAGTGGACGCTGGAGGAGCAGGACTTTGCGAGTTCGCTGGCCGATCTGGTCGCTTTGCAGATCGAAGCCTACGAACGGCATAAGGCCGAGCGGGCGCTCGCACGCGTCAATGAGCACTTGGCGGAGACCGTTCGAGAATTGCGGCGCTCCAACAAGGAACTCCAGGATTTCGCCTATGTCGCCGCCCACGACCTGAAGGCGCCGTTGCGGGGCATCGGAACGCTGACGGACTGGATCACGGCCGACTATGGCGACCGCTTCGACGAGGAGGGACAAGAGCAACTGTGTCTGCTCAAAGGACGCGTCTCACGCATGAGCGAACTGATCGACAGCATTCTCCACTACTCGGAGATCGGGCGAACCAGCAAATGCCTCGAGAGCGTCGATCTGAACGTATTGCTGCGCGACACTATCATTCAACTGGCCCCGCCGACGCACATTGAAATTGTCATCGACGGCAGTCTGCCCACGGTGATGTGCGAGAAGATCCGACTCGTCCAGGTCTTCCAGAACCTGATCAGCAACGCGATTCGGTATATGGACAAGGCGCAGGGGTGTATTCGGATCGGTCATCAGTCGGATGACCAATTCTGGACCTTCTCGGTCGCCGACAACGGCCCCGGTATCAATGAGAAATACTTCGAGAAGATCTTCCAGATGTTCCAGACGCTGAACCGGCGTGATGACGTCGAAAGCACCGGCATCGGGCTCTCGGTTGTCAAGAAGATCGTCGAGATGCGCGGTGGGACCGTCTGGGTCAATTCGAAGGTCGGAGAAGGAACGACGTTCTTCTTCACATTGCCGCGACAGGAGGTCTCTGATCAGGTCGGCGCAGCGCCGTCTGTTTCGAGGGGCCGGTGATGCGTGTGAACACTGCCAGGAGGATGGCCAGGAATGAAACCTAATCTGGACTTATGGAGGCGGCTGATAGCCGTTGGCCCGGGCCTGTCGCTGGCGGCGCTCATTGGCCTGTTGGCGTACGGTCTGGCCACGCTGCTGCGTACGCCGGTGGCCGATCCGCTCGTCATTGCCATCGTCGCCGGGGTGATCGTTCGTACGGCGATCGGCCGGCAGACGAGGTGCCACGAGGGGTTCGCGGCCGCGCCGCTCGTCTGCATTCCGGCAGGCATTATGTTCTACGCCGTCAAGAATCTTGATTTCGTCGTTTACGCTCGGATGCAGCCGACGTCGATCGTTCTGGCGGCTCTGGTGGTGCTCGTCTATTTCGCGACCATCCTTCTTCTCGGGCGTTTGCTCGGGCAGAAGGATCGCATCTCCTATCTGACGGCCGCCGGGTCCGGCATCTGCGGCGCCTCGGCGATTGCGATCGCCTCGCCCGCGGTGGACGCCGACTCGGACGACATCTCCGTTTCGCTGCTCGCGGTTACGATAGCCGCCCTGGTGGCGCTGTTCACGTTGTTGCCGTTCGTTGCGACGACGGTCGGCATGACGGATCAGACGTACGGCCTGCTCTCGGGATCGGTCCTGCAGATGACCGGATTCGTCAAGGCCGCCGTGGCGAGCCTTCCCTTCCTGAGCCGGGAGCTGTCCGACAAGGAGTTGGCGTCTCTGGCGCTGTCGATCAAAGCGGCCCGCTATCTGGGGCTGCTGGTCGCCATTCCGTTGTTCGCCAGCCTCATGCGGAAGCGACTCTACGTGCCGTGGGTTTTGTGGCTCTTCCTCGGGGCCGGGCTGCTGGGAACGGCCGTCCATGCGGCGGACCAACAGTTCTACGTGGCCACGCTGATCCCAACCATCAAGCCGGTTTACGGCATCTCCTGGTCGATCGCCATGGCGGCGATCGGTCTCAACGCCGACGTGCGACAACTGCTCAGCAACAACGGCGCCAAAGCTCTGATCATGGCTTTCAGCGGGTGTGCCGCGGCCATTGCGACTTTCTTTGTTGGATCCATGATACTGGGATAGCTACACGATAAGGACCTGGGGCAATGCCTGGACCCATAAACGTTCCCAAATCGAGCCTGCGAAACAACATCATGATCGCCGCCTTTCTGACGATCATACTCATGGGTGTTTCCATTACGGCCATGTCTCAGCATATCTTGCGACGCACGCTGGTCGACAGTGGGCTTTCAGCTCAGGAGATCCAGGCGATCGGCCAGCAGTTCACGCGCATGCTGACCGGCTTCACGTTGGCGGGAACCGCCGCCGCGGTCCTGATGGCGGCTCTGCTCTCGCGAACCATTACCGCTCCTATTCGACGACTCACTGCCAGTGTCACCAGGATTAGTGACGGCCGCCTCGATACGCATATCGATGTCTCCAGCGAGGACGAATTCGGCCGGTTGGCCGGCGCCTTCAATGAGATGACACAGAAGCTCAAGGAATCCCATGAGCATTTGGAAGCAATGGTCGCGCAGCGCACGAGCGAGCTGACCCAGGCCAACGAGAGACTCGAGGCCGAGATTGTCGAGCGGGAAGTGGTTGAAGCGGCGCTACGGCACAGCGAAACGCGCCTGCGGGCCATTCTCGATTCGACCGGCGCCGGTTTGTTCGTCATTGATGCTCAGACCCACACAATTCTCGATGCCAATCCCATGGCGGTTGGACTCATCGGCCTTCCCAAATCCGAGATCATCGGCAAGGTGTGCCACCAGTTCGTCTGCCCCGCGGAGTGCGGTAAATGCCCGATCACTGACCTGGGTCAGACCGTGGACAAATCCCAGCGCCTTCTCCTGCGCTCCGACGGAACCTCCATGCCCATTCAGAAGAGCGTTGTCCACGAGACCCTGCAAGGGCGCGAGTGTCTCATCGAGACGTTCGTCGACATCGGCGCACGCACACGCGCCGAAGACGAACTCAAAGAATCGCTCTCTCTGCTTCAGGCAACCTTGGAATCAACGGCTGACGGTATCCTCGCCCTGGACGAAACGGGCCAATACAAGAATTTCAACAGCCAGTACAAGGAACTCTGGCGCCTGCCCGACGAAGTCCTCGACGTGCGCGATAGAGACGCCATCCTGGCGTTGGCCCTGGAGCAATTGTGTGATCCCAAGTTGTTCCTTACCGAAGTCCTGGCGTTACGTGAGCAACCCAACCGACAGAGTCAGGGCGTGCTCCTTCGCAAGGATGGGACGGTTGTCGAATACTGCTCGAAGCCTCAGTACATGAACGACGAAATCGTCGGGCGCGTGTGGAGTTTTCGCGATATCACGGCCAAGTACCATGCCCACCAGGCGCAGGAGAATCTCTTGCACCAGGTGGAGCAGATCAATGAAGAACTGACTCACTTCGCCTATGTGGTCTCGCACGATCTGAAGGCGCCGCTGCGCGGCATCAAACTGCTGACCGAATGGCTGTGCACCGACTACAGCGACCGGCTTGGAGATGAGGCCAAGGAGAACCTCGACCTGCTCCAGAACCGAGTCGGTCGCATGCATGACCTGATCGAGGGTGTGCTCCAGTATTCGCGCGTGGGGCGCATCAAAGAAGATGCCGAGCGGGTCGATCTAAACGAGGCGCTGGGCGATATCATCGACGCCATCGCTCCGCCGGATCAGATCGAAGTCACGATTGATGGAACACTGCCGACCATTGAAGGCGAACCGACGCGTATCGATCAGGTCTTCCAGAATCTGATCAGCAACGCCGTCAAGTACATGGACAAGCCGGACGGTCGCATCGTGGTTGCTTGCGCCGACGAAGGCAATCAGTGGAAGTTCAGTGTCCGCGACAACGGGCCGGGCATTGACGAGAAGCACTTCGATAAGATCTTCAAGATCTTCCAGACGCTCGCGCCGCGCGACGCCTATGAGAGCACGGGAGTCGGACTGACGCTGGTCAAGAAGATCGTCGAACTCTACGGCGGGACGATATGGGTCGAGTCTGAAGTTGGACAAGGAAGCACTTTCTTCTTCACATGGCCTCGCTCCAATGTGACCTCCGCTGCATTGCCTGAAACCGGACCCAACGGCGATCCCGCGCGCCAAGCGCGACCTGGTCAGGTCAGTGAAACCGCCAAGACCACCCCGGATAAGATGGTGACGACATGATATGCACTCGCTCCAAGGCTGGGATTCCGATGCGCCACGTCCGCCGGCTCGTCTGTATGGTGGGTGTGTTCGTGCTGGTGCTGGCGTCGATGGCATTCGAGCCTCGGGCGGATGCGGAGGGGCGCGAGCAGAGCGTCGATCGCATCTCGCTGGGGATGTCGACCGCGCTGACCGGCCCCAACGCTCACATTGGATTGAGCACTCGCGCGGGAGTGACGGCCGCGATCGCGGAGGTCAACCGCGCCGGCGGGATTCACGGCCGCCTGCTGCGCCTCGTCGCTCTGGACGACGGGTATGAGCCGGAACGCACCGCGCCCAATATCCGCCGGCTGATCGACGAGGACCGCGTCCTTGCTATCATTGGCAATCTCGGTACCCCGACGGCGATGACCGCCATCCCCATCGCTCGCGCGAGCCAGACGCCGTTTGTCGGCGCGCTGACCGGCGCCGATTTTCTCCGAACCAGTCCGCCGGAGCGCTATGTCATCAATTACCGGGCCAGCTATGCCCAAGAGATCTCGGCCATGGTCGAGGCGCTGGTACGCAATCTCGGGCTCGAACCGGAAGAAATCGCCTTCTTCACAGAACGCAATGCCTATGGCGATGCGGGTTTCGCCGGCGGCCTGGCCGCCTTGAAACGTCATGGGCTTCAAGACGAGAATCAGGTGGCGCACGCGCGGTACGACCCGATGACACGGGCGGTGGAGAATGCGCTGGCCGACATTCTGTTCCATCGACCCTTCGTCCAGGCCGTCGTTCTGGTTGGCACGCATGCCCCATGCGCCGAGTTCATTCGTCTGGCGCGTCAGAACGGTCTGGATGTCCCGTTCCTATGCGTGTCGTTCGCGGGAACGGTCTCCCTGGCTGAGGCACTGGGCGATGAAGGCGACGGGGTTGTCGTGACCCAGGTGGTTCCCCATTTCGCCGCCGATCTGCCTGTCGTTCGAGAATACCGAGCCGCCATGGAAGCCGCGGGCCGGGGGGCGGATCTCGACTTCTGTTCCCTCGAAGGATACGTGATCATGCGTATCCTCTGCCGCGCTCTCGAATCCGTAGAGGGAACTCTGGACAACGAAGCGGCCGTCGATGCGCTGGAAGCTCTTGGGCGGTTCGACATTGGGCTTGGGACGTCGCTTCTGCTGGACCGAAACAACCATCAGGCTTGTCATCACGTCTGGCCTGTCGTTTTGTCGGAAGGGGAGTTGGTTCCCTTTGATTGGCGCCAACTGAGACTGGAGAGCGGAGCGAAGCAATGAAGAACCGAGAGGCAACGCATCCTGGCGGTGCAAACACGTCGCGGCTGGTCTGGCTCCTGGCGTCGTGTGGCCTGGGGCTGGGGATCGTGATGCTCGCGATTAGCGGCGTGACCTTGTCGCGCATCAGCGCCAAGCGGCGCGATCTGAACGCCTTTCAGGTCCAGGTGGCGACGTTGACCACCCGATTCGACCATCACCTGACAGGCGGCTATGACGTCTTCGTGGCTCTGCTGACCGACGTCGACCGTCAACAGGAGAGCCTCATATGGATTGACGGGTTGGAAGGCTTGGTCCATCGAACGCAAGAGCTGGCCGGCAGGGTCAATATCGATCTGGAACTGACCCCGATTCGGGAGCAGTGCGATCCGTTGCAGAGTCTGAACGACAAATGCGTGGCCTGGCAATGCGCGGACGCCCAGCTGACATCGGATCTCACGGCGTCCAGTGAACGGGTAACGCACGTGCTGCGCCGGCTGCGCCAGGCGGTGGAGAAGACGGAGGGCCGATTACGCCTCCAATTGGCGGTCAAGACACGCCGTCTGGATCAGGCTCCCGAACCTGCTGCGGGGGAACTGGCCCGGGAAGTCGTCAAAGAGATGATTCTCCCTTCAAGCCTGGCCGCCGCCAAGACGGAATTGGCGGACCTCGCCCTGGTTTGCGAGCAGCTTTCTCAGGAAGAACACATCGATCACCTCGCCGATGCGAAGGACAATCGCCTGAAATCGATTCTCGAACGGCTTCGGCGCAGCCTTAGCCAGTTGGAGTCGGCCGAGCAAACCGGGCCGCAATCCGCGATCGCTCTGTTGGGGGAGTTGGCCGCCGAATTGTTCGGAGCGGGATTTGTCCTCGACCAGGTTCACCAGACGATCGTTCCGGAGGAACGCTCCTTCTTCGCGCTGGCACATGCACGCCTCGTGCGTGAAGAGCAGAGAGGGGACTTGCTGGCAGAGATCGTGAGTCGCATTCAGCAGCTTCGCGTAGCGTGCCATCAGATGAACACAGACATTCACGCCTCCACCGCCGAATTGACGGCGGTTACGCATCGTTCGTTTGCGCGGGCTTGGCGCGTGATGCTCCTGCTGTGCCTGATTGCATCCGCTGCATTCGTGTCCCTCGCCTCACGAATCGCGCGGGCTGTCAACGGCCAGGTGGCAGCCATCAGAGTGGCCAAAGGCAGGCTGGACCAGAAGATGCACGCCCTGGCCGAACTCAACCAGAGTCTGTGTAGCGAAATCAGTGAGCGCAAGCGCGTGGAGACGCGCTTGAAGCAAGAACGGGATTTCTCTGAATCGTTGATCGCCTCCTTGCCCGGCGTGTTCTATCTGCTCGATGAACAGGGCCGAATGGCGAAGGTCAATGCCGCGTTCCTCAAGACCGTCGGCTATTCACGCGAAGAGGCCTTGGCGAAGAACGCACTGGACTACTTCCCCGAGGAAGATAAGGCGCTCGCAGCCACCACGATTCAAGAAGTGTTCGCCGAGGGTCAGTCCACGGTCGAAGCGCATCTCCTCTCCAGCAACGGCATGGCGACTCCTTACTTCCTGACCGGTGTCCGCGTCAGTCTGGGAGATACGAGCTATCTTGTTGGGGTGGGCCTCGACATGACGGACCGTCGCGCGGCCGAACGGCAACAGGCCCGCCTGTTGGAGGAACTGAGCCAGGTCAATGAACAGCTCCAGGATTTCGCCTATGTCGTTTCCCACGATCTGAAAGCCCCGCTCCGGGGCATCAAGGTGCTGACCGAATGGCTGTGTACCGATTACGGCGATCAACTCGGTGGCGATGCCCAGGAGAACCTTCAGCTCCTGCAGAGTCGTGTCGATCGCATGCACAACCTTATCGAAGGGGTGCTCCAGTACTCAAGGATCGGTCGAATCGAAGGCGATCCCGGGCAAGTGGATGTGAACGAGGCGCTGGGCAGTATCGTCGACGCCATCGCTCCGCCGGAGCATATCGAGATCGTTGTCGATGGGACCTTGCCCACCATTGAAGGCGAACCGACGCGCATCGGCCAGGTCTTCCAGAACCTGCTCAGCAACGCCGTTAAGTACATGGACAAGCCGGCCGGCCGGATCGTCGTGGCGTGCCGCGATGACGGTGACGCCTGGACGTTCAGCGTTTCCGACAACGGGCCCGGCATCGAACAGAAACACTTCGAAAGGGTCTTCAAGATCTTCCAGACGCTCGCCTCACGCGATGAGTATGAGAGCACGGGGGTGGGGCTGACGTTGGTCAGAAGGATCGTCGAACTGTATGGAGGAAGGATATGGGTCGAGTCCAAGCTTGGACAGGGATGCACCTTCTGCTTCACCTGGCCCAAGCCTGGAGCACGGACCGACGATGAGCCGATGCTAACCAGTGCAGGTGCGATTCAATGACAAACGGTGCTGAATCGATACAAGGTCTTTGCCCTCAGAAGCGGGGCTCCTCTGGCGCCGATCTCCTGGCGGGATTCGCCGAAGCGGTCCCGGTTCCGGTCCTGCTCTTGACGCCGGACATGCGCATCCGCTGCGCCAACGCGGCATTGGTACGGGTCCTGGGCATCGCGACGGAACACTACCTCCACCGGAAGATACCCAGTCACTGGCTTGTCGACCCCCGGGAGAGTCTCCCACGACTTAGCGCCTGTCTGCACGAACTGGCTCGGACCGGGATCGACCCGGAACCGATTCGTTTGTCGTTGCGCTCATCCGCCGGCTCCGAGATCCGGACCCGGGCCCACGTGCGACCGTTGCCGGGATTGCAGAACGGCTTGAGTGATCTTACCGTTGTGACGTTTGAGGCCGTCGGCCAGGATGTTGCCGAACTCAAAGAGGCGCAGGAGCAACTCCGGTGCTCGGAAGAACGATTCAGAGTCATTTATGAATGCGCTCCGGACGCCTACTACCTCTGTGATTTGAGAGGACGTTTTATCGATGGCAACCGGGCGGCCGAGAAAATGGTGGGATGCTCACGCGAGGAACTTCTGGGCAGGAGTTTCTTGACGCTGAATCTCCTGCCCAAGAGCCAGATCCCCAAAGCGGCCTCGGCCCTGGTCAAGAACGCGGTGGGCAGGCCCACCGGCCCCGATGAGTTCACACTGAATTGCCGCGACGGCTCACAGTTGACCATTGAAGTCCGTACGCACCCGGTCCGTCTCCAGGGGCAGGTCCTGGTGCTTGGCATCGCCCGTGACGTCACGGCGCGGAAGCGTGCTAAGGACGAATTGCTCGACTCAGAGGCGAAGTATCGCGAGCTTCACGAATCCAGCCGCGACGGCTGCGTCGCCACCGACATGACTGGGGCGATCCTCGAGTGCAACACGGCGTACCAGGAGATGACAGGTTACAGCGCCGAGGAATTGTGTCGGGTGACCTATGACGAGATCACGCCTCCAAAGTGGCACGAACCCGAGGCGAAGATCATCCGCGAACAGGTTCTCACTCGGGGTTATTCCGAGCTCTATGAAAAGGAGTACATTCACAAAGATGGGACCGTGTTCCCCATTGAGCTGCGCGCCTACCTGAAGAAGGACCGCACGGGGCAGCCCATCGGGATGTGGGCGATCGTTCGAGACATCACCGAGCGAAAGAAGTCCCAGGTGATGCTCGAGAAGCTCAACGGAGATCTGGAGACGACCGTTCACGAGCTGGAACGCTCCAATAAGGAACTGGCCGAGTTCGCGCATGTCACCGCTCACGATCTGAAGGCGCCCTTGCGCGGGATCAGCATCGTCGCCGACTGGCTCGCCCAGGATTATGCGGAACAGATTGATGAGCGGGGGCGCGAGAGCCTCGAGCTGCTGCGCAGCCGGGTCGCGCGCATGACCGATCTTATCAACGGCATTCTGCGCTATTCGGAGATCGGCCATGGTGAGCAAGACATCGAGATGCTGGACACCCACGCTCTGGTCGGAGAGATCTTCGAGCAGGTCGCGCCGCCGGAACACATCGCACTGCGCATTGAGGGCCAACTACCCACTGTGCCTGGCGAGAGAGTGCGCCTGACGCAGGTCTTTCAGAATCTCATCAGCAACGCCGTCAAGTACATCGACAAACGCGAGGGGCATGTCACGGTCAGCGCCGCTCCCCATGAGGATGGCTGGGAGTTCGCCATCGCTGACAATGGCTCCGGCATCGAGGCCAAGCACTTCGGACGCATCTTCAAGATGTTCCAGACGCTCTCCGATTCCGATCGGTGTGACAGCACGGGGCTGGGCCTGGCTGTGGTCAAGAAGATCGTCGACCTGTACGGCGGACGCGTCTGGCTCGAATCTGAAGTGGGTGTCGGCAGTACGTTCCACTTCACCCTGCCGGCTGAGCGAAAGGTCGATGCCTCAGCCAGCGGTTGACCGAGCACGCCGCCGGCCCTCGCTGGGCAATCCCGAGCGCTGGTTCCGGTTCTTGAACTGCCGCGGCGTCATGCCGACCAGCGCCTTGAACGTCCGCGTGAAGTAGCTCTGGTTGTTGTAGCCCACCTCGAAACAGATCTCCGTGCAGCTCTGATCGGTCGCGAGCAACAGGTGCTTGGCCCGCTCGATTCGCACGCTGGTCACGTAGTCGATGACCGTGATCCCCATCTGTTCCTTGAATACGTGCGCCAGACGCGACGCACTCAGGTGCGAGGCGCGGGCGATCTCGGCCAGCGTGAGGGTCTTGTCGTAGTTGGCGTCGATGTAGTTGATCGCCGGGCGGATCTGACTGACCTTGCGCCCGTCCTGCGACGCGTACACCAGTTCGATGAACTCGTTCAGCGCCGTGCTGATCCAGGCGCACAGATCCTCCTGGCTGTCGATGCCGATGACCTTGTTGACGAAGGTGAGGTTCTTCTCGAGCATGGTATTGATATCGACGCCGCCCTCGACCGCGGCCCGGCTCAGGACGCTGAGCAACTCCAGCAGGCGCGCCTTGAGGATGCCCAGGTCACCGATGTCCTTGAACAGGATTGTCCCGAGGATCGAGTTGAGGATCTCCTTGGCCCCGGTCCGGTCGCCTATCTTGACCTTTTGCAGCAACGCCCGCTCGCTCTCCAGTGGATACTGCCACGCCGCCCCGAGTTTCTTCTTCTCTTGAATGAACTCGCCGATCTTGGATTGCTGCATCGACCGCTGGCGCCGCCAGCGAATCACCCGGGCGTCGAACCGACCGACCTCGTACAGCAGGTCGAAGAGGAACTCCGCGGCTACGTGAATCTGCTGGCCCCGCACGATGGGTAGCTCGGAGAGCGTCCGCACAATTCGGTCGGGGATCTTCTTCAAGCCCTCGAGCCGCGCCTCGACGTCCCGCGTGAAGATCTCCGTGGGCCGCTCCCACAGGCATTTGCCGAAGAACATCCCGCCGTGCACGCGGTCCGTGTCCATCACGGGCACACACACCAGGACGATCCCGGCGTGACAGATCGTGATGAACGACTGGCCCGTCTCGGCCGCGATCTCGACCGCCCGCCGCCGCTCGGCCCGGCATCGCCGCTTGCCCTCCGGATCGCGCTGAACGGCTGCGCAGAAGCGGGGGCGGCAATCACTGCTGCACAGCGCCTTCTCTGTGCGGCCCTCGGTGTCCGCCGTCTCCAGACCCAGATGGAAGTGCTCGCGGAAGGTCCCCTCGATCCGCTCGAACTTCTCCCGCGTCAAGAGTTGGGTCAATCGCATCGCACTAGCCATAACACCACCTGATCAAATAGCAAGATAGTGCTATTATATCATCTCACCTGACCCCGGGGAATTGGCTTCGTTCTGCCGAAGACCCCTGTGTGAGCTTCCAAGAGGTGCTGCCGGCAGGCGACTGCGAAGTGACAGGCCGAGATCTGTGCATGTCGTGTGCGCCCCAGGAATGCGCCCCCTTCAGGCCGGTTCCGGGTCATCGTATCAGGTCGTTTGGGAGGGGCGCGGGATGTCGGAGCAGCCTCTTTCGTCCGCGCATAAACGGGCTACGAGTGTGAACCGGCTTCCCTGTCCGAGTTGCGAGCGCATATCGAGGGACCCGCCGATGTAATCCAAACGTTCTGCTACGTTGAAGAGGCCGAAACCGCGGCTCCGAGACGAGGTCGACAGCACCTCATCTACGTCGAAGCCAACACCATCGTCCCGGATCGTTATCCTGACCGAATCGTCATGGCGTACGATGTCGAGGCTCACCTCTTGAGCCTGGGCATGCTTGACGATATTGATCAAGAGTTCGCGGACCGACTGGAAGAGCAGAATACGCACATCCTCGGCCAGTGGCTTGGCTGCGCCATCATCGCAGAACGTGCAATGGATGCCATGTTCCGTCTGCAGCTTGTCCTCCAGCAATTCCTCCAGAGCCGCCTCAAGACCGAACTTGTACAACGTGGGCGAACTCAGGTCGAAGATCAAATCGCGCACATTGCCAATGGTCTCGTCGAGCGTGCCGCAAATGCCAATGACTTCATCCAACTGCTCGGGGGCCAGCAGGTCCCCCAACTCCTGGATTCTCATCTTGGACAGGGCGAGGGTCTGGCAAGCATGATCGTGAAGGCCGGCCGCAATGCGGCGCCGCTCCCGCTCCTCCGCCAACGACAACTCCGAAGCCAACGACCGAAGGCGTCCCTGGTGGACGAGGAGTGCTTCCTCCGCTCGGACGCGTTCGGCAATCTCCCGTTCCAGCTTCGTGGCGCGGTCCTTGAGCTGTTCGTACAAGAACGCATTCTGTACGCCGACGGCAATGCCATGCGACATGGCTTCCAGAAACGTCGCCCGTTGGCCGAAGTCACACTCGACAATCGAACCGACAGCCAAGACCCCAACGATTCCTTCCCCCGTGCGCAGCGGCAAGGCCGCCAGCGACACCAGGCCGGCCTCCTTGCATTCGCGCCAGGTACATCGAGGGTCCTTGCGGATATCCCGCGAGTAAATGGCCCGCTTCTCGCTGACCGCCGCGCCGCACAGGCACTGACCCACTTGATGCACGGGCGCGACCACGCCGCGTCCTTCGGGAATTCTTCCTTGCTCAGCGCGAAGGAGCAACCGATCCCCGTCCCGCGTGAAGAGCATCGACAAATCCGCATTCATGAGTCCGCAGATCCCATCCAGGGCCGATTGCGCCACCTGATCGAGCGATAGACTGCTGCTCGCCCGTCTGATCAGGTCGTTGAGTACGTTCATTTGCTGGACCCGCTCGGTCGAGGCCTCTTCGGCTCGCTTGCGCTCCGTGATGTCCAACCCATAGATGTTCACATACCCCATGTCTCTGACCGGAGCGAAGGTCAGCGCGAGAACACGGCCGTTCACTTCCTCCTCGATCTCTCTGGGTTCTCCGGTCGCCAGGACGGCGTCAACAACGGCCTTCTTTGAGGTCGGCAAGAACGAGCCAACGGAGCACCCCCACGTTTGCACGAGGCATGAACTGGCCGCATTGTGATAAACGACCGCCCCGTCGGCGCCGATGCGCAGGACCGGGCTCGGATTCTCGGAAGGAAACTTGGATAGGCTAACGGCCGCTTCCTCGGCTCGCTTGCGGTCGGTAGTATCCTGCACGGTTCCTTTGATGGCGATCAGATGGTCTTCACCGTCGTAGAGACCCTCAAAAGTCGAGTAGTAGTGGCCCGTACTGCCGTCGGGACGAAGGAACCGTTGCTCGTAGGCGCCTTGCTCGTGACTCTCCATGGCTTTCTGTATCAACTCGGTGTGACGCTGATTGTCCTCGGGCCAGGGTGACAGCGCCATGATCGAGTCGATTTGCGGCGTGAACTCCTTCGGATCGCGGTGGAAGATTCTGTATACTTCCTCGGACCATTCGACGTCACCGGTTCTGACGTCCCAGTACCAGTAACCCAGATGGGCCATCTGGCGGGCCTCGCGCAGCTTGCCTTCACTTTCACCCAGCGCTTCCTCGGCGCGTTTTCGGTCAGTGATGTTCTCGACCACGGCAATGTGATAGTCCGGCTCTTGCCCCGGCCCCCACATCGGTGAAACGGTCAGATTCACCCAGACAATCGAGCCGTCTTTGTGGCAATAACGCTTCTCCATCGAGAAGTTTCGAATCTCACCCGTGCGCAAGCGCTGCATGTAGTCCAACTCTGCCTGCAGGTCATCGGGATGCGTGATCTGTTGAAAGGTGAGCCGCTCCATCTCTTCTCTGGTATAGCCAACGATATCGGCATACCGTTGATTGATGCGTACGCAATCACCGGTCCTGGATTCGACCTGCGCCATCCCCACGGCCGCCTGCTCAAATATGGCTCGGAATTTCTCTTCGCTCGCCTGGAGCTGTTCGTTGGTGGCGCGCAGTTGCTGATTGGCCGCACGCAGTTGTTGCTCGTGGGCGCGGAGCTGCTGCTCGCTGGCCTGGAGTTGTTGGTTGGCCGCTCGCAGTTGCTGTTCACTGGCGTGCAACGCGTCCCAATCATCTGAAGAACCGGAACGTTCGTTCATGGATCACCTCGATATCCTGTGGTCTCGCCTGGATCGAATTCGTGACTATGCAGTGTCTTGCCACACCGCAGCCCGTGATGGGGAACATCGCGCGTCTCCGCGGCGCACCACAGGAGCGTTGGTCCGCTGTCGCCGCACGCGGACAGGATGGATCCGTGTCCCAGATCCAGAATGGCACGCCGCCGCAGGCAGCCGCCCAGATCATGAGCAACGATCCGAACATGGTGTCGCTGCATCCGACGATTGACCGATTCGACATTGGCCGAGGCGATGCTATCGTCGGGGCGCCGCAGGACATTGGCCCCCCCAATGAACGCTGCGCGCAGGCGGTCCGGCGAAGAGCCCAGCGCCCGCATTCTCGCGATCATCCGGTCGATGGCGTCGGGCGCATGGCGCGTGAGGTCGGGACCGCGGGCGTGAGCGGGGGCCGGTCCCGGAAGCATGACATGGGCCATCGCACCGATCGCGCGGACGGGGTCGAGAAGAACGACGGCAATGCACGATCCCAGCGGTGTGGACCGCAACAACGCTGGACTGAACGCCGCGGTGACACAACCCGTGGCTACGTCTATCGGTTGCCGCATGGACACTTCCGCCCGGGTGCACAGCGCTTCCGGGCGCGGGTTTCGACGTCTCTTGGCGGCCTCTGACTTTCGCATTCGTACATCCACAATGCGATCCATCTGACTTCCTGTCCGAGTCTGGCATCTCCATAATCGCCCTCTCGCACCTCGCAGTCAAGTGTCTTGTCCCTTTGGTTCGGGGCTTGGACCCGTGCGGGGAGTAAAAGCGACTGCCAAAGTGCTGCCCGGCACCCGTCATGGGCGCGAAGCTTTCGAGGCTGGATATTTGCTGTTGGGTCGCAGGGGATTCGGTACAATGGCAGCGGGTCGTTGTCATTACCATCTTTCCTAGAGGTGTTCGGGTATGCTTGGTAGTAACTGGGGTCGACGGTTGTCCGTTTTCGTCGCAGTGCTCTGTATTTCTGTGTTGGGCTCGGCTGATTCGGTCGTGGGCAAGCCGCTCAAGGTGTTTATTCTGGCGGGTCAGTCGAACATGGTCGGGGCGGCCAGGATCTCGACGTTCGACTATA
Organism: Sedimentisphaerales bacterium; assembly: GCA_028277585.1. Taxonomy (GTDB): domain Bacteria; phylum Planctomycetota; class Phycisphaerae; order Sedimentisphaerales; family Anaerobacaceae; genus Anaerobaca. Next base: position 51,849 of record JANQFY010000002.1, read on the forward strand.
TCGGCGACGATCCGAAGACGGCGGCGCTGTTCGAGGAGATGGTGGACAGCGATGGCAAGCCGCGGATGGTGGAGAACACCTGGATCTCATACTACCAGGCGCACGAATCGGGCGATCCGGCCGGCCATGGCTTCGGACAATTGACGGCCGGCTACGGAGGGCGGAAGAACCCGACGCAGCCGGGCGATAAGATCGGGCCGGAGTTGACGTTCGGGATCACGATGCAGAAGGCGCTGGCCGAGCCGATCCTGATCATCAAGACCGCCTGGGGTGGGAAGTCGCTGTATCAGGATTTCCGTCCACCCTCGGCCGGGCCCTACGAACTCAACGAGACAGAGGTCGCGCGGATCAAGCAGCGCGGGGACGACCTGGAAGCCGAGCGAGCGACGCGAAGAGAAAAGAGCGGTCTCTACTATCGCTTGATGATGGACCATGTGAAGTACGTTTTGAGTGACATCAAGCGGGTGTGCCCCGCGTACGATGAGCGGCAAGGCTATGAGATTGCCGGTTTCGTCTGGTTCCAGGGCTGGAACGATATGATCAACAGCGCGGTCTATCCGCGTCGGGGCCAGGAGGGTGGCTACGACAACTACAGTGAGTGGCTGGCGATGTTCATTCGCGACGTGCGCAAGGACCTCAAGACGCCGGAGATGCCGTTCGTCATCGGCGTGATCGGGGTGAGCGGCCCCCTCGACAATCTGGAAAAACGCTACCGAACAATTCATGGCACGTTTCGCGAGGCAATGGCGGCGCCGGCGGCGCTGCCTGAGTTCCAGGGCAATGTCCGGGCCGTGCGGACGGCGCGGTTCTGGGAGATGCCGCTCGATCGGATTATGAAGAAACGCGATGTTTACAATCACCGTGTCCGGCAGTTGAAGAAGCAGGGCGAGAGGGGGGAGCTGACCGCCGAGCAGTTGGCCGCGGAACTGAAGAAGGCCGAAGCCGGCGCGTTGACGGCTGACGAGGCCGCGACGCTCAAACGAGGCGCCTCCAACGCCGCCTACCACTACCTGGGCTGCGCCAAGACCATGGCGATGATCGGCCAGGCGTTCGCCGAGGCGGGCCTGGAG
>JANQFY010000110.1 GCA_028277585.1 Sedimentisphaerales bacterium
ATCCCCCTGAAGAAGATCGTCGAGAAGAAGGTCAGGAAGAAGACCTCCTGACCACCGAATGAAACGACGAACCGCATACGGTGGAGTTCGCCCTACCGCGCAGCTCATGCCTCCAGACTGCTACCCGCCATCTTCGCTAGCGGATCGAGAGGGGGCGATATGGACGCCATTCTCAGTGCCTTTCCAGAAGCATCGCAGGAATCTGGAGTTTCTGGGTTTCGGGTGGGGCTAGTGAGCCGGGAGCTGATCTCGATTTCCTTCGGGGAGTTTCTTCGAGAATATGTTTGACAAACCGCGATTTAGTTACTAATGTATACAACTATAACATGCGTATTGTATTTGTATGTAGACATAATAAAAGGCCCTTGGTCAATCCAATGAAAGGGGAAGCGAGATGGCGAGTGAGGCTCAGGTTTTGGCGAATCGGGCGAATGCTCTGAAGTCGACGGGGCCCCGGACGGGGGCGGGAAAGGCGATTGCTTGTCGCAATGCGGTCAAGCATGGTCTGACGGGCGGCCCGGATGTGATTTGCTCGGAGGACCAGGCGGCGTTCGATCGGCACCGCGAGCGGATGCTGGGCGAGCTGGCGCCGGTCGGGTCGATCGAATCGGCGCTGGCCGAGCGGGTGGTGAGCCTGTCCTGGCGGCTCGAGCGGGTCGGGCGGATGCAGAACGAGACGATCGACACGTTGATCACCGGGGCCCACCGCAGCGCCCTGTCCAAGCGGTTCGAATCGATGATGCCCAAGATCGTGGGGCAGGCCGGGGCTGAATCGACGGATGAGAACGGCGATCTGACGCTCGGGTGCATGGCGGCTCGCGATTTCGCCAACCATCGCGTCCTGGATCGGCTGCTCATGTACGAACGACGGATCGAGAGCAGCCTGTATCGCAGCCTGCTGGAACTGCAGAGACTGCGCCTGGTCCGCCAGATGGGCGGGCCGAGCAACCCCGAAAGCGGGCCCGAATCCCAGGATTGAATTTGGCAAAACAAACCCAATTTCGCCGTTTTCAGGCCCCAAAACGAGGGTCGCGATGGAAAACGAAGCCAAACGAAGCCAATTCCTGCAGACTGAATCCGGTCGGCGAATCGTCCCACGGGAGACTGACTCTGTCATTCCTGCGCAGGCAGGAATCCAGGAACGTGTCGAATGCTGTCTGGACCCCTGCCTCCGCAGGGGTGACAAAATAGAATCTGGTTGTATGTCACTCACCCAAGACACTCCTGTCGCATCTGACGCACTATTGAATGGACACATCCGCACTTCTGCGTGTAAGATCGGCGGCGGTTCAGCCTCGAATCCCCAGCGAAACGAACCGGCAGGGCGCTCTCGCGCCGCAGACGTACGATACCTCAAGGACAACTGAGTGACGGGAACTATGGAAAACGACAAGAACACAGCGGGCAACGGATCGGATGCCAACGATGGTGCGGGCGAGGAGCGGAAGCTGGATTTCGTCCGGCAGATCGTCGCCGATGATTTGCAGACGGACAAGTGGGGCGGCCGCGTGGTCACGCGTTTTCCGCCGGAGCCGAACGGATATCTCCACATCGGGCATGCCAAGAGCATCTGCCTGAACTTCGGGATCGCGGCCGAGTTCGGCGGACGTTGCCATCTGCGTTTCGACGACACCAACCCCGCCAAGGAGGAGCAGGAGTACGTCGATTCGATCACCGAGGACGTTCGCTGGTTGGGGTGGGACTGGGGCGAGCACCTCTATTTCGGCTCGGACTACTTCGACAAAATGTACGAGTACGCCGTCCAGTTGATCGAGCAGGGCAAGGCGTACGTCTGCGACCTGACCGCTGAGCAGACCCGCGAGTACCGCGGCACGCTCACCGAGCCGGGCAAGGACAGCCCCTATCGTGACCGCTCGGTCGAGGAGAATCTCGACCTGTTCGAGCGGATGCGCAAGGGCGAGTTCCCCGACGGTTCCCGCACCCTGCGGGCCAAGATCGACACGGCCCATGCCAACTTGAACATGCGCGACCCGGTGATGTACCGCATCGTCCACGCCGAGCACCATCGTACGGGCGACAAGTGGTGCATCTATCCGATGTACGACTGGGCCCACGGGCTCGAGGATTCCGTCGAGGAGATCACGCACTCGATCTGCACGCTGGAGTTTGAGAACCATCGCCCGCTCTACGACTGGTTCCTGGACGAGTTGGGCGCCTACCATCCCCAGCAAATCGAGTTCGCCCGGCTGAACCTGACGTATACCGTGATGAGCAAGCGGAAGCTGCTCAAGCTGGTCCAGGACGGGCTCGTCAGCGGCTGGGACGATCCGCGGATGCCCACCATTTCCGGCCTGCGGCGGCGCGGCTTCTCGCCCGCGGCGATTCGCAACTTCTGCCAGCGGATCGGCGTCAACAAGTTCAACAGCACCGTCGATATCGCACTGCTGGAGCATTGCCTGCGTGAGGATCTGAACAAGACGTCGCCCCGCGTGATGGCGGTGCTGAATCCGATCAAGGTCATCATCGACAACTATCCCGAGGGCCAGAGCGAAGAGCTGGACGCGATTAACAATCCGGAGGATCCGTCGGCCGGCACGCGGAAGGTGCCGTTCTCGCGTGAGCTGTACATCGAACGGGACGACTTCATGGAGGACCCGCCCCGGAAGTTCTTCCGACTGGCGCCGGGCCGCGAGGTGCGGCTGCGCTATGCTTACTTCGTGACATGTACCGATGTCGTCAAAGACGACAACGGCGAGATCGTCGAATTGCACTGTACGTACGATCCGGCTACGCGGGGTGGGGACGCGCCCGACGGACGCCGCGTCAAGGCGACGCTGCACTGGGTCTCGGCCCAGCACGCCGCCCAGGCCGAAGTGCGGCTCTACGACAACCTGTTCACCAAGGAGAACCCCGACGACGTCGAGGAGGGCCAGGACTTCACCGTGAATCTGAACCCGAACTCGCTCGAGGTCAGGACGAATTGCTTCGTCGAGCCCTCGCTGTGCGAAGCCAAGCCGCTGGATCGATTCCAGTTCGAGCGGCTCGGGTACTTCTGCGTCGATCGCGACAGCAGCGCCGAGAAACCGGTGATGAACCGCACCGTCGGACTCCGTGACACCTGGGCCAAGATTCAGAAGGGACAGAAGAAACGCTGAGGGACAAGAATCTATGGAGACCCCCTGGACTGAAGCATGCGAACAGGGCAGACCCTATGTCAGGATGCTTGCTCTTTGCGAGGGCTTGGCTATACAATGTGTCAAGCGCGAGTGTGCTGGGGCCCTGTGTTGGAAGCCGTAGTAGCGATCTTCGGATTGGAGGCTCTATGACAGTTGTCGACGAAGCGGTGAAGCGGATCGTGGAGCAGTTTCATCCGGCCAAGATCATTCTATTCGGGTCGCATGCCCGGGGTACGGCCGATCGGGACAGCGATGTGGATCTACTGATTGTGATGGATGTCGAGGGTTCCAAGCGTGAACAGGCCGTGCAGATCGATTTGGCCCTGTCCGACCGGACCTTTCCTCTCGACCTGATTGTGGTTACCCCGGACGAATTCGAGAAGTATCGGGATGTGGTGGGCCACATTCTGTATCCAGCAGTGCGTGAGGGCAAAGTCGTATATAATGCGGCCTGAACTACTCCATTTGATTCGGCAGTGGACGGCCAAAGCGGACGAAGACTACCGAAACGCCGAATTCGTTCTGGCCATGGAGGAGGACTGTCCGCTCAGCACCATCTGCTTCCACAGTCAGCAGTGCGTAGAGAAGTATCTCAAGGCTCTGCTGATCAGTTGGTCTCTGCCAGTGCCCAGAAGTCACGATCTCCTCGAATTGTACCATCGGATTCCCGCCGAAAGCAGACCCAGGCTACCTGAGACGGGGCTTGCCGTCCTGAATCGTTATGCGGTGGAAACTCGGTATTCGGGGGACTGGGATGTTATCAGTCGCGAGGAAGGGGAAAGGGCGTTCGGCTTGGCCAAAGCGGCTCGCATGGCAATCGCCCGGGAGCTTGGCGCGAGGACGAACCGGGATGAGTCTTTTTGAGCACGCTGGCCCTATTTGCTCAGGATCATCTTCATCGCAGTGACAAGCAGGGCGATGCCGAAGAGCTTCTTCAGGAGCGTGGCGTTGATGGCGGTGGCGAATTTGGCCCCGATCAGACCGCCGAAGAAGAAGCCCAGGCAGATCAGCGCGGCGACCTTGATGTCGACGCAGCCCTGTTTGTAGTAGGTCCAGGCGGCAAGCAGGCCGATGGGCGGAACCATCAACGCCAGCGTGGTTCCCTGGGCCGTGTGCTGAGGCAGGCCGACGAGGAAGATCAGGGCCGGGACGATCAGAATGCCGCCGCCGATGCCGAGCAGGCCGCTGAGGACCCCGGCCGCCAGGCCCAGGAGCAGTAGGAGGAGGATATTCATGGCGTTTCGTTCTTCTCGCATCAGGCGGTTAGAAAGCGTCAGCCGAACAGCTCGGCGAATTTCTCTTCGATGTCGGGATGCTCGCACAGGGTCTGGCCGATCAGGACGGCCTGGGCGCCGATGCCGATCAGCTTCTCGACGTCGCCCCGCGTCTTGATGCCGCTCTCGGCGACGATGGGGACATCCTCGTCGAGCAGGTCCTTGAGCCGGCCTGTCGTATTGATGTCGACGGTCATTGTCGTCAGGTCGCGGTTGTTGATCCCGAGCACGCTGTAGCCCTTCTCGGGGAAGCCGATTAGGCTGCGGATGCCCATCAGCACGTCGGCCTGGTGGACCTCGAGCAGGACGGTCAGGGTCAGTTCGGTCGCGGCGATCATCAGGTCCATCAGGGCGCCCGGTGGAAGGGCGTCGGCAATCAGCAGGATCGCATCGGCCCCGGCCGCCCGGGCTTCGTAGATCTGCCAGAGGTCGATGATGAAGTCCTTGCGGAGGACGGGTACGCCGACCGCTTGCTTGACCTGCTCGACGTATTCAAGCTTGCCCTGGAAGTACTTCTCGTCGGTCAGTACGCTGATCGCATCGGCGCCGCACCGCTCGTACGTCTGGGCGATCGTGACCGGGTCGAAGTCGGGGCGGATCAGACCGGCCGACGGGGACGCCTTCTTAACCTCGGCGATCACGTTGAGCCCGCGCGGGTTCGACTTGGTGATCGCCTTGTAGAAGTTGCGGCACTTCGCCATGCCGGCGACGCGCTCCTTGAGCTGCTCCAGAGACGTCTCGGCCCGGCGCTGCTGCACTTCGTCACGCTTGTCGGCCACGATCTTGTCGAGGATATTGCCCAATGCATCAACCTCCGATTTCGTCAGGCGCTCTGCTCAGGCTGGGGCGGGCCCTGGCTGGCGATCTGGACGTAGCCCATGCGCAACTCGCTGAGCGTGTTCTTCAGGGCCGCCGCTTCCTGGTCGGTGAGGTTGCCCTTGGTCTTCTCTTCGAGTACTTCCAGCATGTCGATGTTGTAGCGCGCCATGTCCATATCCGGCGCCCGACCTTCCTGACCCTTGACCTGCAGCACGCCCATGGCAAACAGCGCCTGGGTGGTGAGCATGTTGATCAGACCGGCCAAATCACCCTGGGGCAGCGGGCCGGGACGGCCTTCCGCGTCACCCTCAGCGGTCTGTTCCTGCTTCTCGGCCTCTTCCTTGGCCTTGAGGACTTCCTTCTCTTTCTGGGCCTGCTGCTTCCAATCTTCGTCGATAATGAGTTTCTTCTCTTCGTCCGCCATTGCGATCCATCCTTCTTTCAGTTTTTGGTAGGGGCAACCCCCTGTGGTTGCCCGGGCTGCGATGACCCGAGCCGTAACCATTCGGCTACCGGGCAGGCACAGGGGCCCGCCCCTACGAATACGTGCGATTGTTCGTTATCGTCTGCTGTATTTCTTCATATCGCGCGCCAGATCGCGCTTCTGGCTGCGTTCGGTGATCGTCTTTCGCTTGTCGTACTGGCGCTTGCCCTGCGCCAGCGCCAGTTCGACCTTCGCCAGGCCCCGACTGTTGAAGTACAGCCGCAGGGGGACCAGCGTGAAGCCCCGCTGTTCGAGCTTCGTCGAGATCCGGTGCAGCTCGGCCTTGTGGAGCAAGAGCTTGCGCTTGCGGGTCGGGTCGTGCCCCCCGTCGCGGGCCATCGCGTAGGGGGCGACCTTCGCGCCGACGAGCCAGCATTCGCCCTTTTCCAGACGGGCGTACGAGCCACTCAGGTCCGCGGCCGAGCTGCGCAGCGACTTGACCTCGCTGCCGCGCAATTCGAGCCCCGCCTCGAACTTCTCGACCAGCGTAAAATCGCGGTACGCCTTCTTGTTGGCCGCCGCGGGATTACTGAAACCCTTTTTCTCCTTCTTAGACATCCGGGCCATCATAGTCGCCCCCCGACCGATTTGCAAGCCGCACCTCTCCCGGCCTCCCGAACGGATGTGATGGTGGCGGGGCAGCCCAGTAAGGCGAGCGTCCCCGCTGGCCTATTCCCGGAACGAGCAAGTGCCGGAGATCCTACGCCACAGCCCGTGGACCGAAGGCGAGCGGGGACGCTCGCCCTACGAGACAGGCAATCGATCGCCGCGTCGCTTGACCCAAGGGGACGCCATCTGCTATACTCAAGAGGTGGATTGGAACCGGATGGGGCGCGAGCCCGAGGAGGAGAAGTAACGATGGAAGCGAGTTGGCGAAGGATTCTTACGATAGTGTTTGTTTTGCTGGTGGTGCATCTGTGTGCCGTCTGTGCTTTGGGCCAGGAGACTGCCCCGAACGATGCCGAAGCGGGTGTCTGGGCGAATCGCTACGTGTTCGAGCCCGAGCAGAGCACGGTCCTGCAGAGCGGCGGCTTCGCGGGTGTCCACTGGACCTACGCCGTCGCGGGCCAGTTCATCCTGGAGGCCGATCCCAATGCCGGCATCGCCTCGTTCACCTACGTCGACGCCAACGCCGTCGATGAGACCGAACCGATCAGAACCCTCGATCCGAACGACGCGTTCAACTTGACAGGCCTGACCGGGACCTTCGTCGACGACGCGGCAATCGAATTCACGGGCCAGGCGGCCAACGAGACCACCGTTCGGCTGCGACTGACCTTCGAGGATGACGTCGTCCACCTCACCGGCGAAACCATCCCGCCGCCCAACAGCGCCGACTTCTTCATTCTGACCCTCGACGCCGTCGCCGGCCGTAAGTACGCCGGCGGAACAGGCGAGCCGGACCATCCCTACCAGATCGCCACAGCCGAACAAATGAACGCCATCGGCGCCGACCCCAACGACTGGGACAAACACTTCAAACTCACCGCCGACATCGACCTGGCTCAATTCGACGGCAAGGAAGGTAGACCCGCATTCAACATCATTGCTCCGGACCTCGACCCCAACGATCGGGATTTTCAGGGGATCCCTTTTACCGGGGTCTTCGAGGGCAATGATTACACGATCCTGAACTTGAGCTATGAACGCAAAGACAGCTTTCCATCCGGTGGTTTCACAAGCGTCGGTCTGTTTGGGGCTGTCGCTGATCCCAACGCCGAGATCAGGAACGTGCGACTGGTGGATCCGAATATCGACGTGCCGACGGCGCGGAGTGTCGGAACTCTGGTGGGATGGCTCGTAGAGGGCACGGTCGACAATTGCGCCGTCGACGGTGGGGTTGTCTCGGGGAACACCTACATTGGCGGTCTTGTAGGGCAGATTGGCAGTTATGACGTCGATATGTCTGTCGATTACGTTGCGGTAAGCGATTCCAATTCGAACACGCATGTGATCGGAACATACTTCGTTGGGGGTTTGGCGGGAGGTAATTTCGGCGGTGCCGTGGCACGCTGCTCAGCTGACGTCTATGTTGGCGGCCACTCCTTCGTTGGTGGACTGCTGGGATGGAACAAGAAGGGCTTGGTGACAGAAAGCTGTTCGGCAGGTCATGTCGCCGGTTCTCGTGGTGTCGGCGGCTTGCTCGGAACGACCGGCACCTACAACTGCATGTGGGTTTGCGGAAGCACTACGTTGGACTGCTACTCAACGGCTGTCGTCGAAGGCGAATCTTCCGTCGGAGGATTGGTCGGTTCCAATAGATGGGGATCGCTTCGACGCTGCTTCTCTTCCGGGGTAGTTAGTGGTGAAGAAGAAATCGGTGGCTTCCTTGGTGCTAATGACGTCGAAAGAGCGGGTACCGTGGATGCGTGCTTTTGGGGCATTGAGACCAGCGGCCAGAGCGTGAGCGCCGCTGGAAAGGGGCTAACATCGGCGGAAATACAAACGGCTTCGACGTTTCTGGAGGCGGGGTGGGACTTTGTGGGAGAGGTGGAGAACGGGACGGAGGATATCTGGTGGATTCTGGAGGGGCAGGACTATCCGCGGTTGTGGTGGGAGAACGCTGGCGCGGAGTTTTGAGTTCCCTTGGATTGTCATCCTGAGCCGCAGGCGAAGAGCCTGCCCTGAGCGAAGTCGAATGGGATCTGGGCTACGAACAAGACGTCTGCCAAGATCCCGGGCCAGATCCTTCACTTCGTTCAGGATGACAAAATGCCACCGCTGTGATTCAATTTGTAGGATGTCACGCAATACGCGATACGCACGACGAATGTCGTTATTCCTTCTTGATGCGCTTGGCGAGTTGGTCTTCCTTCTTGACCAGGGCCTGGGTGTGACGGGTGACCTCGGCGCGGATGTCGGCGATGACGTCGGGGTGGTCCTTGGCGACGTTGTACTTCTCCGACGGGTCGTGCTCGAGATTGTAGAGCACGGGCGGGTCGTGCGTGACCCGCTTGTCCCTTCGATACCCTGACTTGGTAATGAAGTGGGCCTTGAAGGCGCCTTTGCGGACGGCGTGGATCTGCGTGCCGCGGTAGTAGAACATCGTGTCTCGCGGGCTGGGTCCTGTCCCGAACAGGGCGGGACTCAGGTCGAGACCATCTACGATGCGGTCGGCGGGCGGCTGCCCTCCGGCCAGCTTGATGATCGTGGTATAAAGATCCATCGTCGCGCCCATGTCGTGGACGACGCCCGGGGCGATCTTGCTGGGCCACCACAGAATAGTCGGCTCGCGCATGCCGCCCTCGAAGGTGCAGCCCTTGCCCTCCCGCAACAGACCAGCCGAGCCGCCGTGCTCGTTGTATGGTAGCCAGGGACCGTTGTCGGACGTGAAGACGACGAAGGTGTTCTCGGCCAGCCCCTCGTCGCGCAGCGTATCGAGGATTAGACCCACTCCATGATCGATCTCCTCGATCACGTCCCCGTAGAGACCCCGCCGGCTCGTCCCGTCGAACTCGTCCGAGGCGAACAGCGGCACGTGGGGCAAGTTGTGCGCCAGGTAGAGGAAGAAGGGCTCGTCTTTCTTGGCTTTGATGAACTTGACCGCCTCTTCGCTGTAACGCTTGGTAATCGTCTCCTGGTCGGCGGGCCGCTCGACGATCTGTTCGTCGCGCATCAGCGGCACATTCCAGTACTCGGTCTTCGGCTCCCAGAACGCTTTGCGCCCCTCGCCCGCGACGCGGTCCATGTCGTTGCTGTAGGGAATCCCGAAGTAGGAGTCGAACCCATGGCTGGTGGGCAGATACTCGCGGAGATGGCCCAGGTGCCACTTGCCGACCGCGGCCGTTGCATACCCGTGCGGCTTCAGCGCCCGGGCGATCGTGATCTCGCTCTGAGGCAATCCACCGGCCGAATCCGGGAAGAGCACGCGCCGCCTGTCACTGCACATCCCGCTGCGGATCGGCAGCCGTCCGGTCAGCAGGGCGGCCCGGCTGGGTGTGCAGACCGAGGCGCCGACGTAGAAGTTCGTCCATTTCTGGCCCTCGGCCGCCATGCGATCGAGGTGGGGCGTCCGAATTGTCGGATGGCCGAAGCAGCCAAGATCGCCGTAGCCCAAGTCGTCGCAGAAGATGACGACGAAGTTGGGCTTGCGTCCGGCGCCACTCTTGGTCGAGCGGCTTAGCGCGTTCCCGCATCCCGGTACGGCCAGCGACGCAGCGGTCAGGCCCAGGCCTTTCAAAAGGTCACGTCGGTGCATTGTCTTTCTCCCACAGCGCGCTGACGGCGCGATGTCACTTCTTCTGGTTCTTGCGTTGACGGCGATGCTTCTGCAATTGAGACCAGGGCATGACGTTGCAGCGATTGGCCCAGTCTCGATAGAGATTCTTCAATGCCTCAGCCTTCTCCGGGAACGTCACCGAGAGGTCGTTCAGTTCGGTTCGGTCAGCTTCCAGGTCGTAGAGCTCCCACCGGCCGGCGTGCTTTGAGACCAGCTTCCACTTGCCTTGTCGCACGGCCCGGTTGCCTTCATGTTCCCAGAAGAGGGCGTCGTGAATCGATTCCTCGCTCCCCTCCAGCAGAGGCCGAAAGCTCTTGCCCTCCAGGGGTGTGACAGCGCGGCCCTTGTATGTCCGAGGATACTCCGCCCCAGCGAGGTCGCAACAGGTCGCCATGATGTCGACCACGTGGGCCGGTTGGTGGACGAGCTTGCCTCGCCTCCGAATCCCACGGGGCCAGTGGGCGACGAGCGGCGTGGCGACCCCTCCCTCGTGGACCCAGTGCTTGTAGCGGCGAAACGGCGTGTTGCTCGCGTTCGCCCAGGCCAGCCCATAGCTGGAATAGGATTCGGCGGTGCCGATCCTTCCTTTCTCGCGGTCGAAGCCCTGAGGACCTCCTTCGGCGCAGCCGCCGTTGTCGGCCAGGAAGAGGATCAGGGTATCCTCGAAGACGCCCAGTTGCTTGAGCTTCTTGACGAGGCGGCCCACGTTCTGGTCGACACGGTCGACCTGAGCGGCGTAGATCGCCATCTTTTCGTCCATCTTCTTCCGGGTCACCTGGTCCAGTTCGTCCCAGGCTTTGGCCTTCGCGTCGCGCGGCGTCAAGGGCCAGTCCTTCTCGACGATGCCCATCTCGATCAATCGCGCATGCCGCTCGGCGCGAATCGCATCCCAGCCCTTCATGTACTTGCCCCGGTAGCGGGCGATGTCACTCTCCAGCGCCTGCAGGGGCCAATGGGGTGCGTTGTGCGCCAGGTAGAAGAAGAACGGCTCGTCGCGCTGAACTGCTTCCTCGATGAACTCGATGCCATGATCGCTCCAGGCGTCGGTGGCGTACCAGCCCGGCGGCATGGGGCCGCTTTGGGCGGTGTGGATCTCGTCGTTGTCCAGCACGACGGAGCGACCTTCCTTGGGTTTGAAGTAGAATCCGCCACCTTGCGGGACGCCGTAGAACCGATCGAACCCGCGCTGTACGGGCCACCAATTGCGGTCCTTGGCGCCGACGTGCCACTTGCCCGTGACGAAGGTGCGGTAGCCCGCCGGCTTGAGCGCTTCGGCGATGGTGACACACCGGTCGTTGAGATAGCCCTGGTAGCCCGGAAGAGCGTCATCGGCGCTCATGTGCCCGATCCCGGTCTGGTGGGCGTAGAGCCCCGTCAGCAGCGAGGCGCGGGTGGGGCAGCACCGACCCGTGTTGTAGAACTGCGTGAAGCGCAGGCCGTTCTGGGCCAATCGATCGATGTGGGGCGTCTCGATTTCCCCGCCGTAACAACCGATGTCGGAGAAACCCATGTCGTCACACATGATCACGATGATGTTGGGCTTGCGTGTTGTGGTCCGGCCGCGTGACATGGCGCGGCTGCAGCCCGGCATGGCCAACGCCGCGGCGCCCAGGCCGAGATTCCGCAGGAATTGGCGACGACTGGTCTTTGTAGGCATGCGCTATTTCCTTTTCAGAGGCCAGGGGCGCACGTTGCACCGCTTCGCCCAAGCTTCGTAGAGGGTCTTGAGTTCTTCCAGTTTCTCCGGATGCTTCTGGGACAGGTCGTTCTGCTCGGTCCGATCGGCGTCGATATCGTAGAGTTCCCAGCCGCCCGGATGTTTGGAGACGATCTTCCACTTGCCCTGGCGGACGGCCCGGTTGCCCTCATGCTCCCAGTAGATCGTTCGCTCAGCCAAGGACTTGCCGGCGAACGTTGGCGCCAGACTGACGCCCTCCATCGGCTGGATTGCCTGGCCCTTGTAGTGGGTTGGGTACGGGGCGCCGGAGATGTCGATGCAGGTCGCCATGATATCGATGAGGTGGCCCGGGTCGTGACGGAGTTTGCCGCGGGCCTTGATGCGTTTGGGCCAGTGGCAGATCAGCGGCGTCGCGATGCCGCCCTCATGGACCCAATGCTTGTACTCGCGGAAGGGCGTGTTGGAGACGTTGGCCCAGTTGCGTCCATAGCCGATGTAGGTGCCATCCGGGCCCGGCGTGACGTCGGGTCCGCCGCGAACGGGCCGGCCGTCGCGCGTCTTCATGGGCGGCCAGAGCGTGGGCTGCAGTTCGTCCGGTGCCATCGGGCTACGGTCCTTGATGGCGCTGACCCATTTCTCGTTCGTCTTGGCGCCGCGCCCCATGCCCTCGGCGCACCCACCGTTGTCCTGGAGGAACATGATCAGCGTGTTGTCCAGTTCGTCTTGCCGTTTCAGTTCAGCGACGATGCGACCGATGCCCTGGTCCATGTTGTCGATCATCGCGGCGTAGACCTCCATGCAGCGCGCCTCCCACGCCTTGTGCTTGACCTTCTCCCAGTTTCCGGCCTGCTTGCTCATCTCCCAATCGGGATCGATCAGCCCCAGCTTCTTGAGCCGCTTGAGGCGCTCGGCTCGATAGTGGGCGTATCCCTTGTCGAACTTGCCCTTGTACTTAGCGATGTCCTTCTCCAGGGCGTGCATGGGCCAGTGGGCGGCGGTGTAGGCGACGTACATGAAGAACGGCTTCTCGGGCGACTCGTCCTGATGTTCCTTGATGTACTCGACGGCGTTGTCGCTGATCGCGTCGGTGTAGTAGTACGTCTCGGGCTGGTACTCGGGGTCGTTGACGGGCGTGATATAGGTGTTCTGTCGACACAGGGTCATCGGGTCGTAGAAACTGCCCGCGCCGATGATCGTGCCGTAGAACTTCTCGAATCCCCGCTGGAGGGGCCAGTTGAACTTGGGCCCTTCCGGCTTGACGTGCCGGGTGACGTGCCACTTGCCCGTCATGTAGGTGCGGTAGCCGGCCAGCTTGAGCGCTTCGGGGATGGTCACGCAGTTGCGATTCAGATTGCCCCGATAGGCCGATGTCCCTCGGTCATCCATCATATGTCCGACGCCGGCCTGGTGCTGGTAGAGACCCGTCATCAGAGCCGCCCGCGTGGGGCAGCACCGGGCGGTGTTGTAAAACTGCGTGAAGCGCAGCCCGCCGGCGGCCAGGCCGTCCAGGTTGGGCGTCTCGACCTCTCCGCCGTAGCAGCCGATGTCGGAAAAGCCCATGTCGTCTGACATGATCAGAATGATGTTCGGCTTGCGGCTCTTTCGGGCCGGGACGTCCGGAACGCTCGTACAGGCGGGCAGGCCCAAAGCGGCGGCGCCCAGACCAAGGGTCTTGAGGAAACTACGGCGAGTCCAGGTCGATTGCGACATAGGGAGCGACTCCTTTATTCGGTTCAGAGCGAGCGGCTGCGACCACTGCTGCGGATAATTTCCAGGCGTTCGGTCAGACGCTGCGCCACCTGGGGATACTCCTCGATCACGTTGGTCGTTTCCGACGGATCCTTCTCGATGTCGAAGAGGAAATAGGGCTTCTGGAAGGGTTTGCCCCGCGGCTGCTGGCGCCCGCCGGAGCCATTGCCAAAGACCATCTTCCATTTGCCCTCGCGCAGGGAGAACATGCCGTTGGCGGAGTGGTGAATCACCGGGGCGCGTTGGGTGGTCCAGTCTTTGCCCTGCATGAGTGGCAGGATGCTGAAGCTGTCCTCGGCCGCATCGATGGGCAGTTCGAAGCCCGTCAGTTCGGCGCAGGTGGCGGTCAGGTCGGTCAGGCAGATTGTCTTGTCGCAGCGCGTCTTGGGCCGCACCACGCCGGGCCAGCGCACAAGATAGGGGACATGGTGGCCTGCTTCCCAGACGTCCGCCTTCGTGCCGCGCCAGATGTGATTGGCCTGATGGTTCTCCGGATGGAAGCCCTGGTCCGACGGTTTGTCGACGTGGTCCGGTTCGTTCGGCTTGCGACGGTACATGTACGAGCCGTTGTCGCTGGTGTAGATCACGAGCGTGTTGTCGGCCAGTCCCTTGGATTCGAGGATCTTGTCGATCTGACCCACGACCCAGTCCACCTGCGTGACGAAGTCGCCGTAGTCGCCCAACTTGGTTCGCCCCCGGAATCGCTGGGCGGGCAAGCAGGGCTTGTGCGGGGCCGTCAGTGGGAAGTACAGGAAGAAGGGCTGTTTGTCCTCGCTGCGGGCGTCGATGTAATCGACCGCTTTCTGTGTCAGTTGGTCCAGCGCCTTTTCGTGGCTGAAATCGGCCGCCATGAGTCCGCCCCGGCTGTAGTTGGGGAAGCTGGTCTTCTCGTAATGGGCCGTCACCGGCTTGGGGATGCGGTCGTTCTCGATGAATACGTAAGGCGGCATGTCGAGCGACGCGGTGACGCCAAAGAAGTAATCGAAGCCGTAGGCGTTGGGCCCATTCTCGATCTTGACCGTGTGGTCGAGGGTCTCCTTACCGTCGACTTTCTCAACGGGCAGGTCCATACCCAGATGCCACTTGCCGATACAGGCGGTGTGGTAGCCGGCACGCTTCATGACATCCGCGACGGTCAGTCGGTTCGGATCGATCAGGTGGGGCGAATACCCATACAGCACCCCTCGCTTGAGACGGCTGCGCCAGCAGTAGCGGCCGGTGAGGACGCCATAGCGGGTGGGGGTGCAGACGGCCGAGCCTGAATGAGCGTCGGTGAAGACCATCCCCTCGTTGGCGATCTTGTTCAGGTGAGGCGTCGGGATCTTCGACTCTGGGTTCAGCGCCTGGATGTCCCCATAGCCCATGTCGTCGGCGAGAATGAAGATGACGTTGGGACGTTTCGCCTGCGGTGCCGCGGCCGTCAGGCTCTTGCAGCCCGGAATGGTCCACGCGGCGGCGAGGCATCCGGCGGCTTTGAGAAAACCACGTCGGGAGACAGATCGATGTTTCATGGCAGTGCGTTCCTTTGTCCTTCGACTGGGGTTGCCCGATACACTTTCGACGGGGCCATTATGAGCGTGCTAGCGCAATGAATCAAGGACGACTTGCAGACGTCGCCGCGCCGCGGCCGCCCCGGTGTTGCTTCGGTCGGATGTAATGGCCCTCTGTTCAAGCGGGTCACTCTGGAGATCGAAGAGGGCTCCCGTCTGATAGAGCTTCCACCGCTTGTCGCGAGCGAAACGTTGGACGGGATTGCCCGGATCACGGAAATAGTGACAGAAGACCCATTCTCGAGGATTGCCTGGACGGCCGCACAATTGGGGCAGGAAGCTGCGTCCGTCCGTCGTCAGATTCCTGGGGATCGAGACGCCGGCCGTCTCGGTGAAAGTGGGCAAGAAATCCGTGAAGTCGATTAAGTCATCGCATACCTTCCCGGCCGGGATGGTCCCGGGCCAGTTCGCGACAAACGGAACGTGCGTGCCGGCGTTGGTGGTCGTGCCCTTGCCTCCTTTGACGACCGTTGCGCCCATTCTCGACTCGATTCTGCGATGGGTCCCGTTGTCACCGGTGAAGAGCAGCAGTGTGTTTTCGCGCAGACCCAGTTTGTCGAGCTTCGCGACGATGCGTCCCACGATGGTGTCCATATAGGTGACCATGTCGGCGAAGTACTCGTTGTTGGGCTTGTGTCTTTGCCTGGTCCATTCAGGGCTGTCCGGCGTGGGAACGAACGGGTCGTGCGTCAGCGCCATGGGGAAGTACAGCAGGAAGGGGTGGTCCTTCTTTCGTTCCAGGAAGTCCAGCGCGTAGTCGCAGAAGACATCGGGTCCGTATCGCTTCGCAAGGTCATCGCGATAGGTCCCGTTCTCGACGATGAGGGGATCGCGGTAGCGGCCCTGGCGCCGATCGACCTGCCAGAGACAGTGCTCGTCGAAGCCCGCCTGCTGGGGCGTCGATCCTTTGCCGTGCGTCTGCTTCTTCTCGGCCCGACTGCCATAGAGCTGCCACTTGCCGACCACGCAGGTGGCGTACCCACTCTTGCCGAGCAGATGCGCGAAGGTGGTTTCGCCCGGATCGAGAATACCGAACGCCTTGTAGTTGCGGAAGTTGTACTGGCCCGTCATGATCTGGACCCGCGACGGCGTGCAGAGGGGCTGGGAGTAGCAGTGCTCGAATCGCATTCCCGTGCGGGCCAGTTCGTCGAGCACCGGGGTCCGGTACGACGTGCTCCCGTTGCAGCCCAGGCACTCATAGCCCAGGTCGTCGGCCATGATCAGGACGATGTTGGGTCTCTTCTGACGGCTGCGCTGAGCGAGGCCAGCCGGGCTTTGGAGCGCCAGGGCCGCAGCGGCAGTTAGGCCTTTTAGGAAGTCACGACGTGTGCTTGGGCGGCTGACCATCGTGTTGGACTCCTTCTTCTGAGATTCGCATCGGAGTGCGTATTATCGTACGCCGGGTCCCGTGCGGCAAGAGTGAAAGCCGCAAGTCCATCGAACACGGAACGAGGTAATCGTGTCAATTCTCGATAAGTATTGCAAAAAACACCGGAATTGGCGATACTGGCAGGTCCACGTGACGGTGGACTGTCGTTCAGGAGTGTGGGTGTTGAATTGATGCTGAGAATGGAATGGATCGGACATGCCCTATAGAAACTTGACGTTGCAGGATCTGGCCCGGATGCTTGGCGCCGATGCGCGTCGGCTTGAGCGCATGGCGGCCGGCGGCGAGATCCCGTGTCAGAAGGTGGGGGGGCAGCTTCGCTTCAATCGAGCTGAGATCACCGAATGGCTTCAACAGAACATGGCGACGATGCATCGCGATCACCTGGCCGAGGTCGATGCGGGCATCACGGCCCATCGCGAAGTTCATGAAGAGGAGCCGATCGTCACGCCGCTGTTGCGCCCCGAGGCGATCACCACGCAACTCCACGCGCGGGGCAAGACGGGCGTTCTGAAGGAATTGGTCGCGCTGGCGACCGAGACCGGTTTGGTCTACGATGACCAGCCTCTGCTGGAGGCGGTGCAGGCGCGCGAGGAGTTGTGTACGACGGCGGTCGAGGGCGGCATTGCGATCCCGCACCCGCGCCGACCTTTGCCCTACGACCTGGCCGATTCGGTCCTGGCGATCGCTCGAGCTGGTCGAGGGATTGTCTTCGGCGCCTTGGACGGCAAGCTCACCGATCTGTTCTTTCTCACCGCGTCCCAGGACGACCACCATCACCTCCATCTCCTGGCGCGGCTCTGTCGCATGCTTCACGACGAGAAATGGGTCGAGGAACTTCGGCATGCCGAGACAGCCGAGGAGATCATCGAATTGATGACCCAGCGTGAGCAGGTCGTTCTCGCTCAATCGAGGTGAGGCTTCGCAGGACTCGGACGGTCACTCTGAACCGGCGCGTCTCTGGCGGTAACTCAACGGCACGACCAGTACGGCGCACTCGGCCTTGCGGACGACCTTTCCCGCGACATTGCCAAAGAGGGCTTTCTGCAGCGCGCTGCGCCCCTGGCGACCCATTACGATCAAGTCGATCTGCGCCTCGCCGGCGAAACGCAGAATTTCCTGATCGTCCTTGCCGATACGGATATCCACCTGGAGCGTGACGTTCTCGGGCAGTTGGGCGCGATAAGTCTCGATCCGTTCGTCGACATCGTGCCGCGCCTTGTTATCGACGTCGTCCACCTCGTAAATATATGTCTTCCAGAACTGGGCCTCTGTCTCGGGGATGACGTGCAAGAGATAGAGTTCGCAGCCCGGCCGGCGCGTCGCGGCGTCGACGGCGAAGGAGAAGGCGAAGTCCGCGTTCTCGGAGAAATCCGTGCAGAACAGAATGCGCTGGAACGTCGTGTCTTTGGGATCGAGAGCAGCCATTGTCTCTTGGGCCTCCGGGCGTCTCTGGCGACAGGGTTGGCTTAGCGGATCAGGTTGGGTAGGAACAGACACAGTTGCGGGAACGCGATCAGGATGATCGCCGCGAGCACCAGCGCCGCCAGGAAGGGCAACGCGCCGCGGAAGATCGTCTGCAGAGGGACGTCCCGCTCGATGCCGCTGACGACGTAGACGCACACGCCCACCGGCGGGGAGACCACGCCCATCTGCGTGACGACCACGATGATGACGCCGAACCAGATCGGATCGTATCCCAGTTGCATGACCACGGGGTAAAAGATCGGGATCGTCAGCAGGATCAGGCCCAGGGCATCGACGAAGCAGCCGGCCAGCAGGTAGAAGAGGATGATCAGTCCCATGACCGTCCATCCGGGCAAGGGCAGGCCTGCCAGCAAAGAGGCCAGCTTGACGGGGATCTGCGTCACCGCCAGGAAGTGCCCAAAGATCACGGCGCCGGTGACGATGATCATGACCATGCATGAGGTGCGGACGGTTTCCTGGAGCGACCGGATCAGCTTCTTCCAGCTCAACTGTCTTTTGACCAAGGCGATGATGATCGTGCCGGCCGCGCCGATGGCGGCCGCTTCGGTGGGCGTGAAGAAGCCGCCGAACATGCCGCCAATGACGACGACGAACAGGATCAGCGTTTCGAGCACGCCCGTCAGCGAGGCGATCTTGGCGCCCCAACTGAAGCGTTGAGCGGCCGGGCCGAGTTCGGGGCGGCGTCGACAGTTGATGTAGATCGTCAGGCAGAACAGCAGGGCGATGAGGATGCCCGGAACGATCCCGGCGATGAAGAGCTTGCCCACCGATTGCTCGGTCATTATCGCATAGACGATGAAGACCACGCTGGGCGGGATCAGCATGCCCAGACTGCCCCCGGCCGCGACCGCGCCACAGCCCAACTCCATGCTGTACTTGTAGCGCTTCATCTCGGGCAGGGCCACGGAAGCCATCGTCGCCGCGGTGGCTGGGCCCGACCCGCAGATGGCGCCGAACGCGGTGCAGGCGCCCACGGTGGACATCGCCAGCCCGCCTGGCATGGCGCCGAGCCAGTGATAGGCGGCGTTGAACAATCGGCGACTGATCCCGGCGTGGAAGGCGATCTGCCCCATGAGCACGAACAGCGGGATGACCGTCAGGCTGTACGACGAGAACGTGTCGTACAGGTCGAGTGTGATCATGCTCATCGCCGCGTCGGGTGAGACGACCATCGCGAAGCCGGCAAAGCCCACGATCGCCATGGCGAACGCCACCGGCATGCTGGCGGCTAGCAGTATGAACAGCAAGACGCAACCCAAGATGCCGATCTGGACGGGACTCATGGCTTGATCATCTCCCGACCCGGATGCACGAGGTTGTGCCCGATCACGAGCACGACCACGGCGCAACAGAAGCCGATCACGAAGGGAACCCAGAAGACCGGCAGTTGGAGCGTCTGGCTGACCTGATTGTTGCTGTGCAGGTCGAATCCGTAAGCGAAGCTGCGCCAGGCGAAGAAGGCAAACAGCGCCATCGCCAGCAGGCGGATCACGGTGTCCAGCGCGATCCGCCCGGGGCGATTGAGCTTGTGATGGAAGTACTCGATGGCAACATGCCCCTTGACCGCCGTGGTGTAGGGCAGGGCGGTCGCCAGGCTGATCGCGCCGGCAATCTTGACGATGTCGAAAGCGCCGACGAAGGGACGGTTGACCCACTTCAGTCGCAGGACCACGTCGGCGCAGGTGACGCCCATGATCGCCAGCACGCTGGCGCCGGAGATCGCCACCAGGAGGTAGACCACGGCGCGGAGCACCCGGACGTACACCTGCGAGACGGTCTCCCATCCCTTTCTGGGCTCTGTCGATGACGCCATCTACGGAATTGCCTACTTGGAATACTCTGCGATCAGCTTCTGGAGATCGGCGAGGAACTCGGCGCCGGGCAGGTTCTTCGCGCCCGTCGCGGCGACGTAATCGTCCAGGATCGGCTGGACCGCTGCCTGCCAGCGCTGTTGCTCGGCTTGGTCAAGCGTGATGACCTCACGCTGCAGTTCCTTGACGAACTCGGCGCCTTCCTGGTCCGCCTGATCCCAGGCCTGGCCGTGTTTGGCGACCCATTCGGCGCTGACGTCGGTGAAGACCTTCTGCAGGTCGGTCCCCAGGGAGTCCCAGGCCTTCTTGTTCATCACGACGAACATCGAGGTCGTGTATCCGATGACCGATGTCTCGGTGACATGGTTGATCACTTCGCCCTGCTTCCAGCCCTTGAGCGTTTCGATGGGGCAGAACGTGGCTTCCACGACGCCCTTTTGCAGGGCTTCATACGTTTCGGATTGGCTCATCGCCAGCGGCGTTCCGCCCAGGCTCTGGACGATCTTGGAGGAGAGCCCGGTGGCGCGGACCTTCAGGCCGGAGAGGTCTTCCAGCTTACGGACGGGCTTGCGGGACGCCAGGATGCCCGGCCCGTGGGCGTGAACGTACAGCACATGGACGTCAGCGACCTCGGCCGGCTGGTGCTTCTGAACCATCTCCGTGGCGACGCGGGTCGCGACCGTACCGTTGGGATAGCCCAGCGGAAGATCGAGCCCTTCCAGCAGGGGGAAGCGGCCCCGCGTGTAGGCGAAGCAGCTCATGCCGATATCGGAGACGCCGTTGACAACGCCCTCATAACACTGAGGGGCCTTGGTCAGCGTGCCGGCCGGATAGAGGGTGATCTTGACCTTGCCGTTGGTGCGCTTGCCGATCTCTTCGGCCCAGGCCTGCGCAGTTTGGCACTGAATATGGGTCGGAGGGAAGAAGACGCTGTAGGACAGCTCGATGGTCTTGTCCTCATCCGGCGCTTTGCTGCAGCCTGAAAGTCCCGTCAGAACCACGCCAGTAGCGATGATCGCCGTCAGAATACTCCACCATCTCATGGTACAACCTCCCAGAAGCTCGCATGATTCGAATGGGCGACGCCCTATGGCCTCGCTCCGCTCGGCCGACCCGGGCCGGCGAGTGACCCGCCATGGTACGGGCTGGAACCGGGTTGTGCAAGCATCCACCGTTGGCTTGAAGGGGCTTCGGCCATGAGGCCCGATTGATTCGACCTAGGATCGTGCCGCGATTTGCGTCTTCTCCCAGTTTGTTTTTCCCTGATGAGACGGTAGAATACAAAGTACTGAACTGATGGATGAGGGCGAGCGGACGCCGTTAGTCTGCTGCGCTGCCCAGATCGACTGGGGTCCTCAACTCAGAACCCGGTGGACGCCCGGGGCGTATAGAACTGGGGGTCCTCGTGGCTTGACGAATGAACCGGACCGCTTTTTGGGAGACAGGATGTGACCGACGCCGGCATGGAGCACCCACAGCTAGCCCCACTCAAAGAGAATCTGCAGCGTGTCATCTATGGCAAGAGCGAGTGTATCGATGTCGTCATCGTCGCCCTGTTGGCCGGGGGATCGATCCTGATCGAGGACGTGCCGGGCGTGGGCAAGACCACCCTGGCCAAGGCGCTGGCGCGAAGCCTCGACGCCGCCTATCGGCGTATTCAATTCACCCCTGATCTGTTGCCCGCCGATATCCTGGGCTCGTCGATTTACAATCCCGTCAGTGGGGACTTCCGCTTCGATCCCGGGCCGATCTTCTGCAACATTCTGCTGGCCGATGAGATCAACCGGGCTTCGCCCCGCACGCAATCGGCGCTGCTCGAGGCGATGAACGAGAATCAGGCCACGATCGAGGGCAAGCGGCGCCCTCTGACCAGGCCATTCATGGTGCTGGCCACGGAGAATCCGATTGAGTTTCACGGCACGTATCCGTTGCCCGAGGCGCAGTTGGACCGTTTCCTCGTCCGGCTGGAGATCGGCTATCCGTCTGCTGAGGTGGAGATCGACATCCTCAAATCGCATGCGGCCGCTGAGCCGGTAGACGAGATCGAGCCCGTTCTGGATCTCGATCAGGTCCGCGCGATCCAGGAGGCGGTCAGCGCCGTTCATGTTGACGACGCCATTCTTGAGTACATCGTCGAAATCGTCCACGCCACGCGCCATGACAATCGGCTGCAGTTGGGAATCAGTACGCGGGGCAGCCTGATGCTGTCGCGGGCCGCCCGCGCTCGCGCCTTTGCGCTGAATCGGGACTTCGTCATCCCGGACGATGTGTCTTGGGTGATCCCGCATGCGTTGCCG
>JANQFY010000169.1 GCA_028277585.1 Sedimentisphaerales bacterium
CACGTCCACCGAGTGGGGGTTCTCCACGAGGTCCAGCACGGTCGAGACCAGGAAGCCCGTATTCATCACGTGGGCCTCGCCGGGCTCGAGGAATACCTCCAGGCCGGTCCGCCGCCGAAAGCCGCGGATCGTCTCGATCAACAGTTCCACGTCGTACCCTTCGCGGGTGATGTGGTGCCCGCCGCCGAAGTTGATCCACTTCAACCGCTCGAACAGCGACCCGAACAGATCCTCCACCCGCTCCAGCGTGCGCACGAGCACGTCGGCGCCCTGCTGGCACATGGTGTGGAACAACAGCCCGTTGGCGCCGTCGGGCCGGTGGCCGTCGAACTGCGCGCGGCGGATGCCGGACCGCGAGCGGATGGTGCAGGGGTTGTAGATCTCCGCGCGGACCTCAGAGTACTCGGGGTTCACGCGCAGCCCCGCTTCGATGGGCCGGGGCGACCGTTCGATCAACCCGCGGCAATCGGCCCATTGCCGGAACGAGTTGAACACGACGTGGTCGGCCATCGAGATCAACTCGTCGATCTCGCCGGGGGCGTAGGCGGGAGAGTAGATGTGAATCCGCCCTTGGGGGAACGTCTCGCGCCCCAGCCGGGCCTCGAAGGGGCTCGACGCCGCCACGCCGCCGATGCGGCCGACCATCTCGCCGAAGAACTCCCACGTGGCGAATCCCTTCAACGCCAGCAGCATGGTGCAGCCGGCCTGGGCCTGGATCCTCGACAGCAGGCGCATGTTCCGCCGCAGCAACGCCCGGTCGATCACGAAACTGGGACTGGGGATGTCCAACGCGGCGTAGTCAAGGTGTGGGAGTCGCTCGCCCATCGGGCATCCTTCGAACGACGGCACCGGCCGTCACCACGTTTGCTCGTAGGGGGGAAAGGTTTCCGTCCACGGAAGGCCCCATTCCGCCAGCGTCGCCAGGAACGGGTCGGGGTCGAACTGCTCCAGGTTGAAAACCCCGGGGCCGGACCACTGGCCCGAGAGGAGCATCTTCGCCCCCACCGCCGCCGGAACGCCGGTGGTGTAGCTGACCGCCTGCGAGCCGACCTCACGGAAACATTCCCGGTGGTCGCAGACGTTATAGACGTAATACGCCCGGGGCCGCCCGTCCTTCTCGCCCCGTACCCAACAGCCGATGCAGGTCTTGCCGGTGGTCCTGGGCCCCAGCGATCCCGGGTCGGGCAGCAGGGCCTGGAGGAATCGCAGCGGCACGATCTCCCTGCCCTCGTACACGACCGGGTCGATCCGCGTCATGCCCACGTTCTCCAGCACGCGCAGGTGCGTCAGGTACGACGGGGAGAAGGTCATCCAGAACCGCATGCGGCGGATCTCCGGGTACTGCTTCCCCAGCGATTCCATCTCCTCGTGATGGAGCAGGTAGGCGTCGCGCGGGCCGATCCCCTCGGGGAAGTCGAAGGTGTGCTTGATCTCCATCGGGGCCGTCTGGACCCACTGGCCGTCGGCCCAGTACCGCCCGTTGGCGGAGACCTCGCGGATGTTGATCTCGGGGTTGAAGTTCGTCGCGAACGGATGACCATGATCGCCCGCGTTGCAGTCGAAGATATCGATCGTATGGATCTCGTCGAAGTGATGCTTCTGGGCGTGAGCACAGAAGATATTGGTCACACCCGGATCGAAGCCGGACCCGAGCAGCGCCATGATGCCTTTCTCGCGGAACCGATCATGATAGGCCCATTGCCATTTGTACTCGAACTTCGCCTCGTCGCGGGGTTCGTAGTTGGCGGTGTCGAGATAGTCCACGCCTGTCTCCAGGCACGCATCCATGATAGGCAAGTCCTGGTAAGGCAGCGCGACATTGAGGACCAGGTCCGGCTTGAACTTGCGGATCAGCGCCGCGACCTGGGCCGGATCGTCGGCGTTCACCTGGGCCGTCTCAATCGGGCGCGGCAGGTCCGCCGCGATCCGCTCACACTTGCTCACCGTCCGACTGGCCAGACAGAGCCTTTCGAACACGTCGGGAACCGCCGCGCACTTGCGAACAACGACGTTTCCGACCCCACCAGCACCGATGACCAATACACTCCCCATCAACGAGCTCCTGTGAAAAGCAAAAGGTAAAAAGCAAAAGGCAAACTTAAGGAAGTCATCGCCACAGAGTGGCGATTCCGCAGTTTTCATATTTGATTCTTGATCTTTGCACTACCCTCATGCCCCCCGGAATTCCCTTGCAACCGCGCCCGAAATCAGCATAATGACGTGGTTGATTCCGACATGAATGCGTACCTTATATGAGAAGCGTAAACCCGTAAAGTGAAAACCGATACCGTCCCGTTTCGCGGACAAAAGGAGCGATCGATCATGGCAAAAGCAGATATCGGCGTCGTCGGCCTGGCCGTCATGGGTGAGAACCTGATTCTGAACATGGAGAGCAAGGGCTTCACGGTCGCCTGCTTCAACCGGACGGTATCGAAGGTGGACAACTTCATCAACGGCCGCGCCCAGGGCAAGAACATCGTCGGCTGCCGCTCGATCGAAGACCTCGTCGCGAACCTGAAGACGCCCCGCAAGGTCATGCTCATGGTCAAGGCCGGTCAAGCAGTCGACGCGTTCATCGACCAGGTGCTGCCCCATCTGGAAGACGGCGACATCGTCATCGATGGGGGCAACAGCCACTTCCCCGACACGATTCGCCGCACCGAATACGTCGAGAGCAAGGGCAAGCTCTACATCGGAACCGGCGTCTCCGGCGGCGAAGAAGGCGCCCTGCTTGGCCCGTCGATGATGCCCGGCGGTTCGCCCAAGGCCTGGCCGGCGGTCAAGGACATCTTCCAGTCGGTCTGCGCCAAGACCGACAGCGGCGAGCCCTGCTGCGACTGGGTGGGCGAGAACGGTGCGGGCCACTTCGTCAAGATGGTCCACAACGGGATCGAGTACGGCGACATGCAGATGATCTGCGAGACCTACCAGATGATGAAGGAAGGTCTCGGCATGACGAACCAGGAAATGCACGAGGTCTTCACCGAGTGGAACGAGGGCGAGCTGGACTCCTACCTGATCGAGATCACTCGCGACATTCTGGGCTACAAGGACGAGGACGGGAATGAAGTGATCGATCTGATCCTCGACACGGCGGGCCAGAAGGGAACGGGCAAGTGGACGGGTATCGAGGCGCTGAATCTGGGTCAGCCCCTGACGCTGATCGGTGAAGCGGTCTTCGCGCGCTGTCTATCAGCCCTGAAAGAGGAACGCGTCGCGGCCTCGAAGATCCTCTCGGGCCCGAAGCCCGAGTTCACTGGCGATAAGAAGGCCTTCGTCCAGGACCTGCGTCGCGCGCTGTACGCAGCCAAGATCGTCAGTTACGCCCAGGGCTATCAACTGATGCGCGCGGCCGCGGCCGAATACAACTGGAACCTGAACTATGGCGGCATCGCCCTGATGTGGCGCGGCGGATGCATCATCCGCTCGGTCTTCCTCGGCAAGATCAAGGAAGCCTTCGACAACGAGCCGGACCTGACGAACCTCCTGCTGACGCCCTTCTTCAAGGATGCGGTCGAGAAGGCGCAGGACTCGTGGCGGCGCGTCGTCACCAGCGCCGTGGCGATGGGCGTCCCGGTCCCGGCGATCAGCACGGCTCTGGCCTACTATGACGGCTACCGCAACGGACGCCTGCCCGCCAATCTGCTGCAGGCCCAGCGCGACTATTTCGGGGCCCACACCTACGAGCGCGTCGACAAGCCGCGCGGCGAATTCTTCCACACGAACTGGACCGGTCGCGGTGGGGAAACTGCCGCTTCGACGTATGTCGTCTAAGACCGGGGGTTCGTGCGATGCGTGACAGCCTCCGGATGCAGTCCGTACAGACGCCGATCATTCCGGTCGTTGGCGAGTGGATTCGCGCCCATCCGGGCACGATCTCGCTGGGCCAGGGTGTGGCGTACTACGGGCCGCCTCCGGAGGCGGCGCAGGCCGTGGAAGCCTGCATCAAAGACCCCGAGAACCACAAGTACAAACTCGTCCAGGGCATCCCGACGCTACTCGACGCCATCGCGTCCAAACTCGCCGCGGAGAACGGGATTGAAGTCGGCGCCGAGCAGCGACTCGTCGTCACGGCCGGCGCAAATATGGGTTTCGTCAACGCCGTCTCGGCGATCACCGACCCGGGCGACGAGATCATCCTGAACCTGCCCTACTACTTCAACCACGAGATGGCGGTCGCCATCGCGGACTGCAAAGCCGTCTGCGTGCCCACCGACGACGATTATCAATTGCGGATCGACGCCATCGAAGCAGCTGTCACGGACAAGACACGGGCGATTGTCACCATCTCGCCCAACAACCCGACCGGCGTCGTCTACCCGCAAGAGACCCTCCGACAGGTCAATGCACTTTGCGAGCGGCGCGGGATCTACCATATCACGGACGAGGCGTACGAGTACTTCACCTACGACGGCATCGAGCATTTCTCGCCCGGCTCGATCGAAGGCAGTGCGGCCCACACGATCTCGCTGTTCTCCTTGTCGAAGGCGTATGGCTTTGCCGGCTGGCGCATCGGGTGGATGGTCATCCCTGCGAGTCTGTTCGAGCCCGTGCGCAAGATTCAGGACACAACCCTGATTTGCCCTCCAGTGGTGTCGCAATGGGCAGCCGCCGGGGCCATGCAGGTTGGGAGAGGGTATTGCCTCGACAAACTTCGCGTCACATCCGACATCCGCCGCCTGCTCCTCGAACGCCTGGACGAGATCAGCGACCTCGTCACCGTTCCCCCGGCCAGCGGCGCGTTCTATCTGCTGCTACAGGTCCATACCGAGATGAATCCAATGGACCTGGCGCACCGCCTGATCCAAGACCATGGCGTCGCGGTGATCCCGGGCGTTACGTTCGGGATCGAGAACCGATGCTTGCTCCGCGTCGCCTACGGCGCCCTCGACAAGGAGACCGCCCGCGAGGGGATCGATCGCCTGATCGACGGGCTCCGGCGCATCCTCAGCTAAGTACAGCCAGAGCATTTCGGCAGCCTCCTTCGCCCAACGAGCCAAACCACGTCAGTTCAGTTGACCGAATCCAACGATTGGGGTACCATGCGGATCGGTGGGCGCCGAAGGGCGACCTGAGGATTCGGAGGTACAGGAAGGAAAGATCGCCATGTATAAGATATTCATGATCGTCGGGGTCGTACTCGTCGGAGGTGGCTGGATCGCATATGCCATCTGGGACTACCGGATGCGCCAGGAAGAGAAGAAGCAACCTAAGAAGCGCTCCGCCCGCCTGCGGAAGAGCCAGGGTGAAGTTTCCGACTGGGCCAAGCAAATGGCCTCGTACAAGAAGCCCAAGGCGAAACGACAGGCCCGGGGCGATGTGAACGACCCACAATAGCCGCCGATTCTCATCTATCCGAGGACTATCATGGCCAGCCAGTTCCTGACCGAGGACTTCTTGCTGCAGACGAAAACCGCCCGGCGCCTCTACCACGAGCACGCAGCGAAGATGCCGATCTATGACTATCACTGTCATCTGCCCGCCCACCAGATCGCCTCGGACCATCAGTTCGAGAACCTGACCCAGGCCTGGCTATACGGCGACCACTACAAATGGCGGGCCATGCGGACCAACGGCGTCTCGGAAGAGTTCGTCACCGGCGCGGCCAGCGACTACGAGAAGTTCGAGAAGTGGGCCGCGACGGTGCCCTACTGCCTGGGCAACCCCCTGTATCACTGGACGCACCTCGAGCTGAAGAAGCCGTTCGGCGTCGCGGGCACGCTGCTGAACCCACAGACGGCCCGGGAGATCTACCACACGTGCAGCGAAATGCTGCGCAGCGGTGAGTTCAGTGTACGAAGCATCATGCGGAAGATGAACGTCAAGCTGGTGTGCACAACCGAGGGCCCGCTCGACTCGCTCGAATATCACGAGAAGATCCGCAAGGACAACTTCGAGATCAGCGTTCATACGGCCTGGCGGCCCGACCAGGCGATGGCCGTCGAGAATCTCCAGGCCTTCAACGCCTTCGTCGACAAGCTCGAGGAACTGTGCAATCTCGACGTCACCGACTTTCACAACTACATCGCCGCACTACGCAACCGGCACGACTATTTCCACGAACACGGCTGCCGGCTCTCCGACCATGGTCTGGCGACTGCTTACGCGGAGGATTACACGAGGAGCCAGATCGAGCAAATCTTCGCCAAGATGAGGACGGGCAACGCACCGAACGAATACGAAAGGCTCCAGTTCAAGTCGGCCATGATGGTGGAGTTTGGCCTGATGGACGCCGAACGCGGATGGGTCCAACAGCTCCACCTCGGGGCGCTGCGGAACAACGCCACCCGGCTCTTCAAGACATTGGGCCCGGATATCGGTTGCGACTCGATGAACGACCTGCCGGTCGCCAAGGCTCTGTCAAGGTTCCTGGACCGACTGGACGTCCAGGGCCGACTGCCCAAGACCATTCTGTACAACCTGAACCCCCGCGACAACGCCCTGCTGGCGACGATGATCGGCAACTTCCAGGACGGATCGACGCCCGGCAAGATGCAGTACGGATCGGGGTGGTGGTTCCTGGACCAGAAGGACGGCATGGAGCAGCAGATGCGCATCCTCGCCAATATGGGGCTCCTGAGCCGCTTCGTAGGGATGCTGACCGACTCGCGCAGCTTCCTTTCTTATCCGCGGCACGAGTATTTCCGGCGAACCCTGTGCAACCTCCTGGGCAACGACGTCGAGGCCGGCCTGTTGCCCAACGACCTGGACCTGCTGGGCAAGATGGTGGAGGACATCTCCTACAATAACGCGCGGGACTACTTTCCCATGGCGCTGAGTTGACGCGATCGACCCCCGCCAAGGCTCCGAGAAAACAACGGC
This sequence comes from Sedimentisphaerales bacterium, assembly GCA_028277585.1. Lineage (GTDB taxonomy): Bacteria > Planctomycetota > Phycisphaerae > Sedimentisphaerales > Anaerobacaceae > Anaerobaca. The sequence goes on from JANQFY010000169.1 coordinate 6,823, forward strand.
TATAAGCAGGTCAAAGGCTACATTCGAACCCATCCGGGCGCCTCACGCGAAAAAGCCCGCCTCGGCGCCAAGAAAACTGGACTGGACGGTTGACATCCCCCCGCTCTTTTCGTTAAATGGGGCCTTGTTGAGGGTTGGAGCGGACTGATGAATGATTGGGTCGGTGCCCGAGTGGCTAAAGGGGATGGGCTGTAAACCCATTAGCGCAAGCTTACGCTGGTTCGAATCCAGCCCGGCCCACTTTTCTTCTCCAGGGAAGTGGTTTCAGCGAGATCTGTCTTTGTTCTGCTGGTGGTGCCTCTCCGCGCGCATCCGTCGCAGCATGCGCACCTAGCCGGAACTGGCTGGATCGGCTGGATGGGATTCGTGAGACTGCCCCGGCATAGCGGGGAAACCTCGCCACCCGCGCACCAGGCCCTGCACCAGACGCAGAATCAGAATGCCGTCGTCCTTCGCCCCACAGTCCAGTTGAATGGCCGCCGGTGTATCGGCCGTCTGCAGCAGCGGCTTGAGGGCGTCCCAGAGGGCCGGTCCCACAACGACCACCTGGACATTCACATCCGGCTCGATTCGGGTCGCCGGCCAGTTCGGCGCGACCGTCCGCGACACGAGCTGGCCGAACCGGTCCAGGTCCACATGCAGATAGCCAATCAACTCGCGCAAGGACAGCGAATCCACCCAGGCCCGCACGGCTTCCAGGACGAACTGAACCACTGGATCCGAACACTCGATGTCGGGACTCTGAAGCTGCTGAACCACAGATGTGCCCCAGAGCTTCGGCTCCAGCGCCAACTCGTGAAGCGACTTACCCGTTCGCGACGCCAGCGCCCGCCGAAACGCCACGGCAAGTTGCCGATCCCAGTCGGGTGTCAGCAAATCGAAGAGCACCTCGCGACTTTGCGGGGCCTGCCCTACGTCGCTGCGCAGCAGGCACTCCTCCGGGTCCAGGTTCAAGCGGCCGATCCACTGGACCACCGCGCCGACCTCGCGAACCAGATCGCTGTCAGCGACTGGGTCAGCGATGCCCCCGACCAGCGGCTCGGGAACCTTCGGGATACGATCGATCAACCGGACCGAGCCAAGGCGCGGACGCAGACCCAGCAAGATGGCGCCCGCCAGGCAGGCCGCCCCGCCGAAGTGGGCGATCCACTGAGCCATCGTGTCGGCGCGAATCGGACGCGGCGCACTGAGACAGAGCACGGCCCAGCCAAGAACTACGGCCAGCAGCCCCGCCACTCGCCAACTCCACACGGGAGGGCTGACATGCCCCGGGGCTTCGCGTTCCTTCACCTGGTTCGGGCGCAACTGCGCCGATCCGCCCAGAAGAATGCCCGCCCCAACGAGGGCGATCAGCGCCGACAGCCCCGCCGGGAACACGAGTGTCGGCATCCAGGCGTTGGGCCAGAGAGACCAGGCGAGCGCCCCGGTTCCGGTGATCGCCAGCACGCCGGCGACGCAGCGGCTTAGAAGCCTCGCGCGCTTGCGATACGTAACCCACGGCACCGAGTCGGGGATCTTGCGTCCCTCGGGAACCTTGTTGCGGGTCCGACTCACCCAGCCGACCGGCAGAGTCATCAGGAAGGACGCCGCCAGGATCAGCAGCGGTCCGCCCAGTATGAACACGCGTTCCTGCATGAGCAGGCCGCTCGTGACACTGATCAGGCCGAGCATCATGAAGAACAGGCCCGCGTAGTAGGCCGCGCTGCTGGGCGGGCTGCTGACAGCCACCGACGTGGGAGACCCCTCCGACGGCGTGAAGCGATCCGTCCATTGCGCCCCGGGTCGAGCCAGCCACACGCGCATCGGCGCGTAGGTGTGCTCCTCCTGACGCCGCAGGGTCTGAGCGACCAGGCAACGGGTTCGCTCCCGCTCGGTAAGCTGGGAACGCGTCAGCAGGCGTCGCAGCCCAGGCTGCAAGCATTTGAGGAAATGGCACAGACTCGCCAGCGGGTCCTGACCACAGACATGGCTGATCGTCTTGTTGACGGCCTCGCAGGCCTCCTCGTTCTGGAGCACGCAGTCACGGGCCCGCTCAACGGGGACCTCTCCTTGGGAGGACGCGGTATGGCGCGCCCGATCGTAGACTTCGTCCAACTTCTCGACCAGGGCCTGGGCGCCTTCTTCGAGGTGCGCGCGCCGCTCTGGCGATAACCGCGGTTCGTACAGATCCTTGAGGTCCTCGCGCGCCACCCGCCAGGCGATGCGCGTCGCTACGCCGGTCAGGTCCAAGCCGATCACGCGGGAGCCAAACGATCCACAGACGTTCAGAACATTCTCGTTCGCACTGACGCGTCGCCGCTCCATCTGGCGCAGCGGGCCGCGTGAGAGGATGCCATGGTGCAGGAGGAACTCGGCGGCGAGGTGGTGGAACTGCTCAGGCCGGTCGAACCAGGTTCCGCTGGCGTTGTGCCCATCCAACAGATAGATCTTCTGGGCGAGAGGTTCGCCCTGGAGTTGTTCGAGTAATTCGGCCCAACGACCTGACCAGGCGTCTTCATCGGGCTCGGATGCCGAAGTGGCCGTCCGTCCGGTCAATCCGACCAGCGCCATATCGTGCCCGGGATCGGCCCGGCGGACAATCCGCATCAGGCGCAGTCCCGTCGCCACGGAGCTGGCGACCGACAGATCGACAAGCACGTAAGAACTCATGCGCACCCGCCCCGGTGACGCCGGATCGACGACCGGCTCTTTCGACCGCAGCTGGCGAACCAGGGTGGAAACCGCCGTGAGCAACTGTTCCTCGGAATCGGCTGCGTCGGCGGGCAAGCGGCAAAGACCGGCCGAGGAAGAGGCGTCAAAGTCCGAGAGCCAGGTCCAGTGGGACGTCGCGACCTCCTGAATCCGCGGGTCGACAGAGAGAAGGCCAAACGGCCCCGGAACCGAGGTCTCCATGGTCGCGGCCATCCGAGAGAGCGTCCCCAGGGCCTTCTCGGCGCAGGGTCCTACGCTGACAAACATGATCGGCGTCGGGCCGATCACTCCTGTCGGGCTGTCATTCTTTCCGGGCAAAACTCACCAGCCTTCCCACAACGCGGCAACCGGACTCAAGCGTCCCCATTGGCGGCCGCCGTCAACCCCTCTTTGAATCGCTTCAGGTCCTCACGACACATCCCGATCACGTCCTGTGCCATCTTTTTCTGCTGACCCGACAGCGCTGCCACGCACTCCTCGACGCTCTGCACAAGATGCTCGACCAGCGCAACGCATCGATCGAGCCCATCTTCGACCGCGTCCCGATCGCCCAGCGCCAGTTCACGCAGGATCAGATCGACGCGGGAATTGGTGCCTCCCTGAAGCTCCGCCAAACGAATGGTCACTGCCGGGTCGCCCAGGATGCGCAGTTGCTGACGGAGTCGCTCGTTCACCGTCTCGGCGACTTTGTGGAACGAACCCAACTTGGCCGCCCCGGCTTCGTAGACATGCTTCTCCAACACCTGTTGGTTCTGACCCGCCTCGCGGCGCCACTCCTCCAGCGCGCTCTGGTAGGCGATGTACCAGTTCTTGTCCAACCAGAGATCGGAGAACTCAAAGCCCATGCGTTTGACGTATTCATCGGTCGCGGCGACGTACTTGCTGTAGCGACTGATCGCCTCCAGGCAGAATCCGTAGCTGAGCCGGAGGATCTGAAGCCATTCTCCCGTAACGCGGCTGTAGTCCTCGGTGACCCCGGACTCCCGCAAACTGACCTCGAGGTTCTGCGTCAGCAGATGCGGCACACACGACTCGGGGATCTGCTGGGTGACCGCCACGGGCAGCGGAATCGCGTACTTCCGCGACTTGGACAGATCGATCTTAGGCTCGGACAGACGCCAGATCTCGGCGATGCTGCGGTAGTACGGATGGTCATTCGCCGACTGATGGCTGGAGAGCCCGTTGCGGAAGGCCTGCCAACTGTGGGCCTTGATATCGTGCAGGAAGCGCGTCATGCCCTCGGACAGTTGCGCCAGACTGTCAATCAGTCGATTCTCGACCGATCTGACGTTGGCCAGTTCATTGTTCGGCTCGCGAACCGACAGGATCGTGGACGCGAGAACCGGACGGATCAGGCTCTGACGAAAATCCTTCATCGCCACGGTGTCGAGGGCGCCGTTGGATTCGAGGGACAGGCAAAGCGGTAACGAGAAGAAATCGACCTCCTTCTGCTCGCCCTGTGCGTCAACACTCTCGGTCTCTTCGGCGGTGCGCTCGCTACTGGATTTTCGCTGCGAAGCCAACGCCGTGACGGCATCGAGCGACTGCTTGCGAACGCGGAGGACGCGAACGGTCGTCTTGAGCGCGCCCATGGTGTCCTCGTGTAACAGAGCTTCGGCGATGGCGGGCCAGTGCGCGTCGACGGCTTTGTCGATCACCGGCACAACGTCGTTCGAGGTCCACGACAACGGAGGCACCTGCACCTGAAGCGTCTCCAGGGCGCGCTTGGCTTCGGCGATGACTTCGGCGATCACGCTGTTGAGTTTGGGTGTCCCGGAAGCGCGCTTGTGGCCCAGCAGCGTTTGGACGCCTTCGATCCAAGCGTCCAGACACGGGCCGACCTGGCTGATCGGACGAACGCGTTCGGCACTGAAGAAATCCCGCTCGACCATCTCATCGACCGCCTCGATCAGCGCCGCGACCGGCTTGTCCGGCGCGACGGTCTGCTCGGCGTCCTTGCGAGCCTGCGGGATCAGCGAGACCTCCAGATGACGACGCAGGCCTTTGAGCACACTGGATACGACCTCGGGCGATGTGCCGCAGCCGGTCGGATCCCAGACGAACGACAGCGTCGGCTGCAAGAGTTCGCCGGCCTCGGGCGCCAGACCATTGCTGGCGGCGATCGCGTTTTGAACCTCACGACGATAGTGGGGACGGCCCTCGGACTGATCGGCGTTTAAACGCTCGAGATCCGCCAGTACGCGCGTCTCGACATTGCCATGCTTATGGCCCGGCACGCCGCACCAGAAACCATAGCTCGAGAAGCACTGACGATGGTTGTTGACGGGATCGCGCTGCGGCAGGATCTCCGCCAGCTTGTTGTTGGCGTCCGAGCGGACCTGCTGACTCAGCGGCTCAACCGTCATCGAACGCAGCACGCGGGCGATGAGTCGAACCAAATGCTTCCGGTCGCCGCTGCCCATGTCCACCTGCCCGTTGAGCAGATACAGGAAGTTGAACGGACCCGTGTCCCGACGGAAGCAATCCTCGCCGCTCCGATCGCTGCGATACCGCACGCGAATATCGGGTCGGCGCTCGTCGCTGAGGAATTCGATCTGATCCAACGTCGCACAGGCCGTCGCTTCCAGTTTCGGTCTCAGCATCGGATCGATCCGGAACGCGTCGGGCAAGAGCAGATGGCCGACCGTCTCGGCCGGCTTGGGGAAGGACTCGCGCGACCACCAGCGGAGGTTGTAGGCCATGTCGATGAGCATGCCCGCGCCGGTGCCCCCGCAGACGCTGCTGGCGATGTGGACCACCGGGGCGCCGTCGGAGGCCAGGACGAACTGATCGCCCCCCTCCTCCAGCGGCTGCTGCGTGCTGGTACGCAGGCTGCTGAAGCGCGTCGCAGCCGCCTCGTGAATGATCGTCTCCCGCAGTTCGAAGAACACCAGACGCCCGAGACGCGGAATGCCCTGGCAGCCGTAGTCGGCGAACGTCGCGTCCTCGCGGAAACCCCGCATCCAGTCCAGATGGGCGTGGAACTCGGGGTACGTGACATTGTCGCGGACCACCTCGCCCACGTCGAGATAGTGAAACAGGTTGATGAAATCGGACATCAGGCCTTCAGGGGGGCCGCCATCATCGGAAGCGTCCGTATCCAGCTTGAGAAACCGGATGAACGGCGGCACGTAGCCGAGCAGTTCCCGGATGTAGTGCTCGACCCACTGGCAGATGAGCACGCCGGTACCACCAAGCCCCACGATCAGCGTGGGTCGCACGATGATAGGATTGTCACTAAGTCGCATAGTTACTTCCCTTACGTCATATATCTGCGCGGCTTACCGCACATGCATCTTTACTCATTCGGTTCAGCATCCACCTCGGAAACCTCATCGACCACCGGCGCCGTCGGCGCCGACGCGATTCGGGTAATCCTGACGCCGACCCGCATCGCCCGAACAGAACCGCCCATCTGATAGGGAAGTTCCAGGGTGATCGATCGGCTCTGTCCTTCGGCCGGCAGATCGAACGGGCCCGTCCCGCTGGACCAGCCGCGTCCCTTTCTCGCGAGAGGACTGGTCCAGATACACACCAGCCCCTGACCGATGTTGCGGGCGCCGCCGGCGATTCGGGGCGTAATCAACGTCCAAGCCCAGCGGCGCGGACGGACACAACGACGGATCAGCACGGTGAGAACCGCCGCGACCGTCGCCAACGGTCGCAGGATTCGGCCCACCGGGCGGCCGGTCAAGTAGCGTCGGTACAGTCTGATGTCCTCGCCCAACGGCGTCGCCTGCAACTGAAGCTGGATGGGGCTGCCCGCCCCGGCCGGATCGATCTCCGCAACGTTCTCTTCGAGTCGCATGTCGAGACGAAGTCGATCGGGACGGCGCGCCGTGAGCCGGAGAATCGCGACCAGCACGAGGAAGATGCCCGCACCGGCCAGACACCACCAGCACCACGGAATCACGCGGGGCACCACCAGTTCGATGGCATAGACCGGCGTCCACTCGAGGACCGTGTCAGCGGTTCCGGACGCAGCTTCGTCTTCCAGCAAACGGTATTCGGCTGAAGCAGCCAAGCTGTAGCGCTGCGTCGTCGCCGGCGTGGGCCAGCCCCAGAAGGGGTACCGCACCAACCGTGAGAGCACCTGCACTGAACGCCCCGGATCGTCCTGATCGACGACGAAGATCTGAGTGCCGGAAGCGTCATCCGCCGTAGAGTCCTGGGCGACAAGGCTTTGCAGAACCGAGGAGGGTCCCTGGCCTCCCGGCGTATCATCGCCCTGACTGGGCCAGAGATAGAGCTTGGTCGCCTCCCGAGCCCAGCGTCCCGCCAGCCCCGGCGCCGGTCGAAAGACAGGTCGCGCGGCCAGGCCGGTCGAGCCGACGAAGTTGACAACGCCGTCGGTCGTGGTGATCTCCTGATTGTTGTCGCTGCGGCTGAACGCCAGCTTGCCCAGCATGGACGTCAGAACGCGAACATTCGGGTACTCCCAGTTGACCAGCTCGAGCCCTTGGCCGAAGAGTCGGAACTTGACCGCTCCATCGGTGAGCCCCTCCAGCGCCGACAGCCAGGCCGGCCCCTTCACCAACAGACGCTGCTCGCCCGAGGTCCCTCCCTCCATCGGCTGGATGCTCCCGTCGAGCCAGGGAGCATCCTTGCCGGGCAGTTGGAACTGGAAACT
>JANQFY010000028.1 GCA_028277585.1 Sedimentisphaerales bacterium
TCACACGAGAAGTGACCTTTTCGAATTGTCCTTGCGATGCCGTTCATACATCCCCCGAATGACATAGATACGGCTCAAGGGCCCATACGTCTCTGCGCACCGGATGTTCTGCGTGGTCAGCGCGACCGAGCAGACCTTAATCACCTGCTGCGAAAAGGAATTAGGAACACTCCTGCAGCGACACATGAAGCGCCTTGCTTGGAGAACTCCGGACACCGAACAACGTAATGGTGGATGAAGTGCATTTGGTGACACGGGCGCAGCGGTTTATAATGGACGTGCTCTCCGGTGGGCAACGCCCTGCAGAGGCGATATAGATCCTGCACCACCGCTTAGGACTGGAAGGGTCACACAATGCAAGTTACGCGCCGTAGCTTCCTGAAATACTGCGCGGCTTCGGCCGCTGTGCTGGGCCTGTCACCGACGACTCTGAAGCAACTGGAGGCAGCCCTCAACTCCCAACAGGCGCTTACGCTGCTCTGGTTGCACGGCAGCGGTTGTCAGGGTGATTCGATCTCATTCCTGAATCTTTTCGCCGACATCGATCCCGTCGGCTTGCTCACACTCGACAGCGTACTGGTCGATCAGGTGGACTTGGCTTACCACACGGTCCTGATGTCGGCGGCCGGGCCAACAGCGGTGGACCTGGCGCGGCAAACACGCCAACAAGGCGGCTACGTGCTCGTTCTGGAGGGCGGTGTACCGACGGCCTTCCAAGGCAATGCGTGTCTGGTTTGGTCAGACGGGCGCGGGGCCCGAACGTATCAACAGGCCATCGAGGAACTCGTCCACGAAGCAGCCGTCGTTCTGAGCGTGGGGACATGCGCCTGCTACGGCGGCATTGTCGCCTCAGGGCCTGATCCAGCCGAGGGCAACCCCACCGGTGTCATCAGCGCCACGAGTCTGGTCCAGCAATTGTCCCCCGACAAGCCGGTGATCAACATCCCGGGTTGTCCCTCCCATCCGGGGTGGATCGCCTGGGCAATCGTTCAGTTGATCTTGGGCAACACACCCGCCCTGGACGCCCACCTGCGACCGGTGGAGATCTTCGGGAATCGTGAGGTCGACCGGCGCACGCGGAACATCCACCGGAATTGCCCCCGTCATCCGGGCAATCCCGACAGCCCGGGCTTCGCCTCCCGGTTCGGCCAGGATCACCACTGTCTGCAGTTACTCGGCTGTCGTGGGCCCGACACGTTCGCCGATTGCCCCAGTCGCCAGTGGAACAACGGAGAAACCGGTCCCGTCAACTGGTGTGTTGACTCCAATGGCATGTGCTTCGGCTGCGTCGAACCCGACTTTCCCGGAGGTGATTTCTACATCTGACGCGACCGACTGCGGCCCTGCATCGAGGAGATTCGCGAATGAGAATCATGGCCACTTTCGACCCGGTCACCCGTATTGAGGGCCACCTCAGTATCGAGGTCACCATCGACACCGCTGACGGAGTCCAACAGGTGGTCGACGCGCGAGCGGTCGGCGGTTTGTTCCGCGGGTTCGAGAAGCTGCTGATCGGGCGCGATCCGCGCGACGCTCAGCACATCACCGAACGCATCTGCGGCGTCTGCCCCGTGGCCCATGGCATGGCGGCCGTCCGCGCCCTGGATAGCGCCTACCAAGCAATCGTTCCCACCAACGGCCGCCTGCTGCGCAACCTGACCAACGGCGCGAACTTCGTCGAGTCTCACATTTTGCACTTCTATCTGCTCTCTCTGCCCGATTACGCCAAGGGACCGATGACGACCCCGTTTCAGAGCGGTTGGGAGGCCGACCGGCGACTGAACGAGGAGGACACCAACCGACTGATGCAACACTATCTCCAGGCCGTGACGATGCGCCGCAAGGCCGATCAGATGACGGCCGTCTTCGGTGGGCGCGCCCCGCACCCCCCAGCGTTCATCCCCGGCGGTTTCACGGCGAATCCGCGTCCCGAGCGTATCGAGACCTTCACTACGCTGCTCGACGAACTGGTCGAGTTCATCGAGAGCACGTATATCCCGGATGTCGAGTTCCTGGCCGGTGCGTATGACGACTACCACATCTGGGGGCGCGGCCCGGCGAACCTGCTCGCTTACGGCGCCTTTGACCTCGACGACGCGCAGACCACCAAGCTGTTCGCGCCGGGAATCGTTTGGAACGCGGCAGAAGCGGTCGAGACCCTGGAGATCGGCGCCATCAGCGAACATGTGCTCCATAGCTGGTTCGCCGATCACCCGCCAGCCGCGCCTGGCGAAGCCGTGACGCAGCCCCAGCATCCCAAGGAGGGCGCCTACACGTGGGGCAAGGCCCCGCGCTATCAAGATCAGCCCTGCGAGGTTGGACCGCTCGCCCGAATGTGGGTCAACGGGGCGTACCGCGCGGGGGTGTCCGTCATGGATCGTCATCTCGCTCGGGCGCACGAGGCGCTGATGGTCGCCCAGGCGATGCAGCAATGGCTGGCGGAACTAGAACCCGAAGCGGATGTCGCTGAGATGCCTGCGCCTCTGGCTGCGGCCGAGGCAGCCGGTCTGACCGAGGCGCCTCGCGGCGCGCTGGGGCATTGGGTCCGGATCGAAGAGGCCAAGATCACCCGCTATCAGGTGATCTCGCCGACGACCTGGAACGTTTCACCACGGGACGACGGCGGGGTCGCCGGCCCCCTGGAGCAGGCACTGCTGGGCATGCCTATTGAGGACGCCGAGCAACCGATCGAGATCATGCGGATTATCCACGCATTCGATCCGTGCCTGGACTGCGCCACCCACGTCATGCGTCCCGGCCGAGAGACCCGGGTTTATCACGTACGGTGAGCAATGAGCACTAACGTTGAGACAATCGAGATCGCCGTCATCGGACTGGGTAACGAGCTGATGTCCGACGACGGGATCGGCATCCACGCGATCCGTCGCCTGCGATGCGTACTGCCGGCTGAGGTCCCGTGCGAAGAAATCGGCACAGCCGCCTTACAGGCCCAGACGCTGTGTGAGCAGGCTGAGACAATTGTCGCGATCGATGCCGTCTCGGCGGATGGAGAGCCGGGCGATCTCTACGTCTTCGATCTCGAGGATGCCCCGATGCCCGCCATCGGTTCGGTGCACAGTCTCTCGCTGACGCAGGTGATCGCCCTGATAGCCCCTGACCAACGCCCCAGAGTGGTGGTTGTCGGGGTAGAGCCCAGGCGGATTCAGTGCGGCCTGGACCTGTCGAAGAAAGTCAAAGCCGTCGTTCCTGAGGTAGTCCGGCTGGTGTGTTCCCTGGTGGCGTCCGGCGGCCTTATCGATGATGCAATTCGGAAGGAGAAAATCAGATGAGAGAAGCGACACGACGAATGTTGATGACATCCATTATCGTGGGACTGATTTGCGCCGGCGGTGCTCACGCCGCCATCCTGGGCTTCAGCGTTCAGCTTGACGGCTCCCAGGCCGGTACGGACTCACCGGCCGTCGGCTCGGGAATCGTCACACTCGATACAGTCAACGGCGAGCTGACTTGGGACATCGCGTTTGAAGGGCTCGTCGATGGCCCGGACAGCGCCCAGAAGTCGTACTTCCACAGCGCCGCCGCTGGAGAAGACGGAGCAATCCTCGACCCACCCGGAGACGTCAGCGGGACCGGACGTGTAAGGACCAGTCCCTTCGTCGGAGCAGGCAAGATCGCCTCTGAAGACACCGACGCCTTTCTGGCCGGAAACGTCTACGTCCTCATCCCCACCAGCGCCTTCCCGGAAGGTGAAATCCGCGGCCAACTCGTCCAGGATGTCCTGACCCTGCCGGCCCAGCGGGACAACACAATCTATGGACATGCCCAGACCCGCAGCAACGGGCGCGGCGCGTATCTCTTCGCGGGCACTCCCCTCGGACGAGACCCCAAACGCGCGCTGATCCGATTCAACCTGGCCGAAAGCGGCATTCCGGCCGGCGCTAAGATCACCGACGCGGAACTCGTTCTCTACGTGTCGCGAACGGAAGCCGGGCCGTTCGACGTCAGCCTCCACCGACTGCTCGCCAACTGGGGGGAAGGAACCTCCAACGCGCCTGAGAACGAGGGCAGTGGCGCTCCGGCCGCTAACGACGACGCCACTTGGCAACACGCCTTCTACAATGACGTTCTCTGGGATCAGCCCGGTGGTGATTTCGAACCGACACCCAGCGCCACACAGGTTGTCGCCGGTTCGCGCGTCTCCTATCGCTGGCGATCCGACGCGATGGCTCAGGACATTCAGTTGTGGTTGGATGATCCGGGCAGCAACTTCGGCTGGATCCTGGTCGGGGACGAAACGCGTCAGGGGACATCGAAACGGTTCAATTCACGACACAACGACGACAATCCGCCCTACCTGATGGTCCGCTACACCACGGAGGTGGATGGCTGTCCGTACAGGATCCTGGGCGACCTGAACGACGACTGCCGGGTGGACTTCCTCGACTTCGCGCTGATGGCGCAGAACTGGCTCGTCGATTGCCTGGTGGATCCCAGCCATCCAGCCTGCGTGGAGATCCCTCGGTAGACCTGAAGGTGCGCTGGCCGCGTCTACTTCGGCGCACCCAGACCCCAGGTCTTGTTGGGTTCAGGTCCCATCTCCAGGACCAGCGACCCGCCTTTGAGCAGTTCGCGGGCGGGAAACCAGAAGGCGTCCAACGTGCTCCCGTTCAGGCGTGCGTTCTGAATGTACTTGTTCTTGCGGGAGACGTTTCGCGCCTCGATCGTGAAGGTCGCGCCGCGGCCATACCGCTTGCCCAAGTCGATGACGATCTTCTCGTAGAGCGGGCTGCCAATCTCGTAGATGGGATCGACCCGGCACGCGCCGTCGGTCTGGAAGAGCCCCAGCGCGGTCATGACGAACCACGCGCTCATCTGCCCCTGGTCCTCGTCACCCAGATAGGCGTTCGCCAATCCGGTGCCGTAGTACCGCTCGGTGATCGCCCGGCTCCATTGTTGGGTCAGCCAGGGACGCCCGACCCAGTTGAACAGGTACGCGAAGTGCATCGACTGCTGGTTGCCCTGCATGATCGGGTAGTCCCAATACTGATCGTTTGGGGCGTTGAAGCGCCACTTGTACGACTCTTCAAATCCCCACCGCAGTCGCTTGCGGAAACGATCCACACCGATCGCCTCGGCCAGGCCCGGTACATCCTGTGGCACGAAGAAGGTCAACTGCCAGGCGTTTCCTTCTACATAGTGTTTGTTCGCGCCGGAGCGGAAGGAATCGAAGTCCGGCTCGAACTCGCCGCTGGACTTCCGCAGACGGGCGAACCCTGTCTCGGGATCAATGGCATTGCGCCACCATGTCGAGCGATCGATGAACTCGTCGTATTCAGCCTTCTTGCCCAGCGCCTTGGCGAACTGGGCGACGGTCCAGTCATCAAAGGCGTATTCCAGCGTATTGGAGAAGCGCCCCTTATCCACAGGCACATACTCGTGCTCCAGGTAGACCTTCAGATCCCGGTTGCCCGCCAGGCCGTTCCCGATCCGCCGGGGCAGCGTCGTCTGCATCTTGTAGACCGCCTCGAAAGCCTTCTGCGCATCGAAGTCGCAAATGCCCATCTGATAGGCGCCCACAATCAGGGGAATCTCGTGCTCGGCGACCATAACCGGGATGTACTCCATGCCCGCCGGGCCCTTCGCCAGCCAGCCGAGCGAATCGTACATCGCCAGTTGTGACCGGACCCAGCGGCTCGACCACTCCGGCGCCGCCAGGTGCCAGAGCTGATTCAGGTTCCAGAACGTATTCCAGAACGCATCACATCCCAGCGCGACGTCATCAGCCCCCTTCAACTGCCGCACCTTCTCGGTGGCGTCGACCCACTGGCCGTTCACGTCGCTCCAGATGCTGCGGCAGAACGAGCGGTACAGGTTGTTGTAGAAACGCACCTTCTCCTGTCGATCGTTGCTGTGGATCTCGATGCGTCCGAGCAGCTCGTTCCACGTCTTGACATGATGGCTTCGCACCGCCTCGAAATTCCAATCGAATGGCTCGGTCACCTCGGTTCTCAGGTTCAGCGCCGCGTTGGCGATACTCACGAGCGACAGGCCGACGCGTGCCTGAACGACGCGTTTGTCACGCGTGTCGAACTCAACGTAGGCGCCCGCGTCCTTAACAGCGCCGGCTTCGAGACGCTCGGCGCCGCTGCGCACCTCATCGTCCTTCCAAAGACCGAACGCCTTCATGGGCCGGTCGAACTCGACCACGAAGTGGACGGTGTAGTCCTGGAGGCCCTCGGGACCCCAGCACTGGGAATGATAGGTGCTGAATCCTTCGACGCGTGACGCGCCGGCCTTGCGAATCTTGACCTCTCTCAGATGCAGCGCGTATTCGGCGCCGAACTGCAGATCGATCAGGACGCGGGCGTCCGTTGTCGCCGGGAAGGTGTACCGATGAAATCCGCAACGCGTGGTGGAGGTCAGCTCGGCTCTGATGTCATAGTCCGTCAGGTTGGCGCGGTAGTAGCCGATCGGCGCCTGCTCGGTCGTCTTGTCCAGACGCGAGCGATAGCCCGAATCGGGATCGGCCTGGTCGCCCTGCTCGATCTCCAGGGGACCGGTGGTCGGCATCATCGAGACACCGGCCATCGTCCACTCGTGGATATGGCTGAACCCGCCGATGTTCTCGAAGCTCGGCTCGTAGCCCGCCTGCCAGCCGGTGTTCTGGTTGTCTGGGCTCAATTTCACCATGCTGAACGGCATCCACGGTCCCGGCGCAATCATCCAGCGGGAATGCGCAACGCCGATCCGCGTGTCCACGTAACCAGCCGGTGTGATCTTCGACTGCGGCGTGCGACGCACCTGCCCACTCTGCAAAGGTCTGCCATCAAGCCGAATCTCGTAGCGACTGGTAACTGGTGCGTCGACCGAAGGCATCGGCGCCTCGAACGTGTAGCGCCCTTGCTCGATCGTCTCCGAGAAGATCTCTTTGCCATCGAGTCGCACGCTAAGTTGCAGCTCCCCGTCCAAGTGTTCGATATCGACCAACAATGGTTGCACGTCACGGCCCGCAACGGTCGTCTCGTAATCGGCCGCTCGCACATCGCGTACGAAGACACCGCGCTTCGGCGCGTGAACCACGCCGGCCGGCCCTTCCAAACGCACCTGATCGAAGACCATCCAACTGCCCGTGAGAATCGCCAGGCGAACTTCATTGCCCCCTTCCCGGACCACACCGGCCGGGATGGGCATCTCGATCATGTGCTCGCGGGCCGATTCCGTCGATCCGGTCGCCGATGCCTCCGAGCCCCCCTTGGGCAAAGCGTACTTGCGGGCGTACTCGTTGACGTACACCTTCAACAGAGGAGGACGCTCGGGATGGGTATCAAGAAGATCGATGATGAGCTTCCAGTTACCATCCTCGGGAACCGACTGAAGACCGAAAAGGACATTGAGCACATGCGTGCGAAGGCCGGCGGTGCCGCTCGTGCCGCCCCAGGCGTCGGCCGGGCCCGGCATGATATAGGGCCAGTCCTTCGCGACCTGCGAGCGTCCAACCAGGAAGTAGCGGTCCTCCCAGCCGAAGTCCTTCTCTAGAAACCGAGCGTATTCGCCCGGCGCCAGGGCGAATTCGCTTGCCTGGTTGTCACTCTCCCCGATCTCCCAGATTACGTGACTCTGAGCCGCGGCAGCACCGCCCAGCACGAGAACTGATAGCCAAGCCGCGATCCATGTTCGATTCACCGATCCATGCATGAGATTCTTCTCCTACGCCCAAGATTAACGCGGTTCATTATAGCGACTCTGAGGACATAAGGGGATGATGAATCGAGTTGATCCCGCGCGCCGGCGCATCAGAAAAGGGGCTGCAGGCAACGCCCACAGCCCCTTCAAACTCATCGAGTCCGGTGCCGAAAGCCACCGGTCTTGTCAAAGCGCTTTCGGCACCGACGTTGTCACACCGGCCAATCCCAGAACCTCGGCATCCGAGATCGCCCGATTGTAGAGGCGTACTTCGTCGATCACGCCGCCGAACCGGTTGTTCATGCCGCGGTTGATCCCGATGGCGATCTGGCCGAATCGGGTGTCCGCAGAATTGGCGGTTCCCGCATAAAGGCCGTTGTAGTAGACGCGCGTCGCGACGCCGTCACAACTAACGGCCAAATGCACCCAATCGCTGGTGACTGGCCCGATGACGCGGTTGGCGGCGCCGAGATACCGGTAATTGCCCGGGTCGGTGCCGTCGACGTCGATCTGGAAGTCAGAACTGCTGCTGTTGTTGTTGAACAGACCCGAATACTGGTCCTGGGCGAAGACATCGGTCTTGACCCAGAGAGACACACCGTAGGCCGACCAGACCTGCTCTTCGGCAAGGGCATGGACGACATGGTCGTCGCTGTTGTCCAGATTGATGGCCTGCCCCCTCTGCCCCGCCGTGAATTCGGGAGCGCCTTCAGCCGTGCCGGGGTAGTTTCCGGTGCTGTCGCTGACGTTGCCATCCAACGCATAGTAGGCGGCGAGGTTCGGGTCGTTGTCGTCCGGCGTCACCGGCTCGATCACTTCGGCCGCCTGTGGGTACAGACGAATGTCGTCGACGAAGACCATCCCGGAAGCGCCAGCACCTTCGATACCGAGCGACAAGCTCGTCACGTTCGAAAGATCAGCGCCGGTCGCCGCCAGATCGATCGTCCACGGGATCCACTGCCGCCGCTGGAGCACGTCGGTCAGGTACGTGTACGCGACCTTGGTGTTGTTGATCTTCAGACAGAGTTGGCCGCCAACGTTGGCCTCATCGCCATGAACGAACAGCGAGAGCGACTGGACGGCGTTGGCCGAGAGATCCAGGGCCGGAGCGAAGGTGCGCACCGCTTCGGAACGCGTCGCGGCGCCGCTGTTGTCGTAGATCAGTGGCATGGCCTGGCTGCCGCCATGGACGATCGTTGTCTCGGCGAACGGGGATTCCAGGTACCCAACCTGCGAACCGTTGTCCGACGCCTCGTAACCATCGACCCAAGTCAGGAAGATGGCCTCGCCAGCATCGATATCGTCCGTGTAGCTCTCGAAATCCTCAACAACGATGTACGGTTCGGTCGTGAAGCTCCATAGATCGCCTTCCCAAGTACTGATGGCTTCGGCTTCATTGACCTCATCGATCCGCCAGTAGTAAGTCGTCGCCAGATCGAGCGCACCCGGGCTGGCGGTGTTTTCGGCCACTGAATCAATAAGCGGCAGCGCGTCCGCATCGACACCGAGATACACATCGTGCACGGCGGCTTCACGCCCGACCTTCCATCCCAGAACAGCTCCCGCGACAGCGACATCGGTCGCCCCATCCTCCGGCTGCGGGTCATCAGCCTGCACGGGAATCGACAGGAAGCGGACCTCGCTGAGCCCAAACTTGCCTATCGCGCTGTAGCCGCTATTGACGGTCAGCTTGAGGTACTTGACCGCCGCACCGCCGAAGTCGATAGCCGTGTTGGCGGCATAGGTCGCAACCGCCGTCGCCTGGGCCAACTCGAAATCGCCCAGAACCGTCCAATCGGCGCCGTCAGCCGAATACTCGATGGTCACGTCCTTGACGCCAAAACCGAGCAGCAACTCGAACGCCACGTTGTAGTTCCAGACGAGCATCTGATGCAGCTTCTCGACACGCTCGAAGGCAAACTCGAGAACCAACGGCTCGCCCTCGACCGGCGTGGCCAGCCACATGTCGCTGCTCTCGTCCGAGTGCAGATCGTCGGCGTCGAGCCCCGATCCGTTGACCAGATTCTCGGGCCCGGCCCCCTCTTCGGAGATGCCAGTAGCGGTAACCGTGACCGGCGCAACGGGATACGCCAGCGGCTCGACCGTGAAGCTCCAGACGTCCCCCGTGAAGATGGTGTTGTCGGGCGCGCCGTTGACCTCGTCGACGCGCCAGTAGTAGGTCTGACCGAATTCGAGCACACCGGCCGGATCGTAGCTGTTCGCATCCTGGCCCGAACTGACCAGCACGCCCATGGGATTAGCGATATCAGCGTCATTGACATCCGCGAAGCTCGTACCCAGATACACGTCATGCGTAACGGCGAACTCTCCCGGATTCCAGCTCAACACGGAGCCGCGCGGCGCATCACTGGCTCCATTCTCGGGCCGGGGCGTGTTGGCCTTGGAGGCATCTTTCTTACCGATCCAGACTGTACAACTGTCGTACCGGGCTACGAGGTCCGCACCCGGAGTCTGGGCGTGCGCCGACACAAACGAATCCCCGTCAAGGACATCGGCCAGGTTGAAGTCCCCCCAGGTCCCCTCTTCCATGACCGGGATATCCAGACCTTCCACCTCGAACATCCATCCGGCTTCGCTGATTCTGAACCGTACAGTGAACCCATCCAGAAAGGAGGCCCGATCGTAGTTGTACAAAGCCGAGAGATTGTGGGTGGGATCACCACCGGTGGTCTTCCCGACGAATCTCACGCCATCCGGGGCCGTGCCGGCCTTGCCAGAGAACATCACGCCAACGTAAGGAATGGTATTGAAAAAAACGTTGTCCGGTTGAAGCGTGTACGTGTTGCCGTTGGCGCCGGTCGTCTGGGACAGACTGGTCACCACCCATTCAACGGTCAGCCCTTTGCTCATCGCCGCCGCACTGAGCGCATCGAAACTGGTGTTGCTGGTGATCCCCGCGTTCCCATTGGCGCCGCCCGTTGTCACAACCTCCGCATAGGAATCCGCCTCGGCTGTCGTGCTGGCGGCGGAAATGCCGTTGGCCGTCAGCGAAAATCCGCCCTTCACCGACGAACCATCACCGGCATTCAGGCCGCCTCCGTAGAAATTGTCATTGATCAGGATTTGGGCCGAGCCCAGATTGCTCATCAGGAGCAAAACGCTCGCGCCCACTAGCCAGCATAACGCTCTCTTACACATGTTCCATTCCTCCGTTCTATACCGTTGCCTTGCCCCGGTCCGCACCGGGAATCATCTATTTATGAGCGAACCGATCGCGGTTGGCTGTGCCCCTGCTCCTTGTACTGCTCCAGAAGCCTTTGCAGTCTCTCGACGACGCCCTGGTGCTGGGGATCTTTGTACAGGTTGTTCTGTTCGTGGGGGTCGGCCTCCATGTCGTAGAGCTGGGCGGGCAAACCGTCTCCCGTGCCCGACCATCCGCCGGACCCGACCCCGTCGATGAACTTCCACTTGCCCCGACGAATGGCGAAGACGCCGCTGATCGAGTGGTGCACGATGGCCTCGTGACAGGGCCGTGCGGGGCGTCTGCCCTCCAGGTGCCCCAGGAAACTGATGCTATCCTCACCGGCGTCCGAAGGAAGGTCCCGGTCGGTGACCGCGGCGCAGGTCGCGATCAGATCGGTCAAACAGATCGGCACGTCGCACCGGCTCCCGGCCGTCACCGTTTGGGGCCAGCGGGCCAGGAACGGGACGCGATGGCCTCCGTCCCAGGCGTCCGCCTTCTGACCACGGTAGATGTGATTGGCCTCGTGACCGAAGTTGGGCGAACCGACCGAGATGCCGTTGTTGTGCTGGCCAATCCGCGCCTCGTGCGAACCGTTGTCGCTGGTCAGGATCACCAGGGTATTGTCCGCAATCTCGTGGGCGTCGAGCGTCTCCAGGATCTGCCCGACCGTCCAGTCGACGAGCGTCACGAAGTCGCCGTAGATGCCCGCTTGGCTCTGTTGATGGTCTTGCTCCAGGGGCAACCACGGGGTGTGCGGCGCCGTCAGCGGGAAATACAGGAAGAAGGGCTTGTCCGTATGCTCCCGGAGGCACTCGTTGATGAAGCCAACCGCCTTCTCGGTGATGCGAGGCATGACCTCTTCGTGCTTGAAGTCGTCGGCGATCGGACCGCCGCGGTAGAAGGCCGGATAGGGAGAAGCCGCGATCGTCTCCGTGGGCGGGCGCGTCGGCAACCCGTTCTCCAGATAGACATAGGGCGTCATGTCAAGCGACGCGGGAATCCCGAACCAATAGTCGAATCCCACTTCGTTGGGCCCGGGACGCAGGGGCTTGCTGTAATCGGCCGGCTGCGTATCGGTCAGGCCCAGATGCCACTTGCCCACACATCCCGTACGATATCCTTCTTCCTGCAGCAGCGAGCCGACCGTCATGCGCCCCGGCTCGATCAGGGCGCGACTGTAGCCGTTGAGCACCCCGTTCTTGAGGCGCGTCCGCCAGCAATATCGCCCCGTCAAGACGCCGTAGCGTGTCGGCGTGCAGACCGCCGAACCACTGTGAGCATCCGTGAAGACCATTCCCTCCCGCGCCAAGCGATCCATGTGCGGCGTCGGGATCTTCGACTCGGGATTGAGACAGGTCAGATCGCCGTAGCCCATATCGTCGGCCATGATGAAGATGACATTGGGTCGCTCGGCGCCGGCCGCCTGAACCAGCGGGCCGGCCGCCAGAGCCGCCCCCGTAGCCAACGCGCATTTCTTCAGAAATGTCCTTCGGTTCATTCAAACTCTCCTACCGACCAGACTCCACTTGCCGAACCCGCCCTCCAGTGGCGCGGGCCGACAGCGCAACGAAACCACACCAGAGGGTCAGTATTCCCTGTGCGGCTTGTATTTGCTCATCTTGTCGAAATACCGCTTCCAGACGAAGTCCTGGCGGCTGTGGTCCACGTGATACGTGGCGCCGTCTCCGAACTCCTGTATCTGACGATCGAGGTCTTTCACGAACTCGCTGTGCCCGTCCGTGAAAACGACGTTGTATCCGTTTTTGTGATGGTACTCCACGCCCCGACTCGGGTCGGAGAACATATCGGCCATGAACGCCAGCCCCCCGCCGTCGCGTACGGCGCTGACGGCCCGCCACTTGCTCCCGTCCCAGAGGGATCGGTAGTGGTAGGTCGTCTGGACCCACGCCTGGTTGGGGCCAAGGTCCTCAGGGATCTGGCCCTTGGGCCAGCCGCCTCCGGGAGTATCCAGACTGGGCTCGCCGTACTTGAGGGTCGGATTGTTGTTGCCGGGACAATAGAACAGCTTGGGATCGGCCATCAGTCGATGGTGAAACAGCAGGCCGTGCGCCATGAAGCCTTTGGTCTGCGCGTCGTCCTGACGACTCCTGATCCAGACGGCGTAACTGCCGGATCCAGGAGACAACTGCATATGGCAGTCGGGAAACTGGCCCTCGTTGTCGTTGGCGTAGAGCACGCCGGCGTAGCCGCACGACTTCAGGTGAGCCGCGCAGGTCGCCCGCTGCGCCTGGCGCTTGGCCTTCTGCAGGGAGGGCATCAGAATCGCCATCAGGATCGCGATGATCGCGATCACCACCAGCAGTTCGATCAGCGTGAAACCTCTTCTGTCTGACTTGATTCTCATTTTTCTGAACCTCTAACTAGCTGACCTCTCCCAAGGGCCGCAACAGAAACGGATCGCCCCATCGCCCCTCATTCCTCCTGCGAAGCTGCGTACAATCGGCGAATCTCCCGCTCGCTCAGCGCCCGGCAGTAGACCGCCACCTCGCTGATGCCTCCGCGCCAGGGCGCCATTCCATCCATCTGGTTCGCCTGGTCCATGGCGCCGAGATGGAGCCGACGGTGAAATCCAGGCGTACTGTGGGCGGAAGCCTCTGCACTGGCATCCAGGACGCCGTTGACGAAGAGTTGCCGATCGCCGTGGCCGGTGCGAAGGACCGCCACGTGATACCATCGGCCGGACCGAGCAACGGTCTGGCTCTGGACGCGCGCCACGGGCTTGTCAGCCTCGTTGACGAAGTAGTGATCGAATCGCCCGTCGGCCGTCATCGCCGTCACGCGTCGCGCGCCGGATTGGTTCACCACTCCCAGGATCAGTTGGCTGCGGATCTCATCGGGACGCGCCCAGAAGACATAGCTATACCCCGTCACGCGCGTCCCGTTCGGCACCACCATCTCCGGGACAACCGCCCAGTTCGTATCGCCATCGAATTCGACTGCCTGCGCCTGCTTAGCCGTCCCCAGGTCGGGCCCCGCGGAGAACCGGGGAGTGCCCCTGAAACGGCCCAGACTCGTGTACTGATCGAGAGCATTGACGAATTCGGCAGGTTCATCGGCATCGAAACGCCAATAGGCTACGGGTTCGCTGGCCAGCACGGCCAATTCGTAGGGCGAGGGCACGTGCCGCTGGAACAGTTCAGGCCGCGCGACAAGATTGGTCTGCGACAGACGACCCTCTCGATCCACCGCGCAGGCCTGTCGCGCCGTCAGACGACGGGAGTCATCGAAGACGCGGGCGCTGGGCCCCGAGCGGACCTCCACCTTGCCCTTGAATACGTGGGCTTCGGTTCGACCCGTCTGGCTGACGGAAACGCCAAATTCGGTTCCGTAATCCACGACGGTCGCCCCGGGCGTGCGAACAGTGAAGCCGATCGCCTCGGCTCCTGCCCGAACAGCCAGGCGACCTCGGGTCAACAGAACCTGATCGGCCGCTTCGATCTGCACCTCGGCGGGCCCCTCCAGAATCACATCGGCCCCGCAGTTGAAGGTAATACGCGCCAGTCCTTGTCTGAGGTATAGCGCCTCGGCTGTGAATTCCGTTCCAATTTCGATGGACAGGTCATGTCTCCGCCAGCGAGCGTTGAGCGTATCGGTGATCTGAGCGAAGATGGGCGGAGGCGCTGGCGACACAACCAGGGGTGTCGAGGCCGGCGGTTGAGGGCGCGGCTGGAAGAGCCAGACGCACAGCACGACGACGATCAGAGCGGCCAGAGAACCCACGCCGAGGGCCATGCGACGCCGTTGGGCCCGGTACAGCTTATCCGCCAACTCCTCTTGCCGTCTGCGTTCTTCGGTCATGAAGCGATCCAGCGCGCTTTCGGCCGCTTCGCGCACCGCCTCGCGATGCGTCCGGGCCCTCTCGGCCTCGGTCTTGGCCCGAGCCTGTAGATCGCATTCTAGAATCTCGGGCAACACGTCCGGCCGGTCGCCATCGCCACCGTCGCTGGCCGGCAACTCAGCACTGTAGTACTTGCGCAGCATGGCGCACAAAGTCAGAAACTCGGCATAGTACTCCAGCATCGCCTGATCGCCGGCCAGGCACGCATCCAACTGATCGAACTGCTCCGGCGTGACGGTTCCGTCCAGCAGCGCCGTGATCAATTCACTGATCTGCCGCGTGTCGCCCGGCTTTGCCCCGTCTGACATCAGTCGACCTCCTCTGCCGCCAGCGTCCATCGGATGCACCGGAGCAGCATGTCATGGATGCGACCCAGCTTCTTGCTGATAGTCTGCGCCGAAACCTGCATACGCTGCGCCAGATTCTTGCAGGCCATGTTCTGCTCGTAGCGCATTTTCACGATCTCACGTTCACGGCCGCCCAGTTTGGACAAGCAGCCCCGAAGCGCCTCGATCCGACGGTCGATCTGCTCACCATTGGAGACAGCCAGTTGGGAGAGCGCCTCGTCGACCTCCTGTCGAAACTGGAAACCGCGTCGGCCCCGGCGAAACTTCAGGATTTCGTAGTGCGCCACCCGCATGCCCCACGAGACGAAATCTGTCCCGGGTTCGAATTCGTCGTGTTTGCGCCACATCACCGCCACAGTTTCCTGCATGATGTCGTCGGCGTCGCTGAAATTGCCAACGCGGGTCAGGATGAAGGCGTAGATGCGATTCTGTCCGGCCGTGAGTTGGCGCAGGAAGGGCTCGGGATTCAGCGAGGCGCCGGGCGCATTCTCCTTCCTGTCCTTCATGCCGTCATTCCATCGAGCATTGCCGCCGAAGCAGCCTTCTTCTCCGAATCACGGGGCGCGGAATGCCACAGCAAGAACCGAGCCCCCTTCTCACAGATACCGCATGATCGGTGGAAGAATTAAACAGAAAACCAGGAGGGAAGAAAAAAACTCAGGTTAAGAGGGGCAACCCGGACCAATAACATACCAGTCCAGAAGAACTTGCGCCTCCAGACAACAGCTGCCCCCCTGGCCCTTAGCGTAGGGAGCATCGCGCAGGGCGCAATGAACGAGGCGCCGACCATCGATCGGCGCCTCGTATTCGCATTCCACTTGACGTGCGCTGAGCTGCTTGCCGGTACCTAGCCGCGCAACCCACTGGCGCGTCCGAAGCCAACGTCGTCTATGTAGAGAACACCCTCTCCGTCGGAATCGGCGCTGCCCCCGATACCGACGGTAACGGTCTTGATCGCCGTCAGGTCCACGCCGGCCAGATCGGCGAACCGAATCGTCCAGTCCTGCCACTCAGCAGCCTGCGCCGCATCGGCGTCCGGATGAGTGACGACCGCAGTATTCCCGGCACTGTCCTCAATCGTCACATAGAGCGGTGCGGCGGTGTTGTCTGCTTCGCCCCGGAAGAACAATCGCAACGAGTTGGCCCCGCCGACGGTCAGATCCTGAGCCGGCGCGAGCGTCAGCGACACTTCGGAGCGCGACGCGCTGCCCGCGTTATCATAGAACAGCGGCATTGCCTGGCGCCCCCCGTGGACGATCGCCTTCTCGGCGAAGGGCGCCTCCGTATAACCAACCTGCGAGCCGTTGCCCGGCATGTTGTACCCGTCGACCCAGCTCTGGTAGATCCGTTCTCCTTCATCGTCCGTGTAGCTCTCGAAGTCATCGATCGGAGCGTATTCCTGAACCGTGAAGCTCCAGAGGCTCCCCTCCCAGACACCGATCGACTCGGCATCGTTGACCTCGTCGACCCGCCAGTAGTAGGTGCCTCCGAATTCCAGGTCGCCCGGATCGTACTCGCTTGCATTCAGCACGGCGGTCGGAACAGCGCCTTCGACAACGGCTGTCTCATCAGCATCAAAGTACACCTCGTGCGAGACGGCCTGGCGCCCCGCGCTCCAACTCAGCATCGTGCCGATAGCCACGTCGGCCGCCCCATCGGCCGGCTGCGCCAGTCGGGCGTGGGCCGGGATGTAGAGGAAGCGCACCTCGCTCAGGCCGTACTGGGCGATCATTCCGAAGTTGTCGTTGACGGTCAGCCGGACGTACTTGGCCGCCACACCCTCGAAGTCCACCGTGGTGTTGTAGGTGTAATCCTCGCCCGTCGTCCCCTGGGCCAGCTCGATGTCCCCCAAACTCGCCCAATCGGCGCCGTCGGTGGAGTACTCTATCGTCACATTCTTGAGCCCGATGCCGAGCAGCAACTCGAAACCTTCATTGTAGTTCCAAACCAACATCTCATGCAGCTTGTAGACCCGATCGAAGGCGTATTGGATCCACACCGGTTCGTCGCCGTCGGGCAGGCCGAGCCACATGTCCCAGGCGTCCACCGAGTGTTGATCGTTCTCGTCGAGGCCGGAGCCATTGATGGTGTTGACCGGCCCCTCCTGATCGCTCGAAGTGGCATTGCTCGACGCACTGACGGCCTCGATCGCATAGGCCAGCGGCTCGGTCGTGAAGCTCCAGAGCCGGCCCCTGGCGATGGTGTTGTCGCTCGCGACCGCGTCGACGCGCCAGTGATAGGTCTGTCCAAATTCGAGCCGTTCGGCCGCCGCGCACGTCGCATTGGTCTGCCCCTGACAGAGCAGCACACCCCGGGGCTGGGCGATGCTGGCGCCGGCGACATCATCCGAACTCATACCCAGATAGACGTCGTACCGAACCGCCAAGGGGTTCGGCGTCCAACCCAGAACGACGTCGCGCGATACGTCGGCGGCGCCGTCGGCGGGGCTGGGCTCGGTCGCCAGGCCCAGATCGGACCCGTCGATCACCGCCTGGATCTCTGTTTCAGTCAACACCCGTTTGTAGAGGCGAACATCATCGATGAATCCGGGGAAGTACTTGGACGTACTGGGCCGACCCCCGATACGGAACTGATCGAGCGTCCCGAGTTCGCCGTCCAGGCTCGAGACCAGGTGACCGTCGAGGTACCAACTGCCTCCCGCGCCGTCATAAGTGAGGGCAAAGTGGTGCCACTGTGTATCGACAGCGCCGAAGACGATGCCGTCCAGACCCTGAACGTTCACGATGTAGTTGCCGTCGCCATCGACTTCCACGTTGAAGTAAGTCCCATCGATATCGACATCCGGGGCAAAGCCAAAGACGCCCGTCTCGGCGGGAATGTCGACGGTGCTCGCCTTGGCCCATCCGGTGAGCGTTCGGACGTCCATCCCGCCGATGCCGATGGCGCCGACCTCGACGTAGTCGTCCTGGCCATCGAGTTGCAACGCCCCGTCGATCTTGCCGCTGCCCCACGACGCGCCGCCCATGAGGTCGCCATGTTTGTCCCGGCCGCTGGAACCGTTCGCGACGGTCCCCGACGTCTCGTCGAGCTTCCACCAGCCGACCAGCGCCGGATCGGCGGCCAAACCAATCGAGGTGAGGACGAACCCCACGCACAGAATGAAGCTCATTTGGTTCGTCAGTCTCTTAAGCATACCAGCCCTCCTGGAAGAAATGTCACCCAAACCGCGCTCGACCACACACCCGGGCGCGCTCTCGTTTTCATCAGTTTCCAGCCGGTGTTGAGGGAACCGGGAAAGGCATCCCAGACCCCACTATAGTGTATCAGAATCGAGCCCTGCGGACAACAGGATTTCACCCCCCCGCCGCCGCAGTGTCTGTGCAGATTTTAGGGGGCCTTGGCGTTGGGCCAGCAGGTGGTCCATTGTTTGGAATTGTGGTAGAGGCAACCGAGGGCCAAGTGGGCGTCGATCCCGGAGCGGTTCCAGCGTCGCCCGCGACCCTTGAGGCGGGCGGTGAGGCATTTGCATTGCGCTTCGGTCGGCCCCGAGCCGATCTGAAAGTCCTCGGCCAGGAAACGCGGATAGTCCAACATCTCCACTCGTTTGCCAATGTAGCTCTGCAATCCTTGGACGGCTTGGCGTTTGCGCCCGCGATGGTGTTTGGCCAAGCCCCCCAGTTGTGTTACCACCTCCAGGGGCCCGGCTTCTTGCACGGTCGCACACAAGGCCTTACGCCATTGCGTGGCGGCGTCGGTGCCTTCACCGTGAAGCGCCTTGGCACAGGCGATCGTCTGATCGCGAAGGTGATAGTAGTCCAGGATCATCGCATCGAGCATCGGCAGTTGCCGGCGATACTGATTGGCGATCCAATCGGCCCCATCGGTGACCGAGTATTTGCGATCGGCCTTGTCCAACGGAAGCGCCCTGGCATGGCGTCGCATCAAACGGCCCAGAGCCTGGTGATTGCCCGTGGTGGCGGCGGTGTGCCGGCGGTGGTTGCCGAGATCGTAGAAGGTCACCAGCTTGGCTTCCTTCCACTTCTGATCGGCCCCACGCCGACGAGGCGGCAAGGCCTTGAGCTTGTGCCCTTGCCGGCGAAGTTTCCGACGCCGCTGCTTGACTTTCTCCCGCCGCTTACGTTGTTCCGCATCCGTGATCAACGCAACGTGAAAGCCATCGGCTCCTGTAATCAGACACGTCGGATCGCTCGGTCGCTGACGGCAATCCTCGGCGGTGAACGTCGGACCATAGGCTTCGGTGCGTTGCGCCTGACAGACCTGCTGGCCTTGGCGTTGAAAGACGGCTCGAAACGTCTGGTACGACAGGCCGATTTGCGCCAGACGTCGCAGGTCCTCCGCCCCTTTGCGATAGCTGCCGTCCAAGCCTAACCGCGCCACCATCTCGCGAACGCCTTGCGAGTACTTTTCGGCCAGCCCCAACCACGCATCCAAGGGGACGCAACAACCATACTGGTTGGCCCAATAGACGCGACGACGCACAGTCACCGAACCGTTGACCGTGATGACGCGAATCGTCTGTGTCCCTTTATTGTGCCATTGGACCTTCGGCGACTCCGCCTTCGCCGGAGGGGGAAAAAGTTTCGCGTTGACTGCGAAGCTCCAGGGCCTTCTCGAAGAGTCGCCGGCGAAACTCACCGGCCGCCGCTCGCACCAACTCTTCGCTGTCGTCGATGATACGCCCCGGCCGGGCCTGATTCATCGCCTCGACCACCTCCTCCAACATCGTCTCCACATCGTCACTCAAAAGGGCTTTCAACTGCTCTTTGCTAACCTGACCATCCATCCGCGTGCTCCTTGTTCTCTAAATCATTGTAGAACAAACACTAACACACGGAAAACCATCGCGCCAGGATCTTTTCACACACACCCGCCGCAGAAGCTTCTCAACATAGGAGAACTGCCGATTGCAGTCACCATGAACACCCGATACAATAACCAGACACAGGCTGGTTGGAATTCCTCGATTTGGAAGGAGACGCCCTCATGACCATGCAACGCTGCCTATCTGTCACGGTGCTTTCCCTCGCGGTTCTCGCCGGCCCGCTCTGGGCCGCATCGACCGATAAAACCACCCAGGAGCAAGCCGAGAGCATACTGGAGGCCTCGGGGGTCGGCGGCGGCCTGATCGTCCACCTTTACTGCGGGAACGGACAACTCACCACCGCCCTGGGAGTCGGACACGGCCGCCTGGTGCACGGCCTGACGCGCCGATCGACAGATCTGGCGGAGGCCCGCAAAACTATTGATCGCAAGCGACTCCACGGCGCCGTCTCGGTGGATCTGATCACGGAAAAGACCCTTCCCTACGTCGATAATTCGGTCAATCTCATCGTAGCCGAGGGCCCTGTCGAAGTGTCGGAGAAGGAAATGATGCGCGTGCTGGCGCCGCGCGGCGTCGTGTATCGCAGGGCCGGCGACTCGTGGACCAAGACCATCAAGCCCTGGCCCGACAACATCGATGAGTGGACCCACTACATGCACGACCCGGGCAACAACGCGGTCGCGCACGACACCGCCGTCGGTCCCCCCCGGCATCTGCAGTGGGATGGAGCCCCCCGCTACTCGCGCCACCACGAGTACACTTCCAGCGTCGCGGCGATGGTCTCAGCGCGGGGCCGACTGTTCTCCATCATCGACATGGGCAGTCGCGCCTCGATTCACATGCCCGCCCAGTGGCGTCTGATCGCCCGTGACGCGTTCAACGGGATCGTGCTCTGGGAGCGTCCGATCGAATCGTGGTTCAACCACCTCTGGCCGCTGAAGGACGGGCCGGCCCAACCGCCCCGCCGACTCGTGGCGATCGACGACTGCGTCTATGTCACCCTGTCGCTGGAGGCGCCGGTCAGCAAGCTCAATGCCGCGACGGGACGAACGCTGCACACCTATCAGGACACGGAATTCACCGAGGAGATCCTCCATTGCGGTGACACCCTCCTGCTGCTGAAGAACGACGCCTCCATGAACCCGGCCGACTACTATCCCAAGCTGATGGTCTGCTGGGACGAGAAGAACCGAACGATGAAGGAGGCCAACGGCTATCTGCTCAAACCGACGCCGCGTGAGATCATCGCCCTCGACCCCGAAACCGGCGCGATGAAATGGAAAGCCAGCCACGCGGTCGAGCCGCTGACCCTGGCGGCCGACGAAACGAGCGTCTTCTTTCACAACTGGAACCAGATCGTGTGTCTGGATCGCAAGACAGGCGACGAGAAGTGGCGTTCGAAACCGGTGGTCCCGCGCAAGACAATGGGATACGTCTACGGCCCCACGCTGGTCGCTTATGACGATGTCGTCCTGTTCGCCGATGGTCGGCTCAAGCGGAAGATCTGGGCCTTCTCCAAAGACAAGGGCGAGCTGCTCTGGGAGGCGCCGCACTACCCGGCCGGGCACGCCGGATCGGCCGAGGACCTGCTGGTTACCGATGGCCTGGTCTGGTGCGGCAAGATCGCCGGCGGGAAGCACTCGGGCGTCTTCACCGGGCGCGATCCCAGTACGGGACAGGTCAAGCGGGAATTCCTGCCGGATGTCGAGACCTACTGGTTCCACCATCGCTGTTACCGCGCCAAGGCGACGGACAAGTACATCCTCGCGTCGCGCACGGGCATCGAACTGATCGATGTCCGGGCCCAGAGTTGGGAGCCTCACCATTGGGTCCGCGGGGCCTGCACCTACGGCATCCTGCCCTGCAACGGGCTGATCTACGCCCCGCCGCATCCGTGTGCCTGCTATTCGGAATCCAAACTCAGCGGCCTCTGCGCCCTGGCCCCGGCCTCGCAGCGAGCGCTTGGTGATGTCACGCCGGTAGGCAAGCGTTTGGAGAGGGGCCCGGCGTACGGGACCTCATTGCAGCCGGCAGCGGACGGCGCCGATCAATGGCTCACCTATCGACATGATGCGGCCCGCAGCGGGGTGACGAAGACGCGAATCGACGCGACGCTGGCGCCGAAATGGCGCGTCCCGGTGGGCGGCGAACTGACCGCCCCGGTCGTCGCGGACGGACAGGTCTACGTCGCCTCCCAAGAAACGAACACCCTCTACGCTCTGAGCGCCGCCAACGGCGCAGAAGTCTGGACCTTCACCGCCGGAGCGCGGCTCGACTCGCCCCCCACGCTCTACCGCGGACGCGCCTTCTTCGGCTCAGCCGACGGCCACGTGTATTGCCTCCGCGCCAGCGACGGGGCGCTGGTCTGGCGCTTCCGGGCGGCGCCGCGAGACAGGAGAATCGTCTCCTACGGACGCCTCGAATCCGTCTGGCCCGTCTCGGGCAGCCTCCTGGTCCACAAAGATGTCGTCTACGGCGTGGCCGGACGATCCACCTATCTCGACGGCGGATTGCGACTGTTCAGCCTGGACGCGGCGACGGGCAAACTGCTTGCCGAACGCGTTCTCTACGACCAGCAGAACCCGCAGAAGGATGTCACCATCCTGAACATGCCGACCGCCCAGGCGGATATCCTCTCAACGGACGGCGAAATGCTCTACATGCGATCGCAGGCGTTCGATCTGTCCGGACAACGGGTACAGACGATCGATCCGGCCACCGAACCGTTCGAACGGGCGACCCAGCAGATCGGCTTCGGGGCGCACCTGTTCAGCCCGACGGGCTTTCTCGATTCGGACGCCTGGCATCGCTCTTACTGGGTGCACGGCCGGGCGTTTTCCTCAGGCTGTAACTGGTGGTACCGCGCCGGCCGCTACGCGCCGGCCGGACGCCTGTTGGTCGTCGATGGGGATCGCGTCTATGGATTCGGTCGCCAGCCGGGCCTGTTCGTCTGGTCCCACGTGCTCGAGAACCATCTGTTCTGCTCGGCCGCCCAGGCCGAAGAGGAGGCCATCGAGCGGGTCAAACAATGGAGCCAGAAAGCCGGTCGCGACGGGATCTTCAACCGCCGGTTCACTCGGCACGCGATGCCGACCGACCATCGGGCGCCGCAATTGCATTGGTCAGCCCCCCAGCCGCCCCTGCACGCCCGAGCCATGATCCTGGCCGGCCCAACGCTTCTCGTCGCCGGGCCGCCGGATGTTCTGAACGAGGATGAGGCGTACGAGCGACCGAGCGATCCTCAGGTCCGGGCCCAGATCGTGGAACAGAATGCGGCCTACGAAGGTCGACGCGGCGCTCTGTTAGTGGGGATCTCAGCGGACACCGGCCGGCAACGATTCCGGATCGACCTGCCCGCGGCGCCCACTTGGGACGGCTTGGCCGCGGCCGAAGGCGAAGTGTTCCTTTCCGACAGGGACGGGGCGCTGACATGCCTGACGAAAGAAGTAGCGGTCGGCAGGAGATAGGCCCTAGAAGGCGCCGACTCCGGGCGCGACCAGATTGACATAGCGGCGACCGTGCAAGCCCGCGCAGGGGTCGGTCTCGGTCTTCTGAACGACGGCGAACGGTCCCCAGATCACCGGCCCGATCTCCGACCCGTCGGCGGCGTACCAGATGCCGCCCACCGCCAGGGCGTCGGCAGGCGCCGCGGCAATCGTCGCGACATAGCGCCACTGGCAGGCATTGCCCTCGGCGTCCTCGTACTCCCCCGACTGGTGATTCGCCCAGATCGCGCCGGAGCCGATGTAACTGCCGGACCCCGGATAGCGATCCAACTCCCCATCGCCGTCACCGTCCTG
>JANQFY010000270.1 GCA_028277585.1 Sedimentisphaerales bacterium
ACATACAGCATGCCCTGGCCTTGAGCGACGCCGTCTATTTCGGCAATTCCCTTGGACCAGAAGACCGACTTGCGCGGGGGTTGGATGCTCTTGGTGATCTGGTCGCCCACTTCAATGCGATCGGGGCGGGCGCCCTGGGCCCGTCCCTCAGTGTCCAGCACTTGCCATTGGCGAATCCGTTCCTGGCGCTGCTCGACTTCCATCTTCCCGGCCGCGTAAGTCCGGGTGATCGGCTTGGGGTCGGTCTGCTTGAGCAATGCGGCATTTCGCTGGACGGCCGGAATCGCACCTAGCAACGTCGGAAGCAACGCGAAGGCAAGCATGGTCGCGATCATGGAACTCCAGGCGCCGATCCGATTGGCGCGGCGCCATTTCATGCCGCACCAGAACGCCGCGGCGAGAATCGCGTTGAACTCCCAGACGAATTTCAGCAACTGCAAGATTGTGCCGAACCAACAGGCCAGCAGCGCCGCGCCCACCAGGACCAATCCCCCGATCACACGACCCACGAAGACGTAGTGACTCTCGTCGTGATTCGGGAACAGCAGCCGATAGAAGTTGCGGGTCAGAACGCCGGAGGCGGTGATCATCATCATATCCGCACTGCTCATCAGAGCGGCTAGCAGACAGGCGATCATCAAACCCACCAGGCCCAGCCCCAATCCTCCAAGCAGATCGCGGGTGGCGTGTCCCCAGACTAGATCAGGATCGCTAATGGTCCCGCTATACAACGCCACCGCGATCAGGCCGGTCAGACCCCACAGTACGGTGCAGAAGCGTTTCATGAAGCAACCCGAGGTGAAGCCCACCCGGGCGGTCATCTCGTCCCGTGCTGAACCGATGGCGTTCATCTGGTTGGCCTGGACGGCGACATTGACGGCGATCAGCACGGAAATGGAGGCGATGTAGTACCACGTGAAATCAAGCGTCTTGGCCGAACCGAAGATATCGAAGTACCATTGCGGTAGCCGCTCGTGGATGGTGGAGATCGCCTCTAAGGGCCCGGAGCCGCCGAACTTCGCATTGACCCGGGCCAACCCAAACGGAATCAGGATCAGAGACAGGATGATGATGAAGACACCCTGGAGCAGGTCCGTATACATCGCCGCTTCCAGGCCGCCGGCGATGGCGTAGGCGAAGACCACCGCGCAGATGATCCAGATCATGAGGGTCTCATTGATGAACGAGAACTCCTTGCGGGGCTTGCGCAACTCCAATTCGGCCAGGCGCTGCTGTTGAGCCGCGTTCAGAATCCCCTGCGCCTTCTGCTGTTGCAGTTCTTCCAATTCCAGCGCCTGCTCGCGCTCGGCCTGCTCGGCCGGACTCAATTGCTCAACACGCTTCTGCGTCACCCCCCGCACGGTCGCGGTGACCGCCTTCATACCGATCGCGATGAAGGACATGAGAAAGATCGAAGCGATGATCGAGTAGAACGCCGCCATCCGCTTGGAGCCATACCGCTCTTCGAAGAAGTCACCGAGAGTCAGGACGCGCAGCCGTCGATACCAGGGTGAGGTGAACCAGTAGATCGGCGTCCCCCAGAGAAACAGCAGAGCGCTCCAGATCCCTGAGGCGCCGTTCGTATAGGTGGTGGTCGTCGTGCCCACGGCGCTGTCGGCGCTGGTGCCCTGCCCGAAGGCGGCGAAGATCTGGACCAGTTTGCCGAAACGACGACCGCCCAGGAAGTAGTCTTCCTGACTCCGGATGTGGCGCATGGCCCGCAAGCCAATCACGATCACGACCGCGAAGTAGACAGCGATCACAATCAGATCGATCCACTCGAGTCCAAGCATAGACGTCCTTTCGCTGACTCCTTCGAACGCGGGGCATAGAGAACGACCGCATCATACGCTCAATCGCTCCGCAGTTCAACAGAAGAGGACCGGCCCGGTTCGCCATTGATCCGCCATAGATATCTCGGTACGATCACTGTGCGGCCCATCAGACGGTGTGACGGGCCGGGCAACAGACAAGGAGAAGGACTATGCGTAGTACGCTATTGATGTTGATGATCTGGACGACGTGCTGTTCGGCGGCCCCTCTGGTGCGAACCGATCCGCATCCTCAGGTGGGGTTCGACTTCGGGATCGCCTCCTATGCGTTCCGGCAACAGTCGCTGGATGACGTAATCCTCTGCGCAAAGACACTCAACATCAAGAAACTGGCGATCAAGAGCATGCACTTGCCTCTGGACAGCACGCCCGAACAGATCGCGGCGATCACTCGGAAGATCGAAGCGGCCGGCCTGGAGTTGTACGCCGGCGCGGTGATCTACATGAAGAGCAGCGCGGAGGTCGAGCAGGCGTTCGCCTACGCCCAGCGGGCGGGCATGGAGATGATCGTGGGCGTGCCCAATCCCGAACTGATGGACCTGGTGGAGCGGAAGGTCAAGGCGACGGGGATCAAGATGGCGATCCACATCCATGGCAACCGAAAGACACTTTATCCCGATGCGGCCAGCGTGTACCCGCTGATCGAAGAGCGCGACCCGGGACTGGGCATCTGCCTGGACGTGGGGCATTCCATCCGACTGAACCAGGACCCCGCCGCGGCGATACGCAAGTACGCGGATCGCATCATGGACGTCCAACTCTGGGACAGCTCATCGGCGTCCAGCGAGGGCAAGGCAATCCTCGCCGGCTATGGCATTCTGAACCTGCCGGACGTCCTTGAGGCGCTGATCGACATTCAGTACGCCGGGACGGTGAGCGTGGAGTTCTGGACCGATCCCCAACACCCCGAATACGGCACGGCGCAGACCATCGGCTACTGCGAAGGCATTCTCAGCGTCTTGGCGAGACGGGTGACTCGGCCGATCAACACACTGACCGAGCAGGAGAAGAGAGACGGCTGGCGAATGCTCTTTGACGGCAAGACCACCCAAGGCTGGCGGCGCATCAATCAGGATCGTTTCCCCGACCACGGCTGGGCCGTCAGAGACGGCGAACTGTGCGCCCTGGGCCACGACGGCGCCGAATCGGGCAACGGTGGGGACATCATCACCCTTGAGAAGTACAGCCGGTTCGAATTGAGCTGGGAGTGGAAGATGCTCAGCGTCGGGGGCAACAGCGGGGTCAAGTACTTCGTCCTGGAGGGGCTCTCGGACAATGACAAGCACGGCGTCGGACTCGAGTACCAGATCCTGGACGACGCCAATCACGCCTGGATGCTCGATGGGAGAATGGAGCCTGGAGATTACCGCACGGTGGGCTCGCTCTATGAGATCTACAAGGCAACCGACAAGAAGATGAAACCGCTGGGGCAGTATAATCACAGTCGTATCGTATGCACGGGAACCCATGTCGAGCACTGGCTCAACGGCATCAAGGTTGTGGCGTTCGAGCGCGGCAGCGCCGATTTCCGCCGGCGCGTGCAGGCGAGTAAGTTCAAGCGTTACCCGGGTTTTGGCGAAGCCCCCGAGGGACACATCCTCATTCAGGATCACGGCAGTCAGGTCTGCTTCCGGAACATCAAGATCAGAGAACTCTAGTCGCCGGACGCCCCCGAAGAGGCGTCCGCTATGGCGTCTGGGACAGACAATAGAGGAATCGATTCGACCGCAGGAAGAGGCGTCCTTTGCTGACCGCGGGCGATCCGTTGAAGTCGGTTTCGTCGGACGCGATCTTGTTGTGGGCGAGGATCTCGAATTCGGGTCGGGCGGCGAGAACAAAGGTGCCGTCTTTGCGCGTCACGACGTAGAGCCTGCCCTCGGCCGCCACGGCAGAGGCGTAGATCGCGAACTTCTCCGTGACCGGCACCTTCTGGCCGTAGCGAACCTTGGCCGTCTCGGTTTCGAGGCAACAGGCGTTGCCATAGCAATCCACCCAGTACATCAGATCGTCCACAATCACGGGCGACGGCGGACTGACGACCCGCTTGCTGGACCAGAGGATGTGCGTTTCGGTGACATCGCCCGTCCCGCCGGTTCGCACGGCCAGAGAACCGTGCTGGCGCGGCCCCCCGCCATGGACATAAGCCACGCCCTCGAGAATCACAGGGGTCGGGATCATGTCGTCGTTGATGCCGGTCCGCGCGAACCAGAGCTGTTCGCCTGTCGCCGGATCCAGTCCCCAGACCTGTGACGGCACGGAGACGATCAGTTCGGAACCGCCATCGCCGCGCGGCGCCAGGACGGGCGTGGTGAAGCTAAGCCCCGTCCCCTTCAGGTTCTTCTTCCACATCACTCGGCCGGTCTTCTTGTCCAGGGCAAACAGCGTCTTGCTCTCGTCCCAGGCGTTGACGAAAACCATGTCGTCGGACAGGACCGGACTGGCGGCCGAACCCCAACGTTTCTTGTCCGACCCGGAGCCCAGATGGGTCTTCCAGAGTTGGTTGCCCTTCAGATCAAACGCCAGGGTGCCAGTCTTACCGAAGAAGACATAGACCCGCTTGCCATCGGTGACCGGGGTCTGGCTGGCATAGCCGTGCTCCCGAAAGAAGCCTCTGTAGCGGTCTTCGGGCGGCACGACCGGGACCTTCGCATCCCACAGCACGGCTCCATCCGTCACGCTGAGGCACAGCAGGTGGCGCTTGAGTTCATTCGGATCGCCCGGCTTGTTCGGGTCCAGCCCATAGCCGGAATAGCAGGTCACGAACACCTTCTCGCCCAGGACGATGGGACTCGACGAGCCAGGTCCGGGCAACGCCGTCTTCCAGGTGAGGTTCTCGGTTTCACTCCAAGTCAGGGGCAACCCCGTCTCGTCGCTGACGCCCCGGGCGCCCGGGCCACGAAAGCCCATCCAATCAGCCGCCCCCGCGGTCCCAATCAACGTCACTGCTAAAACCACCGTCCAACTCAGGGCGTTGCGCATCATAGCATCATCCTTATCATTCTCGTCCGATTGAAGCCTTCCCTCGCGCGATACTCAGGGATTGCAGTTGCCATTCCCCGCGGGTACTATTATGCCATACTTGTCGGTCGTTTGTCATCAGTGCATCAGGGAGATCGAGCCATGAAAAGGTACGTGGTCCGTATTGCATTCCTCGCGTTGATTGTCTCATCCGCAGCACTGAGCGCGCCGCCATCGCTCTGGCCCGAGATCGAGCCCTATCAAAGCGGCTTTCTCGAGGTCTCCCTGGTCCACAAGATTCACTATGAACTCTGTGGCAACCGTGAGGGCAAACCCGTCTTCGTTCTGCATGGCGGGCCCGGCGGGAGCTGTTCGCCGTACATGCGCCGTTTCTTCGATCCCGAGAAGTTCCACATCGTCCTGCACGACCAGCGCGGTGCGGGCAAATCCACGCCCTATGCTGAAATCAAGGAGAACACGACCCAGCACCTGGTTGCCGACATCGAGCGTCTCCGCACACACTTGAAGTTCGACAAGATCATTCTCTTCGGCGGCTCCTGGGGCTCCACGCTCGCCCTGGCATACGGACAAGCCCACCCCGAGCACGTCAGCGGAATGGTCCTGCGCGGCATCTTCACCGCCACGCAGGCAGAGATCGACCATTTCTATCACGGCGCTGTCGCGACGTACTTCCCGAACGTCTACGAGCAACTCGTAAACGGCTTGCCCGATCCGACCCGTCGTCCGATCCCCGAGTATCTGTTCGAGTTGATCGAGAGCCCCGATCCCGATCTACGGGCGAAGTACAGTCGACTCTGGGCGGCCTACGAGATCAAGATCTGCGGGCTGGAAATCCCCGATCGCCAGGTGGATGGCATCCTCAAAACAATGAATCCCTATGCGTTCGCCCGGCTGGAGAACTACTACATGGCGAACGGCTGCTTTCTCAAGGAAGGGCAACTGCTCGACGACGCCGTCAAACTCAAGGACATCCCGATCACAATGGTGAACGGGCGTTACGACGTTATTTGCCCGCCGATCAACGCGTTTCGACTCAAACAGAAACTGCCGCACGCCAAGCTGGTGTTGGCTGAGAGTGCGGGGCACTGGATGGGGGAGAAGCCGATCGAGCGGGAACTACTGCGCGCTATGCGCGAATTCGAGTGAGATGAGCACGTCCGAGAGCGATCGGGAGAACAGCCATGACGAAATCGTACAACCCAGTCAGAACAACGGTCGTTGCCCTGATAGCTACGCTCGTCCTGGTGTCGGCTACCCTGGGGCAGAGTCGGCGGGAAGCGATTCCGTTCGCGCAGTACCTGCGTCAAAGCGCCGTATCGAAGGACGTCATCGATACGTTCCTGAACGAGAACACCTGGGCCCAATTCGATGCAGAGCTGGGGTATATCCTGGGCCACTACATACCCCGCGACGGGATGGACGGCAGCGCGACCCTCTCCACGTCGCAACCCAACGGCCAACGGACCTCGTTTGTCTACGCGGACCGACCCTGCCGGATCAATACGTACGGCAACAGCTTCACGCAGTGTCACCAGGTCAGCGACGCCGAGACATGGCAAGAGTATCTGGCGGCGCACCTGGGCGAGCCCATCCGGAATTTCGGCATGGGCGGCTATGGCGTCTACCAGGCATACCGCCGCATGAAGCGTGAGGAGAGCCGCGACCACCGTGCCGAGCATGTCATCCTCTACATCTGGGGCGACGACCATATCCGCAGCTTGTTGCGCTGTCGACACGCGACGTTCTATCGGCACTGGAACCATCACGGCGGCAGGATGTTCCACAACAACTTCTGGGCCCATATCGAGATGGACCTGGAGACGGGGCAATGGATCGAACGAGAGAATCGACTGCCCACCCGTGAGTCGCTCTATAAGATGACCGACCCCGAATGGATGTATGAAAACCTCAAGGGCGATCTGGCCCTGCAGATGCACGTCTACGCACATGGATATGTCCGGGACATCGACATGACAGCCGTGGGCAAACTCGCGGCGCAAATCGGATTGCCAGCCCCACCGAACAACGCGGGGCGCGGATATGTCCGACACGTCCTGGACAAGTACAGCCTGGCCGCGACGCGCCACATCCTGACCAAGGCCCGCGCCTTCACCGAATCCCGACAGAAGAAACTCCTGGTCGTTCTGTTCGATCCGGGTCGCGTCATGCCGCAACTCGTCAAGGGCGGGACCCGCTACGACCAGGAGATCGTCGATTTCCTGAAGGCAAACGATTTCACGTACTTCGACATGAATCCCGTACACGCTGAAGACTTCAAGTGCTTCAATGTTCCGTACGCCGAGTATTGCCGGCGCTACTTCATCGGACACTACAACCCCGCCGGCAATCACTTCTTCGCCTTCGCGATCAAGGACACCATCGTCAACTGGCTCGATCCCAAACCGATCACCTATCGGCCCAGCGAAGAAACGACGATCCATTTCAAGGACTACCTACCGGATTAGGTGACGCATTCATTCATACGGAAAGAGGTAACTATCATGAAGCAACATATCTCTGTCAGTTCACTGTTGGTGCTGCTGAGTATCGTGACTTCCTGGGCGTCCACGCCGCAACCTGAGGACATACGTGAATTGAAGCTGCGCGACTGGGCGCCGCGGTCGATGCTGCAGACCAGGCAGAGCGTGGTCGAGAAACCGGCGTATCCGGTGTTCGACGTGCATAACCACCTGGGGGGCGGCAAGGCACATCTGACGCCGGAGCGTGTACAGCGCTATCTGGCCGAGATGGACGCGGCCGGCGTTCGCACCGTCGTCAACCTCGACGGACGCTGGGGTCAGCGGCTCCGAGAAACGCTGGCGGCGCTGGACGAGGCCCATCCGGACCGCTTTCTGACATTCGCCCTGCTGAACTTCAGCGGAATCGATGACCCGAAGTGGGGGCAGCGCGAAGCCGCCCGTCTGGAGGAGAGCTTCCGAGCCGGCGCGAAAGGTCTGAAGTTCCACAAATCGCTGGGCCTGTCCTATCGCTACAAGAACGGCAAGCTCATGCCGGTCGACGATCCAGCGCTGGATCCGGTCTGGGAGATGTGCGCCAAGTACAACCGCCCCGTCATGATCCACACCGCCGACCCGGCTGCTTTCTTCACACCGCTCGATCGGTTCAACGAACGTTGGCACGAATTGAACGAGCATCCCAACTGGCTCTTCCACGGCGAGCAGTTCCCCTCCCGTGAGGAGTTGCTCGCCCAGCGCAACCGCGCCATCGCCCGCCATCCGAAAACAACGTTCATTTGCGCCCATTTCGCCAACAACCCCGAGGACGTCGCGACGGTGGCGCAGTGGCTGGACCGCCATCCGAACATGTACATCGATATCGACGCGCGAATCTCGGAACTGGGTCGCCAGCCGTACACGGCTCGCAAGTTCTTACTGAAGTACCAGGACCGCGTCATGTTCGGCACCGACACCACGCCCAACCGGGCCGCCTACCGCATGTACTACCGGTTCCTGGAAACCGACGATGAGTACTTCGACTGTGCGTCGGGGCACCATCGGCAAGGCTTCTGGATGATCTACGGCGTCTTCCTGCCCGACAACGTTCTCAAGAAACTCTACTACGAGAATGCGGACCGAATCTTCTTCGGCAAGGGCCCTGCCGCCCGGACACTAAAGGTCAAGTGGACGGAAGATTTCACCGTCACCGGCAAAGGCGATGCCCCTGCCTGGGACAAAGCCGCGTGGGAGCCGCTTCATCTGCGCCGCACCGATCGGCATCAGTACGCAACTCGCGTCAAGATGCTCTATTCGACAAAGGGACTGTACGTGCTCATGGATGCCGAGGACCGGACGCTCAGCGCGACGATGCAAGAGGATTTCCTCAACCTCTGGACGGAAGACGTCTTCGAGTTCTTCCTCTGGCCCGACGAGCGTCACCCGGTCTACTTCGAGTACGAGATCTCACCTCTTGGATACGAACTGCCGATCCTCATTCCCAATTTCGAAGGGGAATTCCTAGGCTGGCGACCCTGGCACTACGAGGGCGAGCGGAAGACCCGGAAAGCCACGACCGTTAGGGGCGGCACCAAAGAATCGGGCGCCGCCGTGAAAGGTTGGCGGGCCGAGGTGTTTGTTCCCTACGAGATGCTCAAACCACTCCAGAACGTACCTCCCCAGCCAGGGACGCGGTGGCGCGCCAATTTCTACCGTGTTGACTACGACGAGAATCAGACAACGAGTTGGGATTGGGCGCGGGTCGGACCCAGTTTTCACGAGTTCGAGAAATTCGGCACGCTCATCTTCGAGTGACGTAGCGGTAGTTGAACCGGCGATTCGGTGCGCTGTCCCCACTGACGCCGAACTCGATGATGTCGTCGCGCTTCTGGACGTTGTCCGCCCAATGGAAGTCCAGGACTGGGACACCCTTGACACCGAGTCGCGCCAACGGCACCTGCAGTTCCAGTTCGTTGCCTTTGGCGCGATAGGAAACGCGCGCCACCGTGCGCC
Organism: Sedimentisphaerales bacterium; assembly: GCA_028277585.1. Taxonomy (GTDB): domain Bacteria; phylum Planctomycetota; class Phycisphaerae; order Sedimentisphaerales; family Anaerobacaceae; genus Anaerobaca. The sequence continues at coordinate 9,278 of JANQFY010000270.1, forward strand.
AATCCCCTGCCTCGGTCACTCGCTTCAGAGTCGTCTGCTCGGCACTTAGTACCTCTGTATTGATGAGATAGTCGTAGCCCTCCCAGCCGGTCTCGCGATTGAGATCGGTGTCCAGGAACAGGAGCATCCAGTTGGAATCCGTGTGAGGCGTCAGAGGTTCCTGCGTTCTGGCATAGGCGTACAGATTCTCCCCATCATGCGCCATCTTACACAAGACGATGTCGTTGCGTCCGCTGGTATCCGTGTAATGGGTCCGGCCGTATCCCTTGTGATCTCGGTGGATCGTATCGCCAATCGTGTCACGGTACTCGGGCTTCACCTTCGTCCAATCGCCGAACTGTCCATCGATCGTGATGGGCGTGCCAGCGGATGGCCCAGAACATTCGCGCACCCCCTTGAACCGGCGAATGTACTCGACCATCTGATAGTAGTAGCTGTCGGTGTGCCCCCCTTTCATCGGCTCGATGTCCCGACTGTACTCGTGGTCGTACTGGTCCACGAACAGCGCCTCGGGATAGTAGCTGTCCTTGCCCGTGTACTTGTACCACTTGTTGAACCGCCCGGCGACCCACTCGTTCCAACCGGTGATGAAGATGAATTCGGGATCGAGTTCCAGGGCGCGGGTCCATTGCTCGACGACGTTGCGCCCCCAGTGGACCGCGTTGGGATCGGGGTCCTTGGCACCCTTGTTCCAACTCCGGCCCCGAGCGCCGCCCTTGTGGCTCATCGCCGACAGGTCCGGCCCCACGGCGTTCTGCGCGATCCCGACGGTGACCTGTTCGACGCGCTTGTCCTTGTCGTAGAATGCGTGCTGCGGGAACACCTCCAGCCAGCCCCACTGCTCAGGGCCGCTGGGCCCGGTGAAGTAGGACGGGATGGGTTTGCGAAAGGTGAAGAACTCCCTGATCTCGGGATTCTTGATCCGAGCCGGGTCCGCCATGATCAGGGGCTTGCCCTTCCACTGAAACCACAGTTCTTCGTAGAGCCCTTGGCTGTAGAGGTCCTTGTAGAGCGCTTCGACGACCACCGTGGGATCGCCAAACGGAGTTAAGAATGCGATATCGGGCGTCCGATTGCCCTGCCGGCGCATCGCGCGATACTCACGACACAGCGCCATATAGGACTCCTTGAAGGTGAACGGCGGATTCGTCGTATCGAAAATCACTACGTCCACGCCCGCATCGGCAAGCATCGACGCGTGCTTGCGCAGCACGAACCGGTCGGTCGAGATGTAGTAACCCAGTTCGGGCTCACCCCAGTGGTGCGGCGCGGTTAGAGGTCCCCACGTCGGATCGTCTGGGTCCTGGGCGATGATTCGCGTGACATCGTAGGGCCCTTGCCGGCCGTGCTGGGTGTGCCAGGTCCAGTAGAAGATCCCCACGAACTTGCCCGGGCGAACCGCTCCGCATTCATCGCGGCCCGGCAAGATGCGTCCCAGTGCATCGGTCGCACCCCATGTGTCACTGTACAGATCCCATGTTGACGTCTGACCCCATATAGGGGACGACAAGCCAAACAGGAGACTGAATATGATCACTGCTTTCAACAGCATTATCCTCATGATACAACCTTCACTAGATTCGCCAATAATGTACCCCGTGTTCAGATGCCATACCTATCCGTGTCATCCTGAACGAAGTGAAGGATCTGGGCTACGATCGAGACTGACTCGCTGTGCGACAGCCAGATCCTTCGGCGTCGCCTCAGGATGACAAGGGCAGTAGTCCATTTGGGTTTCCCGAATCAAGGCGACGAGCACTCTCCAAGCACGTCATTCAACTCGGACCCGTGCGTAGCTGATGGTGGACCCTGTCCCTTGTCGAGCGCCGAGCAATTCCAGCATCGGCGAAGGGGCCGAACCGGCTCGCACGGTGGCGGTGAAGAAGCTCGTGAATGGCTTCTCAAGGGGAATTCGGACGGGTTTCCCGACAATCCCATCAGGCAAGATCTCCAGCAGGCGGTTTTCCGAGACCGACTGACCGTTCGCGTCGGCACCGGAGACGTAGAAGCATACGAACAGACGGCCCTTCGGCGTGATATGGAACCGGCTTTGGCCGGGTCGCTCCTGCGCGCCCCCTTCCTCGGCAAGGAGTAGCGTGCGACGGGTCAGCACCTTGCCTTCCCGGAGGACGACGTAGTTCAACGCGTAGCTCTGTTTGGCATCGGGGAAGAACCTCTCGCGCAAACGCTCGTCCAGGGCCCGCTCGGTCCAGAGGATGTGCACCTTGCCGTCAGGACCGATCCAGAGATCGCCCGGACTGACCCAGCCGCAGGTCTTTTCGCGACTGGCGATCTCCACCCAGGGTTGAAACTCCCCCTTCCTAATATCGGGAGACCAAGTGTAGAACAATCGACGGAAGTCGTAGTCCCAATGTTGGCCCGTGAGCTCTTTCTTGAACGCCCGCCATTCGGGGTTTGGCTCGATGATGTCACTGACCCCACAGAAGTGGACCGCGCGATCGCGCAGCGCCACGTTGGGATAGCAGACGCGAATCGGCCCGGGCTTGGCGTAGTCGGCGCCCCAGGGCCATTTCAGCCGCCCTTGGGCACTCCACTGGCCCGTGCGATCAAGGAACGTCCATTCGACATGGGTATACCCGACGTTTTGAAGGAGGATCAGTTCGCGCTTGGTCCCATCAGCGGCGAAGCTGCGATAGGAATGCTCGCTGAACTTCGGCGTGCCCGACCAGACCGGCTCCAGAACGCGTGCGGGCCCGTTCGGGCTCTCAGGTGCGAACTCGAAGATCTGCGGTCGCGCGGGTCCCGCATAAGCGTTGGGGTCCGTGTTCAAGGTGGGATTCGCCGAGAGAAAGAGCTGCCCACTAGGGAAACCGACGAGGGGAGAAGGCTCGCGCGTCCTTCCGGAAGTGTCAGCACAGACCTTCCGCCAGCCCTGTTCTTGGCGCTGAAACAGCATCCAGCGGCAGTTGTTCAGCGGCTTGGCGCCGGGGAGTGTCTCCAACCCACTGGCGAAGACGTGTTCGCCGATTCGCACCAGGCACGTCGAACCATGGCACCACATCGGCCCGGCCCCGTTGGTGGCCGGCTGGTAGCTATACACCTCCTCCTCGATTTCAACGACTGGGCGGATGGGAGAGGACTGCGCACCGGCGGGCGAAACCACCATCAAGAGGAAGCATAGAGCGATAGGAAGGATGGTCTTCATGGCTTCTCGTCTCCCTGGCATTGAAGGACTCTCGAACTAGGAATTCACAGCGTTGACGCCGTTTCCGCATGCCCACAGCATAGGCCATCGACCGGGCGGATGCAACAGCCATGTCGCCGCGGGACGATCCGCCCAACGTCACGCTTGATTCCAAGGCCGCAGCGCGTACAATCTGTTCCCGAAATGAATGCCGCCCCTGGTGGAGCGGCGCCCATCGAACCTGTAACGTGACGACGGTGATCGACCCGCAGTCTCCGATCGCCGCACCCAGGAGGTCTATCATGTATCGGAGAAAACGGAGTCAAGTCGCCCTTGCCCTCTCGGTTCTGGCGATTCTTCTTCCGGCCACCGCGGCTCACGCGCAACTGTACGACTGGGAGAGCCCGGCCGTGTTCCGGATCAACAAAGAGCCGGCCCACTGCACGCTTCTCCCGTATCCCACGATCGAGAGCGCCGTCGAGGATGCGCCGGCCAAGTCGCCCTACTACCGCTCGCTCAACGGCAAGTGGAAGTTCCACTACGCACCCAAACCGGCGGATCGGCCGGTTGACTTCTATCAGGATGACTACGATGTCAGTGGTTGGGGGCAGATCGACGTGCCCGGCAACTGGGAAATGCAGGGCCATGGCATTCCGATCTACGTGAACATCAAGTACCCGTTCCTCAAGGAGGGTGAGAAACCCAACCCACCCTTCATCCCCCATCACAACAACCCGGTCGGCTCGTACCGTCGGACCTTCAGCATTCCCAAGACGTGGAAAGACCATGTTGTCATCCTGCACTTCGGGGCCGTTCGCTCGGCGATGTACGTCTGGATCAACGGTCAGAAGATCGGGTACAGCCAGGACTGCAAGACGCCGGCCGAGTTCAACATCACGCCCTACCTTCGTGACGGCGAGAACACCCTGGCGGTCGAGGTCTACCGCTGGAGCGATGGCAGCTATCTGGAGGATCAGGACTTCTGGCGTCTCAGTGGAATCGATCGTGATGTGTATCTCGTCGCCCGGCCCAAGGTCCACATTCGCGATTTCTTCGCGCGTCCGACGCTCGACGCGGCCTTCAAGAACGGCAAACTCAAGGTCGAGGTGGAACTGCGCAACCTGGGCATCCCGACCGGTGAGGGATATCGCGTCCGCATGAACCTGCTGGACGGCAAAGGTAAGACGCTGCGATCGATGACGCAGGAGCAGCCCGTCGCCTAGGCGAACCTGACGCTCGGAACCGCCGTCTTCGAGAAGAAGATCAAGAACCCCGCCAAATGGACCGCCGAGACGCCCAACCTTTACAGCCTCGTCCTGTCTTTGCTGGCGCCTTCGGGTGAGTCGGTCGAGATCGTTCAACACAAGATCGGCTTCCGCACAGTCGAGATCAAGAACGGCCAACTCCTCGTCAACGGCGTCCCGATCTACGTCAAGGGCGTCAACCGCCATGAGCACGACCCGATCACGGGACACTATGTCACCGAAGCGTCGATGCTCAAGGACATCGAGTTGATGAAGCGGTTCAACATCAATACCGTCCGGACCAGCCACTATCCGAACGATCCGCTCTGGTACAAGCTGTGCGACGAGCACGGCCTGTACGTGATCGACGAAGCCAATATCGAATCGCACGGCATGGGCTACGGCAAGCTATCCCTGGCCAAGGACCCCGCCTGGGACGCCGCTCATATGGACCGGACGATCAACATGCTCGAACGGGACAAGAACCACCCGAGCATCATCGTCTGGTCGCTGGGCAACGAGATGGGCGACGGAATCAACACCGAACGGACGGCTGCCTGGATCAAGGCCCGCGATGGGAGTCGCCCCGTCCAGTCCGAACGGGCGGGCCGCGCCCCGCACACCGACATCGTCTGTCCGATGTACAGCCGTATCCAGCACCTGGAAAGGTACGCGAAGAGCGAGAATGGCAAACCCGCTCGCCCGCTGATCCTGTGCGAGTACGCCCACGCAATGGGCAATAGCGTGGGGAACCTGCAGGACTACTGGGACGTCATCGAGAAATACCCCGTCCTCCAGGGCGGCTGCATCTGGGACTGGGTCGATCAGGGCCTGCTCAAGCACACCGCCAGCGGCCAAGCCTACTTCGCTTATGGCGGCGACTACGGCCCCGCCGATATCCCCAGCGATCAGAACTTCTGCTGCAACGGGCTGATACAGCCCGACCGCCGACCCAATCCCCACCTGTGGGAAGTCAAAAAGGTCTACCAGTCGATCAAGGTCAAGCCCGTCGATCTGCGGGAAGGTCGCGTCGAAGTGGTCAATAAGTACAGCTTCATCAGCTTGGCGGACCTCCAGGGACGCTGGGAAGTCCAGGCCGATGGCGAAACCATCAGCAAGGGCAAACTGCCCCGCCTGGACACACCCGCCGGCGACAGCGAGACGATCAAGATCTCCTGGCCCCGCATCAAGCCTGAGCCGGGCGTCGAATACATGCTCAAGGTGACCTTCGTCACGCGGAGCGAGCAGCCCATGCTCCCGCGCGGACACGTCGTCGCCTGGGATCAGATGGAGATCCCGATTCAGGAGGAAGCCGCGCGGGCGGATATCTCGGGATTCGGAACGCTGCGAATGGAGGAGGAGGATGCCGGCGTCACCATTCGAGGCGACCACTTCGCCCTGAAGTTCGACAAGGCCAAGGGGCAGATCGTCTCGCTGACCAACGATGGAACAGAGTTGATTCGCACACCCCTGGCGCCGAACTTCTGGCGCGCCCCGCTTGACAACGGGTACGGCAATAAGATGCCCCAGCGGCAAGGCATCTGGCGTCACGCCGGCGAGGGCCGGACCGTCGACCAAGTTGATATCGACGAGATCGGGCGCGGCGTCATTCGTATCGTAGTTGCGTTCACTCTGCCCTCGGTTGAGTCCCGGCTGTGGACTACCTATGCGGTCTATGCCAGCGGCGACATTATCATTGGGAACCGCTTCGTCCCCCAGAAAGACAAGCTGCCCGATCTGCCCCGCCTGGGCATGACGATGACCATGCCGGTCGCGTTTGAGAACCTCGCCTGGTACGGGCGCGGGCCGCACGAGAGCTACTGGGACCGCAAGACCGGTGCGGCGGTCGGACGCTACGAGGGCAAGGTCATCGACCAGTACTTCCCGTACGTGCGTCCCCAGGAGAATGGCAACAAGACGGACATGCGGTGGATGACGCTGACCAACGCCCAGGGCGTCGGCCTGCTCATCGCGGGTGAACCGGTCTTTGACGGCTCCGCCCATCACTTCCTCACCGAGGACTTTGACGAGGGCGATGCGAAGCGCCAGCGTCACACGACCGATGTCAAACGCCGTGATCTGGTGGCGCTGAACCTGGACTACCGCCAGATGGGTGTCGGGGGTGACGACAGTTGGGGCGCTCGGACGCATCCGGAATACTGTCTGCCCGCCAAGCCGTACAGCTACAAGCTGCGGCTGCGGCCCATCAGCAAGGGCGATGACCCGGCCCAGCTGAGCCGAGCGCAGTTCTAGGTTATCAGAAGACTAGCCCCGGATGCGGCGGCTTCACGGTCGCCGCATTCGGGTCACAATAGGATCTGCCTCGTATCAAACGCGTGCCTTGGCAATAGCCGCCTTCTCCGCCTGCGCATCGTAGCGCGGATTCGCCTGATCGGGCACCGGCGCCTCGACGCGGGCCCGCCACTTCTTGAGCAGACTGTGTAGCTCGGCGACCTTGCGAGGCTCCTTCCGCGCCCGATTGCTCTTCTCGCTCGGGTCGTCCTTGAGGTTGTACAGTTCGAGACTGCCCCCATCCTCAAAGTACTCGATCAGCTTCCAATTCCCAAGCAGAACCGCACTGCCCGGCCGCGTACGGAACAGCACGTCTTGGGTTTCCGCGTTGCCCCCCTGCAGGTAGATCGGAAAGTGCCAGAACAAGGGTCTCTCAGATAGCTTGCTGTTCCCCGTCAGTACGGGCATGAGGCTGACACCGTCCAGCAAGTACCCGGCCGGTTTCTCCAGGCCCGCCACGTCGAGGAACGTTGGATAGAAATCGATCCCGCAGACGGGTGTTTCGCACTTCGCCCCGGGCGTGACCTTGCCCGGCCAGCGCACGATCATAGGCTCGCGAATTCCGCCCTCATAGTACGACCCCTTGCCCGCCCGCAAGGGCCATTGCTTGGAGATCTTGTACACGCCGCCGTTGTCGGAGCAGAACAGAACGAACGTGTTGTCGCGCAGCTTCAGTTCGTCAAGTTTGCCCATCAGGCGACCAATGTTCGTATCGAGCGTCTCGACCATCGCGGCGTAGACCGCATTCTTATGCCGGTTGGTGGGCGGCTTGCCTTTGTACTTGGCGATCACGTCCACCTTCGCCTGCAGGGGCGTGTGGACGGAATAGGGCGCGAAGTGCAGGAAGAAGGGCTTATCCTTGTTGGCTTCCACGAAACCCATGACCTCGTCAGTCAAACGGTCCGCCAGATGCTCGCCCTTGGGACCATCGGTCAGGTTGGGGTTCTTGTAGGGACTGAAATAGCTCCTGGGGTGCCCGGCCTCATAGCCCCCGATATTGACGTCGAAGCCCTGTGTCTTGGGGTCAGCGCCCAGGTGCCACTTACCCGCATGGCACGTGACATACCCGCCGGTGCGCAGCACCTCGGCTATCGTCACCTTCTCGTCGGGCAGGACCGTGCTGTTCTCCGTCGGGATCAGCTTGCGGTGCTTGGCGCTGCCCCGCTCGGAGGAGCCCACCGTATAGACACCATGCCGAGGCGTGTATTGACCCGAAAGACAGCAGGCTCGACTCGGAGCGCAGTTGGCCGCCGGGGCGTAGGCATGTGTGAAGACCATCCCCTCGGACGCGAGCCTGTCGATGTGCGGCGTCTCGTAGTACCGACTGCCCATGAACCCCAGATCGGTCCAACCCATATCGTCGATATTGACATACACGATATTGGGCTTGCGACCGCCCGTCCGCGAGCGCGGCGCGGCGCAAGCCCCCGTCGAAAGAGCCGCCAGCCCCAGACCCGCCACCCGCACAAACCGTCGTCTCGTCAGTGTCACAGCTTTTCTCCTACCGCAGATACCGAAGTGTCTTCCTCATCATATCCATTCGTCGTTTCTCCTACCGATACCGGCTATCCCTATCTCAGTCAACCGTGCTTGTCGGCGATTTTTTCCGTCAGCTCCGCCAGGTGGCATTCGATCTCCAGCAGTTTCTCTCGAGTGTTCAGTTCGGAGCGCTGTATATGCGCCCACAGCAGGGCGACGCCGCCGGCCACCAGGAAGAACACGGCACCGACCAGCCAGTGCACACCGACAATGGGATCCGACAGCCGGGGGGAGAACACCAGGGCGATGGTCCCCATGATGACGACGACACCCCAGCCCAACCAGGCAGAAGCCAGATTGTCCTTCTTTAGATTCAGGCTGCCCTTCTTCAGGATTCCTGCGTAGAGCACGACAAAAGCCGATGAAAAAACGGCTCCGGCAGCAAAGCCAACACGGCCAAACCATGGAAGTCCTTCAGGAGCGAAGACGGCCAGCGAGCCGAAAAGCCCGGCAAGGCACACGCTAATAATCAGGAATCCTACCGTTTGGAGTTTCTTCGTTGTTGACAGTTCCTGGGCAATCATAGCCGCCATCTCCTTTTCGTATCGTTCTCTATAGGTGGGGTCCGTCTTTTCGACGGTGATCAACTGATCTCGAAATGTCACATTTGATTGAGACATGGTTTATTCCTGCTCCTCGATAATCGCTCTTAACGCGCGTTTGGCATGATAGAGTCGTGACCTGACAGCACCCGGGCGAATCCCGAGAACTTCACCGATCTGTTCGATGGATAGGTCTTGCAGAAAGAACAACGTCAGTACTTCTCGATATGTCAACGACAAACGGTTCAGTCCATAGTGCACCTGTTCGGCATCGTCAAAAGGAAAGTCCTCCGTACTGCTCTGGGCCATCCCACTATCGTCCTCGTTCAACTGGACCATCTTCCTTCTGATCTCACGTCTGAGATGGCTGATGGCGGTGTTTCTCGCGATACGATAGAGCCAGCTTGGCAGGCTGCGCGGCGTCCGAAGCTTGCTGATGTTTTCCAGAACGCGGACCCAGGTGTCCTGGAGGACCTGCCAGGCTTCTTGCTCATCATCAACAAGTCGCCAGATGTAGTAGAAGAGCCGTTTTTCCCATGTGCGAACCAGTTCCTCAAAGGCGTCCTTCCTGCCTTTTCGGCATCGCAATACTAAGAGTTCATTGTAGATGGCTTGCTTATCGGTCATCACGCTGTTTCCTTTCAATGGCCGTTACTATAGTCGCTCAGCGCGGGCTATGCGCTCAATCTGAGGAAGAAGCGCCCAGAAGAAAACCAGATAGACAAGCCTCTCGACGGAAAATTGAGTTGCGTGACGACCGTCTTGAGAATCGAACTGCGCTTGATGCCGCCCCACTGAACTGAAGAAACCGGAGGTTGGCGGGGAAGTCGAAGACCGAAGAGGATAGGAAGGGGTGGAAGCCGCGATCCTGAATACGGAGTGTCCAGCTTCTTCAATGATCGTCACTTGGGGGTGACGCAGGCATAGTGGGCGGCGAGGGACGTTTGGCGGACATCCGGACGCCAACCCATTGGCTCTGTCTTCTCACTAAACCCCGTTTTCGGGCCAAGAGGGCCGGAAATTGGGCTTCTCTGGCGCAGACAGGCACTCCCTGCGATACGCCTTGTGTGCGTATGGATTCGGTCCCGGGCTGGGCTGATTCGTATGGGCCTTTGCCGTGGCGGTCACGACCCCACCTCTGTTCAGATTGATGATCGATTCTCACGCAACTGCATCAAGTGAGCATATTGCTAATGCGCCTTTCGGGCGTCAGGGGAATTCTTGGATGAAGGAATGACGCTAGGCAGGAGGACGAGGCTTGGGCGCATCGATACGACTAGGGCTGGAATCTGTCGGTATCCCACTATTTTTCTGAATTCTCCAGAAAAAAGCCTCGCGATCGAGCCTGTCAGACCGCCCTGCTTATACGTGGTTCCCTTCTTGGCGCCGCGGAGGTCGCCTAAGCACGTAGGAGAGGGAACCCTTCGATTCGATAACGGAGGTGTCGCCATGTACTGCTGTCACGCCACTGCCAAGCACCTGAGGTTCCGCTCTTTTGTCCTGATACTGCTGCTGTCGCTGGTCGCCGAGACGGCGCAGGCCGTTGATCCGCTGCTGACCACGCCGCCGCCGGCGCCCGTTCGCACGCCGGCTGAATTCGAGCCGATGCAGGCTGTGATTGTCTTTCGCGGCTTTCGGGACGCCTATGACTTCCAGGAATACGCCTCGGAACAGGTCACTCTGATCATGCTCTCAGACCAGGAGGAGATGCCCCCGATCCCTCCGGAATACGATGTGAACCTGGCCAACTGCGAATTCTATCAGATCGATTCGGATTTCCTGGTCCCACGCGACGAGTTGCCTTGGTTCATCTTCGCCGATCACAATGAGCCGGCTTTCGTCCACAATCATCTTGAGACCTCGCGTTACGCCACCCCTGAGTATGGCCTCGAGCAAGGCTATCCCGTCTATCGAAGCGGCCTGGAAATAGACGGCGGCAATTTCATGACCGATGGCCAGGGTATTGCAGTCTCCCTTGAGACATTTCTTCCCAACGGAAAGAGGCAGACGCCGAACAAAGGGCTCGAACAACGGGCGCTCGACTATTGGGGTGTCCACACCCATCATCTCATCCGCGACGTAGTGCGGGAGCCAGACTACTATTTTCATATCGATTGCCTGGCCAAGTTCCTGGCGCCCGACACGATCATGGTCGCACGCGTGCCGACATCGCATGAGTGTTGGAACAAGACGGAAGAGACGGCCGCCTATTTTCGCCGCCAGGTCAGTTGTTACGGCACACCCTACCGCGTGGTGCGTGTGGATACACCCGGCAGGGAGCCCTACACCAACTCCTTGATCGTCAATCACCGGGTCTATGTCCCTGTCTGCGAAGGTCGGCCGGACGCCAACGCCAACGCGATTGCCAGCTATGAAGCGGCGATGCCGGGCTATGAGGTGATTGGGATCAGCAAGCTCTTCGGGGGTGTCGATACGTGGCTGCCCGATTGGGCTCTGCATTGTGACACCATGGGTATTCCTGATCAGCAGATGCTGTATATCGAACATACCCCGGTGTTGGATCGCCCGGCAACGGCCGAGGGGCTTCCCATTGGCGCCAAGATCGTCGCCTTCAGCGGTGAGCCGTTCATCGCCGAGACACCGGAGGTGATCTGGAAGGTTAAGGATCAAGACGTCTGGAATCGCACCGGCATGACGCCTCGTTCGGAGCTGGGGGCCGGGCAGTATTCGGCCATGCTTCCGACTCAGCCCGTCGGCACCGTGATCCAGTACTACCTGCACGCCGAAGACGCCTCC
>JANQFY010000285.1 GCA_028277585.1 Sedimentisphaerales bacterium
CTTGACGGACACCATCGAGTAACCCGCGGCCCGACTGGCGGGCAGGAAGATTTCGGAGATGCTGGTGAGAACCAGCTTGCGCATCTTCTCGGCCGCCCGCGGCGGAATGTAGACGTCACTCCTCAGCGGCGTTGGGCCGCCGAACCCCATCCGCTCGGCGACCCCGACGACCTGAAAAGGATAGCTACGATCCGAAGTGGGCAGACGCTGGTCGCCCCGCGCAAACGCCATCCGCAACAACGACCTCAGGCTGAAATCGAGCGTAACGGTGCGAATCTCGATCTCCTGACCAACTGCCGTCTCGGGTTTCGTGTTCCCCAGGCGTCTCAGGAGCGTATCGCTGATCACCAGTTCGTTGGGCTCGTTCGAGGTATAGGGATCGCCCGCGCGGAACTGGACCAGTCCCGACTGGCACGCCCCGGCCGAGAGGACCTGAACCAATGTGAAGCGTTCCTCGTCGTTCAGACGGATCTGGGCGGGGAAACGCATCTCGGGGAACGCCGCGGCGACCCCGTCGATCTGCATGAACTCTTCGAGCGTCTCGTCGTCCAGCACCGTGGGCCGCTCGTTCGGAGGAACGTTGGGCTCGTCCGGCTCGTCACGGATTCGGGGTGCATCGGGATCAGAATGGCGCCGATGCGGTCGCGGCGAACGATCCTTCAGCGAAACGTTCACGTAATTGAACAGCTCCAACTCGTCGAATTGGTCCCGGATGTTCCGCTGGACGCCTTGGCCGAACGCGAACATGCAGACCAGCGCCCCGATCCCGATCACCACGCCGGAGGTCGTCAGAAACGTGCGGAGCTTCTTCTTCCGAAGGTTCGACCAGGCCTGCTCGATGTAGTCCGCACTCCTCATGGCCTTCCCCTCAGTATCTCGTGCGATATCACCGCGCCGTCCTGAAGGTAGACCACCTCGTCGGAGAACTCGCGCAGCAGCGATTCCTCATGAGAGATCATCACGATCGTCAGGGATTGTTCGATCTTCAGATCGTGGAGCATCTGGACGATCTGCAGGGACGTCTTGCTGTCGAGGTTTCCGGTCGGCTCGTCGGCCAGCAGAATCTCGGGGCGATTAACCAGCGCTCGCGCGACCGCCACGCGCTGCTGTTCCCCGCCGGAGAGTTCCGTGGGTCGGTGGTCCCGCCGATCCTCCAGACCGACGACCTGCAAGAGCTGCGCCGCCCGCTCGAGCCGCTCCTTCTTGGCGACATTGGCGAAGAGCAGCGGGAACGCCACGTTCTCGATCGCTGAATATGAAACGACAAGGTTGAACGACTGAAAAATCATCCCGACCGTTTCCCGCCGGCACAGCGCCAACTGAGCCGGGTTCAGGTCGGATATCCGCTTGCCTCCGACACAGATGCTCCCACTCGACGGCGTGTCCAATCCACCCAGCAGATTCATCAGGGTGGACTTGCCTGAACCGGACGCGCCGGTAACACCGATGAAGCGCCCCCGCGCGACAGACAGACTCACATCGCGCAGCGCCATGACCTGGGTCGGGCCACAGGCGTAAGACTTCGTGAGATTCGTCGTCTGGATGAGGCCGTCAGCGTTCATGCTTGAGCAGAAAGGCTTGGAGGCCCGCCAGATCGTCCGTGTTGATCAGGTCGACGCCCGCTTTGCACAGTTCGATCCAGAGCGCTTCCCGCGCGGGGGAGCGTCGATCGGGCGTCGCCCAGAACCGCACGATCCGCCCCTTCTCATGGGCGGCCTGGACAATGTACTTCAGCTTCTGGCGCTCGGCCTCCGGCATGGGCCCGGCCCCGCGCCAGGTGAAGTTGCGACCCCAGTGGTCGCTGACCAGCGGCATGAGCTCTGTCGGCAACTCGGAATGCAGATCCGAGAGACGACCATCATAACCTGCATAGCGCAGCTTCTGCGCCTTCATCAACTCCAAGGGGCGGTTGCCCGAGACATTGACCAGAACCGCGCGGTCCACCCGCCCCTCGGGCCCGAAAGAGGTCACGATGTCGGCGTAGTCAGCCAGAATCTCGTGCAGCTTGCGATAGGTCGGCTCAGCCGCTGATTTGAAATCGATCAGCAGGTGGAACCGTACCGGACGGGGATAGATGTGCCCTTCGTACTTCTTCGCCCGCTGGCGTAGCGGATCGAGATACAGCGCCCGCAGCGTCCGGTCGGGCCGGATATCCTCGCGGTCGTGGGCAACGCAGAGCTTGTCGCCCACGAGAAAGACGTCAGCCTCGACGCTGGTGAAGCCATGACTGAGGGCGTCGAGCAAGGGCCGCTCGTGGTGATAGTCGTTATGGGCGTGTGCGGCGAGCAAGGGCTTCACCGCCGCCGCCTGAGCCAGCACAGCCGAAACCAACACTGCCGCGATCGCCGCCATGCAAGAACGTGTCGTCATGTCCGATCCTCTCTACCGATTCGTTTGTCACTTCTCGCCCCCCGCCGACTCACCGCTCCACACGATACCCCCTCGCCGCCGCCCTGACAACAAAAAGCCGCCCCCGCTCCACCGCCAGTGAGCATATCCCCCGTCGCTGCGCTAAAGGACCTGTACAGGGAGAAAGCCCCCTACGGATCATTCCTTTACCTTCAGCCCGGTCTGGAACCAACGACCCAGGGAGTACCCGGTCGGCAGGGAGATACTTCGACTGCGCTTCGCGCGGCCTGTCCTGAGCGAAGCCGAACGCGCTCAATACGACCTAGTCGGAAACCAGAGCCCCACTACAATTCGCAATCGGCGATTGCGTGCGGGGTGGCGGGGCCTTAGAATGGCGGCAGTCCTGGTGGGCGGTTCCGGTTGAACTAAGGCGACGGAAAACTGGAGGCTTCCGATGAAGCACTCGATATCTCTGGGCGTCACGATAACGGTACTGGCGATGGCGTTTCTCGCACCGCTTGGCGTCTGCGCGGCTGACGTTGAGACGGTCATGGTCCCGATGCGGGACGGGGTCAAACTCGCAACCGATATCCACCGGCCGGAAGGCGACGGGCCCTGGCCGGTCATCCTGATCCGGACTCCCTACAACAAGGACGGCGTTAAGGGCATGGCGCCGGATGCGGCCCAGCATGGCTACGTAATGGTCGCCCAGGACTTCCGGGGGCGGTTCGGCTCCGAGGGCGAGGATTACCCCGTCTTCGTCCACGGCGGCTGGACCGAGCACCAGGACGGGTACGACACCGTCGAGTGGATCGCCAAGCAGAGCTGGTCGAACGGCAAGGTCGGCGGGTTCGGGATCAGCGCCCCCGGCGTCGCGCTGAACATGATGGCGCCCAGTCGTCCGCCGCACCTGGTCTGCTGCTATGTCGGCGTCGCGTTCTCCAGCATGTACCATCAGAGCGCCTATCAGGGTGGTGCGTTCCGCAAGAGCCTGCTCGAGAACTGGCTGACGGGCAACAAGTTCAACGCCAAGAATCTGGAAATGATCCGGGCCCATCCGAACTACGACGACTTCTGGAAAGCGATGGACCCCCAGCGCGTCGCGGACCGCGTGAATGTCCCTACCCTGTTCCTGGGCGGCTGGTACGACATCTTCACCGCTGGGACGTTGGAGAGCTTCACCACGATTCAGGCGCAAGGCGGCCCCGGCGCGCGAGGCAAGTGTCGTCTGGTCATGGAAGCGTACGGACATGGACGCAGCGAGGACCTGGTGTTCCCCGACGGCACGAAACATCCCGCGTCGGCGAACATGTGGAGTTGGTTCGACCTCTGGATGAAGCAGGACGGCAAAGGCATTGAGGAGATCCCCGCCGTTCAGTACTATGTCATGGGCGATCCGAACGACGCGAACACGCCGGGCAACCGGTGGCGCACCTCGGATCGCTGGCCCGTCCAGGCCGAGGCCAAGAAGGTCTATTTCCATCCCGACAAGAAACTCCGACTCGGAGCGCCCGAGGAACTGTTCGGCGCCCTGTCGTATCAATACGATCCGAAGAACCCCGTCCCCACGATCGGCGGCGCGAATCTGACGATCTCCAAGGGTCCGATGGACCAGCGCGAGGTGGAAGGTAGGTCCGACATGCTGGTGTTCACCTCCCCCGCATTGAACAGGCACATCGAGATCACCGGGCCGGTCAAGGTCAAGCTCTGGGTCTCGTCAACTGCCAAAGATACGGACTTCACCGCCAAGCTGTGCGACGTCTATCCGGACGGGCGCAGCATGATCGTTCTGGACGGCATCCTGCGGGCCCGCCATCGCAATTCCATGGAGAAGAGCGAACTGATGGAGCCGGAGACGATCTACGAGATCGAGATCGACCTCTGGGCGACCAGTTGGGTCATCAGTCCGGGCCATCGCGTGCGCATTGCGTTGTCGTCGAGCAACGCCCCGCGCTTCGAGCCCAATCCCAACACGGGCGATCCCTCGGGGGCCAACGACAAGACCGCGACCGCCACCAATACGATCTACATGAATGCGGATCACCCTTCGCATATCGTACTGCCCGTGGTTTGGCGCTGAGCGGCGACCATGGGCAAGACAGTCAGCCAGACCGGTATGAGCCGCCGACCACTCTGATCCAGCATCCAGACAATCGCACAGGAGATCACCATGCGTCACTCAGCCAGAGTCGTGCTTCTACTTCTCACAACGATCGGCGCCGTTCGTCACGCCCACGGCGACACACCAACGCTGCATGTTGAGAGAACGGGCGAAACCTACACGGTGCGGATCCTTCAGGACGGCGAGGTCCTGCTCGCTTCGCCCGAGCAGGGACTCTGGTCGATCGCCACTGACTGGAAGGACCGTTGGCCTGCCAATTGGGTCCACGCGAGCCCAACGAGGATCGAGCATCGGGGAGACTGGACAATTCTGCACGGCGAACTGAAGACCCCTTCGGGGACATGGCAAGTGCGCGACGCGTACCGCGCGGAGGGTGACGCCATTCGAGGGATACGCCGCTTCACCTGGCGCGGCTCGCAGCCCACCAGGCGCACGACCCTGTCGATTCGGTTCCAGTGCCCTGGTTCCGGCGCGGGCGCACTGTTGCCCGGCATCCTGTACTATGGCAATCCCTCCGGCCGAAAGAGCGGCCGCGTCCCGGTCTACTCCGGAACACCCGGCGAGCAGGCCTACTTCGAGGAGCACCGCTTCCCCATGCCGTACGCCTGTCTCGAATGGGCGGGCGCGAGCGAACGCCAAGGAGTCGCCGTGCACAGTCTTCCCTCGCCCGTCCCGTTCGGCAAGCGGGCGGACCAGTGGTGGTCATTGGGGCTGACCGGCCTGGAAGACGGAACAGAGTTGGCGCTGCTATCGGGCCCATGTGCCTCCAATGGCAAGCAAGGAGTCATCAAGGCAACCCAGCGCGGTTTCATCCCTTACGACGAGGCCTGGCTCGACGTTCCCCCGGGCGGGATCATCGAGAAGACCTTCTTCCTGGAGGCCTATGACGTCCCGACCGAAGGCGCCGGATTCCAGCGTCCCACGCGAACGTCGCTAGCGCTCTTTGCGCCGAGTACGACCCGGGACATGCCGACGTTTCCGGAGATCATCAGGGCCAAGTATGACTTCGCCCAAACCCGCTGGCACGAAACCGACACGATGGCGGGCTTCAAGAAGTACCCCGATCGCAACTTCTTCGTCATGGGCTGGTGCGGCCAGGCCGCCTCGTGTGGATACGCCTTCCAGGTCCTCGAAGAGGAGTTGGATGATCCCAACGCCCAAAGCATGGCCCAGACGTCGCTCGACTTCATCGCACAGGCGGAGTTCTACGAGAAGGGGTTCCGCACGTGGTATGACTGCGACAAGCAACAGTGGGCCCGGCGAGGCAATCCCGAACTACTCTCGCAAGGCCAGGCGATGTTGAACTTCGCCAACGCCATCCGCGTGGGACGCAAGCAAGGAATGGATGTCACGAAGTGGGAGGCGTTCCTGCGGCGCGCCTGTGACTTCCACGCCAAGAAGATTCTCAGCGACTCGTGGAACCCCGTCTCGACCAACGAGGCGTTTTTCATCGCCCCGCTGTGTCAGGCGTCAGAGCTGTTCGCCGTCAAGCGATATCACCAGGCGGCCGAGAAGGCGGGCCGTGTGTATGCGGCCCGTCAGGTGAATATGCGGGAACCCTACTGGGGAGGCACGCTGGACGCCAGTTGCGAGGACAAGGAGGGCGCGTTCGCCGCCTTGCAGGGGTTCTTGGCGCTCTACGAACTGACGGGGCAATCCAAGTACCTGAATTGGGCGGCCCACGCCGGCGATGTCGCGCTGACTTATGTCGTCGTCTGGGACATTGACCTGCCGGCCGGACGTCTGCGCGATCACGGTTTCAAGACGCGCGGGTGGACCGCCGTCTCCGTCCAGAACCAGCACATCGACGTCTATGGCGTCCTCATCGCACCGGACATCTATCGACTGGGCCGGTATCTCAAACGCGACGACCTCAAGGATGTCGCGATCCTGATGTACCGCACGTGCGGGCAACTGCTCGATCCGTACGGCAGCCAAGGGGAACAGCCGCATCATACCAACTACGCCCAACACGGCGAGTTTCAGAGGCAACTCCAGGCCGGTGACATCGCCGGCGTGCGAGGCAACTACGTCGAAACGTGGACCGTCTTCTGGATCACGGCCCACTTCCTCAACGCCGCCGCCCAATTCAAGGAACTGGGTGTCCCCATCTGGGAATAGGCCCTGTATAAGGAAAGATCAAAATGCAAGACGCAAAGTGCAAAACTTCGGAATCGCCCTCCGGGCGATGACTTCCACAATTTTGACATTTGATATCTGAATCTAGATACTCCGGAAATCCGAAGCAATGCAAACCAGAACGATCAAGAGTGATTCCCTACTGCTCGTCGCCGCCTTCATTTGGGGCACGACGTTCGTCGCCCAACGCGTAGGCATGGACCATATCGGGCCCATGACGTACAACGCACTGCGTTTCATCGTAGGCGCTGCGACGCTGTCGCCCCTAATCCTCCGACGGACCAACAAGCTGGGCGGCCAGAAGAAGGCCAACCCCAAACTTCTGATCTGGGGCGGCGCCCTGGCGGGTCTGGCGCTGTTCGGCGGCGCATCGTTTCAGCAGATGGGTTTGCTCCACACGACGGCCGGCAAGGCGGGGTTCATCACGAGTCTCTACGTTGTCCTCGTGCCCTTGATGGGACTTGTGCTGGGCCATCGCGCGGGCGTCTCGCTTTGGATCGGCGTCGTCCTGGCCGTGGTGGGTCTGTACCTGCTAAGCGTCACCGAATCGCTTACAATCGGCCGAGGCGATCTGCTCGTCCTGATCAGCGCCTTCTTCTGGGCGATCCACGTGCAATTGATCGGCTACCTCGCCAAGCGAGCCAGCGCCTTGCGAATCGCCTGCATCCAGTTTGTCGTCTGCTCGGCGCTGAGCTTCGTCGCCGCGCTGTTCACGGAATCGATCGAGCTGAACGCCATTGTGCCGGCGACCATTCCGATCCTTTACGGCGGCGTCCTCTCGGCCGGGGTCGCCTTTACGCTACAGGTGGTCTGTCAGAAAACATCGCCTGCATCGCACGCGGCGATCATCATGAGCCTGGAGACGGTGTTTGCCGCTTTGGCAGGCTGGCTGATCCTTCATGAGACGCTCGGCCTGAGGTCGCTTGCCGGCTGTGCTCTGATGCTGGTCGGGCTAATGGTCGTGCAGTTGCCCCCTCTGCTCGGCGCATCGCCCAAGGAACACCTGATCGGCCCTTGAACCGATGTGCGTCGGGATCGGTATAGTCATCGAATCGAACAAAAGCCATTGCAGAGCGTCGCCGGCTTTGGCACCATGGGAGCCGAAGGTCGCTGGAGTCGTGTAACAATCGCAGTTAGGAGACTCGTTCATGCAGAGAAGGACGATCACAAGACGACAGTTCATTGGGACGACCGCCGCGGTGGCGAGCGGGCTTGCCTTGTCCGGATGCCAATCCATTTCGAAGGCTTTGAGCAAGGCCGCGACGCCGACTGCCGTCGATCAGGTTGAGTTGGGCAAGACGGGAATCAAACTCAGCCGGCTCGGACTTGGCTGCGGCAGTAAAGGCGGCAGCGTCCAGCGAGCGCTGGGTCAGGATGGATTCACCCGCTTGGTTCGCTATGCGTACGACCAGGGCATCACCTACATCGACACCGCCCAGAGCTACAAGACCCATGAGATGGTGCGCGAAGCGACCAAGGGCCTGCCCCGCGAGAAGCTCTTCATCCAGACCAAGATGTCGGGGGTGCCGGACAAGCCGCTCGAAGTCCTCGACCGCTTCCGCAAGGAACTGGGCACCGACTACATCGACAGCCTGCTAACCCACTGCACCGTAACGCCAAACTGGGATGACGAGCGCCGGCGCGTGCTCGACGCAATGGAAGAAGCCAAGGACAAACAGATCGTTCGCGCTCACGGCGTCTCATGCCATAGCCTGCCCGCCTTGAAGCGGTCGGTCGACATCGACTGGACCGACGTACACCTGGTGCGCCTGAATCCCCAGGGGGTCTGGGTGGATACGCCCGCTGAGACGTGGAACGCCAAGAGCGATGCTTCGCACGTACCGCCGGTCATGGAACAAATGGCCCGCATGCGCGAGAAAGGTCACGGCGTCGTCGGGATGAAACTGATCGGCAACGGGGACTTCACGGACCCGGCCGAGCGGGAGAAAGCCATTCGCTTCGTCATGCAATCGAATCTGGTCGACGCCGTCGTGATCGGCTTCAAGAACGAGGCCGAGATCGACGAGGCGATTCTGCGCATTAACAATGCGCTATCGACCGTGGCATGACGCACATTTGTGTCAAATGGCAAATCGCAGATAGTAAATCGACCTGGGAGCCTGTCATGAAACGCTACCGTCTCGTCGTTACGATTGTCACGCTCACCGTCCTGAGCGGCGCCAGCCTGGTCGTCTATGCCGCCGGGCAGGACAAGACCAGCGACGCCTTCCGCAAGCAGTTCATCGACGACTTCCGCCGCACGGGTCTGAACACCACGCCCGGCGACGCGATGATGCTCCGCATACTCGTTGAGAGTAGCGGCGCCCAGCGTGGTGTCGAAGTCGGCTCGGCCAGCGGGTTTGGCGCGATCAATATGGGAATCGCCTTCGAACGCACTGGGGGACATCTCTATACCCTCGAAATCGACCCGGGTATGGTCAAGCAATGTCGCGAGAACATTGAAAAGGTCGGACTGGAAAAGGTCGTCACCTGTATCGAAGGCGACGCCCTCCAGACCCTGCGCGACATCGAGGGACCGATCGATTTCGCGTTCATCGATGCGGTCAAAAGCGACTACCTGAAGTACTTCAAGCTCATCGAGCCCAAGCTCAAGGTCGGCGCCGTCGTCGTGGGCGACAACGTCATCCGCTCCGAGCGCGCCATGAAGGACTTCCTCGACTACGTCCAGAACAGCCCCGACTACGACACCGTCATCATCCGCGCCTCCCTGGAGAAACGCGACGGCATGTCGATCAGCTACAAGATTCGATAGGCGCCGACGCGGTGCAACACAGGGGCGGCCCCCGTCAACACAGCCTAGCAGAAAATGTCGATCGACTTGGCATCAACGGTCACCAGCACCTCACCGTTCTGCACGGTCAAAGGCTGTCCTGTCTTCCAGTGCTTGAGCCCGCCGGCGACCGCATCCGCAACACGCTGCGGGATCATTTGGGTGTTCAACGTCAAGTGGATGGGGCTCGGCATCTTGGCATAGCCGTTATTAATGATCACGAGAGCGACATCATCGCTGGCGATGCGTAAGAACGCGTAAACCAGATCGTCCGACCACAGCGTTACCGTCGTCCCGTACTTCAGCGCCGGACTGCTTCTGCGCAGATGGATGAGATCCCGAGTCCACTCGTAGATCTCGTGTTCCTTGCGCCATTGTGGGTCCGCATGGTTGTCGTTGCCGATGACCTGCCAGGGGAAATCGCGGCGCAGATCGCGGTCATCGCCGTCTTTCCAGCCTTCCAGCCCGATCTCCGTGCCATAGTAGAGTTGCGGGATGCCGCGCACCGTGAACAGGGCGCCCAGGCAAAGCTTGGTGACTCGAATGGCCCAGTCGAGTCCGGCACCGTCGCCGGTGTGCTTGGTCCGGGCGTGGCTCATGATACGTCGTTCCAGGTCGTGGTTGTCAAGCAGGGTCACGAGCCGGTTGGCGTTGCGGTACCCCCCCTTGAACGCATTGTCATGGTCGAGGATTCCCGCCGGCTCGTCATCATGCACCCGCCGGCGGGCCAGCCAATCGCAAAGGCTCTCGTCGAAGATGAGTGTCGAGCGCAGGGCTGTGCACAAGGGAAAATCGAAGGTCGAATCGAAGTCGTGGTAGTTCTGGTATTCCAGAAGCTTGCCGACGTCACCCTTTCCTTCGAACAGCACCTCGCCGATGAGGCACACCTGCGGATGCTCGCCGCGAACCTGCGACTTGAAGTAGTGCCAGAATTTGCGCTCGACGTGCTTGACGGTATCCATGCGAATGTTGGTGACCTGACCCTTGACGACCCAATCCTCGATGTTGTTGATGAAGTAGTCGAGCACCTCAGGGTTGTCGTGGTTGAAGTCAGGCAGACCCGCCAGTTCCCCCTTGATATCGCCAGAACCGCCAACATTGAACCACGTGCTGTCAAAGCGGCTCTGGGCTCCGTAACCCGCGTGGTTGACGACCATATCAAGCACGACCTTGATGTCCTTGCCGTCACACAGCTTGACGAATTCTGCAAACGTGCCCATATCCGTCGCGGTGGGCAGATGCGTACCGTCGAGCAGACGGGCATCCATCCGTTCGAAATCCTGAGTCCAATAGTAATGGTACGGATCCGACGTGCCACTCTTGAGGATGTTCTCGTAAACAGGCGTCACCCAGACGGCGGTAACACCCAGCTCGGTGAGATAATCGAGTTTCTCAATGATCCCATCCAGCGTGCCGCCGTGAATGGTCGTATCCGACGGGCTGACATCCTTCTTGTTCTGGCCGAAGAATCGGTCCGTCACCACGAAGTAGATGACATCGTCCTGTGTGATTCGCGCATCCATCATAATTCGCTCCCTGAATCGTATGGTTCACATGGTCTGACCTAATGCGCTGCCGGCCGTCAAGTGAGTGCCGCCCGCGACAACCGCCGAACGGGCCGGATGTCACGTCAGGGTCGAATGCATGCATCCACCGACGAATCCTAAGACTTCCTCGCGTCAAGACTCTCGATGCGAATGCAAGACACCCGCCTTTGCTTCTCCAACTCACACTCTGAACACCGCACTGATCGGGCGATGATCACTAGGGCGATCATCCGCCTTCCGGCCCGTCCCTTTCAGGTGTTTCTCATAAGCTTCATGTTCGATCTTACCCTTGTTCGTCACCAGTCGTAGAGGTGCATCTCCCGTGAGAAGCGAGCCGGACACGAGTATATGGTCGAGTAGCACTTTGACTCGCTTGCCATCGCGTGTGGGATCGCTGAATGTCGCGGTGAACGCTTTCTTGCCTGTGAGTTGGGACTGCGGCAGTGCGTGATGCATCAGCGCCGGTTCTCGATGAAAACCACCTCTTAGCTCGTCTACGATGTTGTGGATGAGAAACCGTTCCTCAAAGACATCCCGGTTCGGCCCGTCGTTCAGATCCCCCATGACGATACACCCGTTCGCTCGATGGCTGTAGATCGCGCGCGTGAGGTAGCGCCGAATCGCCGCCATTTCCGCCGACAGTTTCTGCCGGGAACGAAGGGCGTCGACAATGGCGGGTTTGTCACGCGCCACCCACTGCTTCTTACGTTTGAGCTTGGCGATCTTCGACTTGGTGTGAAAGACCATCAACTCTACATTGCGATTGCCCCTTCTGATATCCAACACAACGGGTTTTCGGGTGAACTTATCAAGCCTCGCCTTCTTCACCTCCCCCCAAGTGTAGTATTCTACCTTGCGGGCTAGATGCCGGTAGATCGCATGCGACTCGGGAACCTGACAGACCTTCACAGGAAGCCCTTTGCGGACGAGGGCATGATTGCTCTGAGAGCCGTCCGGCATCGAGTAGACAAGGTAGTCGTCCTTCAGATAGTCGCGAACGAACAGCTCGAGTTGCGCTTTGAGGGGCGGTCCTTCTTCAATCCCAACGATGTCGGCGTTGAGCGTCTTGATCACGCCGGCGATCCGGTCACAGACCAGCGGTACATCTTTCGGCTTCCGACCGAGACCGCGAGACTTCGACTGTTTCGGCCACAGCTCGGCCTTCTTGGGTTTGAACAGATTGATCATCCATTCGACATTGAACGTGGCGATCTTGAGCGTTGCCATGCTCTTTCTCCTTTCTGCCTGCGTTTCCAACGCAACCGCTGACAACAGCCTGGCTGATCCACAGTAGAGACCACCACCCCATTCCCCAACCACATGGCGCCTCGTCGGGCGATACGACATAGCTTGCGAGGCACCCTATCTGCCACCGGTAGCGCTCGACCAGACGGTGCACCACAACGCCCGGCACGGATAGACGCAGCAATCCTCGCTCTTGCCCTCGGGATCGATCCACCGAGCCACATACGCCAGCCCATCTTCAGCCCAGAATGTGGGCACTGATCACCGCCGTCATCGCGTCGCCATAACCTTATGTCTCGGGCACGCCCCAGTTGCCAATCTGCTTCGCTTGTGACCGGGATCATAGCACACCGACCCGGTCAATGCAACCGAGTCTTCATGCAAACTGCCGAATTGGCAAACGAAATGAACACCCCCTCGCCGACCCGCCGACCCGCCTTTGTCGCACCCTCCCTCTTCTTCGACCTCTTTGCCAGTCAAACACCCTGCCGGCAGCGGCGACGCCCCTGAATCGGCACGGCTCCTCAACACGGCCGCAGGTACATCAAACGCGGAGCTGGGATCTCGGCGATGGGGTCATCGCAGATCCATGCCCTTGACCATTCGATAGGACCACACGGCGCCGAGGATGGCGCCAGCGGCGAAAGCGATCCAGAAACGTAGTCTTACGCGTGCAGGCGTATCAGAGACGTATACCTCAGCCCTCATGTGCTCAGGAAGCATGCCGTAGAAGAACAGCGAGAAGAGCAGCCCTGCAGCTGCCCCACAGATCAGAGCGATAAGACAAACGACGAGTACCTTTGTCAACAGCGGTTTCATCCGGCAACTCCCTCCGCATACCGGCTGAATAAACGAACTGCGCCGTTCCGTCACGCCCAAGGCGCGGCTCCAAGAGCCTTGGTCTTCTCCTTCAGGTTGAAGATGCGGCGGGCGTTGCCGTGCATGATGGGATCGATCAGGTCCATCGCGTCGGTGAGGGTCAGCCAACCTTCATCGACCAGTTCACTCAACGCCAAGGCGATGCCGCGACGAGCGACGATGGCGTGGCCCAGGACGGGCTCGACGGGGATGTAGTCACCGCCAAAAGTCAGAACCTTGTTGGCCGGCGCCGTAATGAGGTACTTCTTGAGAAAATCGGTCGCCGCGGCGGGATTGATGATCCACGACCAGCACATGTCGATGTACGCGTTGGTGTATTGCTTGGCGACGGAGATCAACTCCTCATAGTAGGGATAGCAGATGTGCATGAAGACGAAGCGGGTCTCGCGATCCCGCCGACACAGATCGGTCGCCGAACCGGCGTTGTGGATGAGTCGCCCCAGGGGCATGGAGTTCTGCCCCGCATAGTAACCCGTGTGCAACTTGACAGGCAGTTTGTGCTCGGTGGATTTCCGGGTCGCATACCAGAACAGGTGGTCCTCCAGATCCTTTCGCTCCTGCCCCGTCATCGGCTGGTTCTCCAGTCGCTTCTTGAAGATGCCCTCGACTTTCTCGGCGGCAACCTGCTCGTAGTCGATGTCCCGACTGTAGGCGTTCTGCGATTTGACGGCGACGGCGTACTTGCCATACTTGGCGAACCACCAGTCGATCACACGATGCCAGTCGGCCAGCGAACGAACCTCGATTCCCGCCGGCTTGGCGTAGCCGCCAAGATTCGGGCCCGCAAACATTCCGACGATGCTGATGTCCTGCATCAACAAACTGGGCATGTCCGACTCGCCAAAAGGCCCGCTAAGACAATTGACCTGACAGGACTCGATCTTCGCCATGTCACAGAGGATGCGTCGGTAGAAGCCGGAGCGTCTCGTCCTCTCGTATCCCGCCTGGATCTTCCTGACAGTCGCCGCCGAGAGGTCCTCTACTTCGTAGAGTTGCTGCATCGCGATGCGGACGGCCTGCCCGTATCCGGTGTTCTTGACGGCATACCACTGCGGCTCGATGAGGCGCCACTTCTCGACCGGATCGGTCTTGGGTGAGAAGAACCGATCGAACGACTTCCTGGGCATGCCGGCCACGAGTAGATCGGAGTTGAGGTAGTGACTTAGCAAGAGCGACCAATCGTCGGACTGGACGCGCGGATGGGCCGACCCGGCCAGGCGATCCTTCTCCTCGATCAAGTGCTCATGCGTATCGATAAGCGGCGTCTCGAAGACCCTCTCATAGATGACCCTGTTCATGCGGGCCGGCAGCACCGACGCATCGGCGCCCAGCGCCCGGGAACCCAGCATGGTGGAGGCCCCTACCGCACCAAGGCCCTGCAGCGTGTGCCGTCTCGAAATGCGATTCTTCCGCGTCATTGACATTACCTCCCGGCCTGAATCCTTGAAGCGGTTGCCATCGAACGAATTCCAACACGATCATATAGTGCCGGCAGGAGCAATGCAAGCGAACTGACCGCACGCGACATTGGAATGGACCCCTTCGGTCGGATACGGTAGCATATTGGGAGCGTACGGAAACGATGTCCAAACAAACGGGATCATCCGACCCAACACAGGACAGGGCTTATGAGACACTCCAATCTCAGAGACGCCGCAGTAGCCACTCTCCTGACCATACTCGGCACCGCCGCGTGCAGCGTCGCATCACCCATATTCAAGCAGGCCCCGGTCATTGAGGCGAACCCGAATCCACGTGTACCTCTGGCGGCATTGCTGCGTTTTGCAGCCGACCGACCTGTCACAACGCGCATCGAAGTATCCGATGGAGATCGGTCATGGACGGTTCGCCACGACGCCGCAGCAGACCCGAGCCAAGGGTTGGCGCTGCTGGGTTTTCGACCCGGCCGAGCACACGAGGTGTTCATTACGGTGACAGATGGAAAAGGGGCTTCAGCGACATATCCGCAGCGTCTGACGTTCCGCCCTGCCCCACTGCCAAGCGATCGGTTTGAACGCCCTCCCTTCAAGGTAACCATAGCGAAATCGAATGAGTGCGAACCCGGCGTCACCCTGATGACGGTCCGGCGCACCGGGCGCGATGCGACGAAGTACACACTCTTGCTGGGCATGGACCCGGCCGGCCGCGTCGTCTGGACCTACCGTTCCCCTGACAGGATCAGCGACGTCGAACCGCTCCGCAACGGCAACATTCTCTATATGACGACAGACTTCCGCGTCATCGAGATCGACATGCTTGGCAATGTCGTTCAGGCGTGGTACCCGGCCCGGCGTCCTCAGGGCCCGGCCGAGGGGATCGCCGTAGATGCGCTGGCGTTCCACCATGAGATCGACGAGTTGCCCTCGGGCAATCTCCTTGCCCTCAGCGCCTCGAAGCGTCGTATCGACAACTACTACACGAGCGAGCGCGACCCCAACGCCCCGCGCAAAACACAGGACGTCATGGGCGACGAGATCGTCGAGTTTCAGCGCGATGGGAAAGTCGTCTGGCGCTGGAACGCTTTCGATCATCTTGATCCATTCCGGATCGGATACGAAACCTTCACACAATACTGGCCTCGCCGCGGATTCCCGGAGACGCGTGACTGGACACACGGCAACGGGTTGTACTACAACGCACGGGACGACTCCATACTCGTCTCGCTCCGATTCCAGGAGGCAATCGTCAAGATCGATCGCGCCACAGGCGAAATCAAATGGATCCTTGGCGAACCCAGCGGCTGGCGCGACGACCTCAAGGCCAAACTGCTGGAACCACGGGGCAACTGGCGCTGGTTCTATCACCAGCACACGCCGAGTCTGATCGGCGATGATATGCTGCTGCTCTTCGACAATGGCAACTACGGGGCCCGGCCGTTCGAGCCCCCCCTGCCGCGTGAGAAGATCTACAGTCGAGCGGTGATCTATCAGCTCAATGAGACCGAGCGGACCGTCCGCCAAACCTGGTGCTCCGACACAGCCGGCGAGGACGCCGTGCAGACATTCGCGATGGGCGAAGCGATTTCACTACCCCAGACGGGGAATGTTCTGGTCACGTACGGGCTGAGTTCCTTGCCCGGCACATCCCGCCGAGGCACCCGCACCCGACAATACACGCGGACGACGCCCCCCAGAGTTGTTTGGGAAGTTGTCATCAGCGATGAATCGGGGCAACCCCCTACCTGGATGACCTACGGCGTCAAGCACTTGCCGTGTCTGTACGGCACTGCCTCGTACCAGGAGAACCACGCGAATCCTTCAGAAAGAAAGGAACGATGATGCGTCATTGGCCTATCAGGAGGCCGTCCCTTCTCGTGATCGCTCTGATGCTCGGACAGGCTGCCGCACAAACGAACATGATGCCGCAATTCGACTGTCACGAGATCGCCAAGGTCGGCCAGCGAATGGGGCAGACGTCACTGGTCGACATCGACAGGGATAGAGACCTCGACTGGGTGGTCGGCCAGTCGGGCAAGATGTGGTGGTTCGAGTATGTTCGCGCCGACAAATGGATTCAGCACGATATGGGCTCTGGCGCACGGACCGACGTCGGGGGCTGTGCGTTCGACATTGATGGCGACGGCTGGATCGACCAAGTCTCGGGGACCGCTTGGTACCGCAACACGGGCAAGCCTCGCACGGAATCCTTCGAGCGGTATGACAACGGCGCGATCAGTTGCCATGACAACATCGCCGCCGATATCAACGGGGATGGGAAACGCGACGTCGTCGCCTGCAGTGACGATAAGAAACACGTCGTCACTGTCTGGTACGAGATTCCGGATGATCCGCAGGACAAATGGATCGAGCACGCCATCGGCAAAGGCATTCACGGCGGCGTCGATCCTCTGGGTGCGGGTGACCTTGACGGCGACGGCGACACCGACATCGTGCGGGGCGACGTCTGGTTCGAGAACACCGATGGAACTGGAACAACCTGGACCGAGCACGCCGATCTGACACCACCCGGCGGCAACCGGCCCGACCGCTACGGCCTGGCGATCAAGACATGGGTCTGCGATCTCGACAAGGACGGCGACCTCGACATCATCGAGGCCGAGGCGGACACGCCCGATGGACGCGTCTTCTGGTTCGAGAATTGCGGCGCCAAGGCCTGGCGATGTCAATTGATCTCGGCCAACCACACGGGACAGGACTTCCACTCGCTGGCGGTCGCCGATTTCGACAACGACGGCGATCTCGATGTCTTCTCAGGAGGCGGTCCCCTCTCGAAGGAGACCCACCGTTCGTTCATCTGGGAGAACCTCGACGGTCGCGCCGGCGCCTGGAAGCAACACCTGATCCTCGAAGGCAAGCGTTGCCACGAAGCCAAGGCCGCCGACGTCGACGGTGACGGTGACATCGACATCTGCACCAAACCCTGGCGCGGCAACCTTCACCTCTATCTGCGTAACAGACTGGTGGAAGACCGCTCGGCGACAGAGAGGTGACCCAGGCCGACATCCCCAACCGGATCGCAGGCGGCGAGATCATAGAGATCGCGGAGGCAATGGCGGATGTTGCCATGGTGACGGCGATAGAGCCGGTTGAGGATATCGGCTGAGAAGGCCCCCGAAGGCAAGAGATCGGCGACGATCTTCTGCAGCAGCGCCGGCTCGGTCTCGCATTCGATCAGAGTGGGTAAGCATCCGGGTTGATGGGTTGTGACAACCAGGCCGGCGGCGATTTTGAGGAGGCGTCGCTGGAATCGCATCCAGGCTGAACGACGCACGGTGTCGGCCCCGTCGAGCAGGAGGACTTCGTCACTCTCCAATTCCGCCAAGATGCTTCTGCGCCGCCGACCATCGAGCGGCGCCGTGTCGTTGGCAAAGACCCGTCTGGTTCGGATCCCCCGCAGAGCCAGGGCCTGCTGGATATCTTCGAGAAGCGTGGTCTTGCCCGAGCCTTCGGGGCCAACGATTGCAGCCTGATAGCCCAGCACCGCCAGTCGCGCCAGGATGGTGTCGAACGTGGTCGCGAGGGGGCGATACCGGATCGCTTCGATGCGCTCGACGCGGAAAGGGTTGTCACGCGCCTTCATCGGCGTCCGCCCAGAACTATTCGGCACGATCCATGAATCGCGTCGGCGCCCAGGGAGGAACCACCGGTCGACACGCTCTCCAGTACGATCTCTTCGCCGGTCGGAGAAACGACGATCTCATGCCGCACGGTCCGCGAACCGGAAGAGCTGGTCAGTTCAAGCAACCAGCTCAATGAGATGAGTCGACCCGAGAAACTGTACGGCCCCTCGGGCAGCGTAAAGGCGAAATCCTTCGAGCCCAGCGTCCCCGGGTCCTCGAACCGCCTCGTCTCGACGACACCGATGTCGCGCGTCCCTTTGCCCGAGGTGTACCAGAACAGACTCAATTCGAGATATTCGGGTTCCGTCTCGAAGCGGTATTGGATAGCGCCCTGCAGGCTCTGGCCCGGTGAGAAGACAGTCTCGTCGTTTTGTAGATGGATGCTCAGTCTATCCATTGCGGATGATTCCTTGTCTAACCAGCAGCCTGAGCGACAGTTATCTTGAACGATTCCTTCACGTCCGGCCACCGAGGGATATCACCATACACCTCGAGATTCCAGACGATCTTGTTGTGGTCGGCCTCGAACGAATGCATCGTCTCCTGGGGCAAGATGATCCCCACCTGCCCCGAGGCCATCTCAGCGGGACTGGAAGTCTTGTAGAGTTCCATCTCGTAGAATGTGCTTCTGTCCGTACGCGTATCCGTGCCACGTCGGTAGGTCGCTTCTTCGCTTCCGCGCAACGTCACCGCGAACTGCCCGATACGGCTCACGCGCCCGAACAGTCTCCAAGACAATTCGGCGGCACCGCCCAGCGGTATCGAGGCTGAACTCAACTCCAGCCTTGGACGCGGATTGAAGATCGCCAGGAACTGATAGACAATCAGAGCAATCAAGCCGATGCCGATGAGCACAAACGGTGTCATGAATAGCGTCATGCCCCAGCGCGGATTGCCCTGGCGAAAGCCGGCGACCACTTCGACCAGAAAGACCGAGACAATTCCATTCCAGAACGCCGCAATGAGAACGGCGCCCAGGAACTTGACGACGGGCGAATGGCGCGGCTTGAGAACCACACGCCCCCCCTCCCCTGCGTGCAGCACGGAGAGCGTCTCGGATTGCGCGGGCGCGGCCCGCATCCTGGGCTTCCAGGCCTCCGAGCCGGTTCTGGTCTTGCGGCGCAGAGTGAAGTAGATCCCGCCGAGACCGATGCAAACAAAGGGTAGCGGAAACAGGGCGAAGAGGAGCTTGGCGTGAAACCCACGTTTCAGAATCGCCTCCGCCGGCTTCTTCGGATTGACATAGCAGACAGGCGCGACAGCGGTCTTGTACTGCTCGACCACCTGGGCCTTTCTACTGTGCCCACTAGAGGACCCACCGATGAAGTCATAGCGGTCGCTCTTGTACAGGCGTCCTTCGAATTCGTACTCGTACAGAAGATACACGCTGTAGGTCGTGCCGTCGTCACTGCTATGGCTGCGCACCTGCCCGCGCAGGACCTTGCACGGTGTCTCGATCCATGACCGGGCGTCGAGCGTCTTGGCGATGGGCCGAATGCCGAGAGGATAGAGCATCCCCAGGCCAGCAATGGCAAAGATCGAGAAGAAAGCGACCATGGCGTGCCTGCCTTTGCGACCGTGACGAACCACGGGGGCCGCGAGGGGCTCAACCTTGGCCTCCGGCTCCGGGCGCCAGATGAAGTAGATTCCACCGGCCCCGATGGCGACAAAGATCAGCGGGAAGAAGAGGACCAGACCGACCAGGAGACTGTCTCGCTCGAGCACAGCGTCGGCAGGATTCTTGGCGTTGACATAGCAGGTCGCCTCTCGCCCGGAGAAGTATTGCTGGGCCAAGCGCTGAGCCTTGGAGTAGTTCTCGGACCCAGAGTAGTTGCGCCGATAGCTAGAGCCTTCATAAGTCTGCCCGCCATAGGCATACTCGTATCGAACAACGAACGCACACGGTTCCTCGTTATCGTTGCGGTCTTCGATCTTGCTCTGGACGATCCGGCACGGCGTTCGCGTCCAGAATCGCTGCCCGACCGCTCGGGCGAATTCGCGTACGATGAAGACCTCGAAAAGCGATCCCATCGCGAAGAAGACGAAGAAGAACAGCGACGCGCCCAACTTGCCGACAAACCCCGTCGGCTTGGCGCCACCCGTAGAACCACGATGTCTGAATCTGATCATCGACTCACTCCCGAATACGGCCGCCCAGGATCCCTGATGACGCGAGCCAGCCTTTCTATCGGCCCTGTTCTGCTGTTGCTTTGAGTGTTTCCCTCCGCGAGTGTGGGGAATTCAGCGACATCTCGACACGGGTTTGCCTGTTGTTGATCCGGTTAAGATCAGTTATGAACCTTTCTGTCCGATAGGGACGTAAGATAGAGTGATAACGCTGGCACAATGATGAACTCTTCCGTAGAACACTGAATTGCAGAATCGACTATGAAAGACTACGCCTTGCCAAGTCAAGCGGGGCTTCAGGCCATGATCCAGGCCTGTCACGTCCCGACGCATATCATCCGACACAGCGAAGCGGCCGCCAAGCTGGGAGTCTTCCTTGCCAGACGCCTGATCGAACGTGGCATCGAGGTCGATGTGGACCTGGTCGAACAAGCCTGCCTCCTGCACGATCTGTTTCGCGTTTGCGACTTCCCGTTAAAGGACTTTCGCTGGTTCAAGCAGTCGGTAAGCGAGGAGGACAAACTCCGATGGCGTCAGCTCAAAGCCGAGCACGGGGCGAACCGCCACGAGGACGCGGCCTACCTGTTCCTCAAGGACCGATATCCTGTACTGGCCGAGACCATTCGCAAGCACCGCTACACCGCCCTGGTGGACGAAGGCGACGCACCCTGGTCATGGGAAGAGAAACTCGTCTATTACGCCGACAAGCGAGCCATGCACGATACAATCGTCCCGCTGAAGGAGCGACTCGAAGAGGCCCATCAGCGCAGCGCTCTTGTTCTGGCTCAGGCGGGCATACCGCGCGATACCGAGATGGAGACGAAAGTCGATGCGCAGATATGCAAACTGGAAGCGGAAGTGTTCAGCGCGATCGATCTTGATCCTGACGAGGTGACGGACGCCTACATCGACAAGCACGCCACGGACAGCGCGGCCTAGAACAGCGATTGCTGAACGCGCCGAGAATCGGAACCGACAGCGCCCCTGGTCTGCCGGCTACTGGCGCAGACTGGGCCGCCGCGTGGCGAGAACACCTGAGACGATCGTGGCGACGACCATCGCAACGAACATGATCGTCGTGAACCAGTTGCCCCAGGCCGCCGTGGGTACGTGCGCCATCTTCACCAGGACCGTCCCCAGGGTGATGCTCTGGAGGAGCATCTTGATCTTCCCGGAGCGTGTGGCCGCAAAGTTGATCCCCCTGGCCTCGGCCCATTGTCGCAGGACGGTTACATAGACCTCCCGCAGGAGGAGGATCGCGATAACGAGCCAATGCACAATCGACAGCGTGCGGGGCGACAGATCAAACAGCCTCGGCTCACCAACAACCGCAAAGCAAATGAAGGCGCCGCAGATTAACACCTTGTCGGCAAGCGGGTCGACCATGCGACCGAACTTGGAGGTGGCGTTGAAGCGCCGCGCGACGTGCCCGTCAACGACATCCGTCAGGGCGGCGATAAGAAAGAGTACGAAGGCAATGTCCAGGAAGACGGCCCGGTTCTCGACGTGGGGGCTGTACAGGATCATCACCAAGATGACCGCCGTCATTACCAGGCGCGAGAAGGTCAGAATATTGGGCAGCGACTTCAACATGGGGACAAGTTTACTGACGCTTCAAACGCGCATCAACCTCAAATTTGCCGCACGAGCAAATCGTAGTCCTGGGTCCCAACGACCTCGACGTCGATGAACTGTCCGGGCGCCGCGGTGCAGGCGTCGATGACGCAAACGCTGTCGATTTCGGGAGCCTGCCCGTAGAAGCGTCCCGACCCTAGGCCCTCGGCATCGACATCGTCGACCAGGCACGTCAGCCGCTGGCCAGCCCGCGCGGTGTTCTTGGCAAACGCGATCTCCTGCTGGGCGAGCATGAGCGTATCGAGCCGTTCCTCCTTGAGTTCCTCAGGGACTTGGTCAGAGAACTCGGCGGCCGGTGTCCCGGCCTCCCGATAGTACGGAAAGGCGCCCAGAGCATCGAAGTGAGCCCAGCGGACGAAGTCGAGGAGTTCGCTGAATTCCCGGTCCGTTTCGCCAGGGAAGCCCACTATGACCGTCGTACGCAGGACAATATCGGGCATCGCCGCCCGCAGGTCCTCGACGAGACGACGCAGAGACGCCTGGGTATCCGGGCGTCGCATCGCCCTGAGGACGGAATCGCTGGCGTGCTGAATCGGGATGTCGAGATAGCGCACCACCTTCTCGCTTCGGGCGATGGTCTCGATCAAACGCTCTGTTATGCCGGTGGGATAGGCGTATAGCAGTCGCAGCCAGGCGATGTCTGGAGTCTCACTCAATTGCTCGAGCAAGGATGCCGGCGCTTCGTTCAGCTTGAGGTCACGGCCGTAGACCGTCGTGTCCTGTCCGATAAGATTCAGCTCGACGGCCCCCGACGAGGCCAACTCCCGCGCTTCGTTGAGAATCAGCTCCATCGGCTTGCTACGCAGCGGGCCGCGAATCATCGGAATCGTACAGAACGAGCAACGGTGGTTGCATCCCTCGCTGATCCGGAGATAGGCCCAGTGCCCGGGACCAATGCGTAGTCGCGTGCGATCATCGGTCGCCGAATCGGACAACGACTCCTGATAGACGCCCACACGGTCGGTGGACAGGGTCTTGCGGATGATCTGAACCACGTTGTCTCTGTGCTGGAGCCCCACGACGGCATCGACTCCGTCAGCCTCTTCGAGCAGTTGACGTCCCATACGCTGTGACAAACAGCCGGCGACGACGACCCGGCGTACGCGCCCGGCGCGTTTTTCGGCCACTGCCTGGGCGACCACGTCGAGGGATTCGATCTTGGCCGGCTCGATGAACCCGCAGGTGTTCACAACCACCACATCGGCCGCGAATGGATCACTACTGATCAGCATCCCGGCTTCCGCAATCTCGGCCAACATCCGCTCGCTGTCCACCACGTTCTTCGGACAGCCGAGGGCCACAAATCCCACCGTGACATCCTGTCTTTTTCGTCGCGTCATAGCGGACCACCATAGCAGGAAGGAACCATTTGTCTATAGTTTTAAATTAGGTAAGATCAAAAGCCCCATTTTTGTTAACCCAATCAAAATGACCTTGACGATATAGAAGTATGCAATAGAATATCGGAAGGTAACGTCTACCTGCGCAGATGGGGAGGGTGGGATAACAACCATAAATGTCATGTCGTAGGCCGAGACGACAGGTAATATGCGAATGAAAAACCAGAATCGAAGAAGCAGCCACAACAGCGCAATACTGTTCGTGGCTTTCGTTATATTGGGCACTCTGGGGCTGCTGGGATGCCACGACTGGCCGGACGAGCGAGGCACCGCGATCGAAGCGCAAAACATCCTGCGCGACATCAGCCGGATCGAGACCATTGCCGACCCCAACGTCCCGGTCCCCGCGGTCTACAATTCCCCGCCCAAGAAGATCAAACAGATGGTCGGCGGCGCCGAAGAGTGGAAACTCGTCTATTTCTGCAAGTATCACACGGCCGACGAGATCAAGGAACTCATCCACGAGCAATTCGCGACCGAACTGTTCAACAAGAAGGGGCAATCCACCACGCTGCGCGACTACACCGTCAGCGCCAATCCGGGCACGAACCAGCTCATCGTACGCTGCCCGACAGAGCAGGATGTGGACTCGGTCCTGGAGATCATTACGGAAACAGACATCCCCCCCATCCAGGTCAAGATCGAGTGCCTCGTCTCGGAACTGTACGCGGACCTGACGGTCGACCGTGAGACGTCGCTTCTAATCGAAAACCTGTTCGGCGAACAGATCAAACTGGGCGGCAAAGTCGATGAGAGCGGCGCGGTGCTGCCGGCCTTTCCCGGTGCATCGCTGCGCGATCCGGCCCGCGAGAAGTTCGGCCTCAAGGTCGGCGTCAGTACGGGCGTGGAAGGACACAAATTCGAGGCGCTGGTCGACATCCTGGTCTCACGCGGTTATCTGAAGATCCTGATGAACCCCACCTTGGAGGTCGTCAACGGCCAATCGGCCAAGATCCAGTCTCGCCAGCACGTCCCCCTGCAACAGGTAACGATCCAGGCCGGCGGGTTCGGCGGCGAAACCATCCTTCGGACCCAGACCGAATACTACGACATCATCGATTCTCTGGAGATCACGCCGCATGTCTTCGCCGACGGCTACATCGGCCTGCAAACGTCGGCCCAGATCGCCGCGTATCTGACGCCCGAGGGCATCAAGCAGCTCCCCATCGTCACCGAGCGTACGATCAGCAACAAGGATAACCGCATCCGGCACGGCGAAAGCCTCATCATCGGCGGCATCCGCAAGAGCGAGAAGCGCGACGTCATCCGCGGCGTGCCCATCCTCAAGGACATCCCTATCCTGGGCATGCTCTTCTCAGGGCGTGATTTCGAGGAACGCGCTACGGAGGTCATCTTCATCTTGACGCCGACCGTCTCCACCGGAGGCAGACCGAACCGGGACGTCATTGACATGCTCAAACGGCAGCATTCCTCGCCGATGACGCAGGGATTGCACGAAGCGATGATGGACCCGCTGGGAATCAAGGCTCGCGAAAAGGAAGGCGAGCGAAAGATCGAGGCGGCCCGCAGCGCCCAGCAACAGTCCGAGGCTGAAATGAACGCCGCCCGTCTGGAAGCCATGGAGACCGGCCGGCAGATCCAGGACCTCAGCGAAGAACTGGACGAGACTCGGGCTCAGGTCGAGCAAGTCAACACGAAGGCCAGCGAGGCGGCCTCCAGAGCCGAGGCGGCCGAAGCCAAGGCGCAGAAAGCAGCCGCTGAAGCCAGGAAGGCCAAGAGCGAGGCCGCGAAAGCCAATAAGGAAGCCGAACCGGCATCGGATCCCAAGAAACCCTAAGACAGCCAACCCCAGAGAGGAGGTGCCCGACAGCTAATGCCACAGCATGGCCATGAGGTCTCTTGTCCGCCTGTGTGTGTGTCCCGTCGGTCATGCACCTGCAAGAAGACGCTCCTACGGCCACAACTCTAACACCGTCGATCGTCACACAGCTCAGGAACTAACAGACTGACCTATTCCGGAGGACAGTACATGGACAACTTGGGCAGCAACGACAAACCCATCCCCTTCGACGATTCCGACAAACCCATCCCTTTGGGTGACAATCCTTCAAGCGGCGTCTCTCGCGCGCCGTTGAACCTCGGCGGAGGCGCCAGCCAACCGGCTCCGGCCGCTGCGCCCACCCCGAAACCGGCCCCCAAACCAGCACCCAAGCCGGCGGCGAAACCCGCCCCAAAGATCGTTACGCCAGGTGCTTCCGGCCCTGCGGCCCCGCCCGCGGTGTCGACGGGCGAGAGGATCACGGGCGTCAAGACGTTCTTTACCAAGCTGCACGCCGGCGCCATGGAATTCCTCGACGAATCGATCGGTCGCTGGCTCGAACAGAACCCGAATGTGTCGATTAAGCACACGAATATCACGACCGGGGACGTTCAGGGCAAGAAGACCGAGCCGAACATCATCATCACCGTTTGGTATTGACGGCGCCAGGTCGGAGACCATCCTCCCAGCGAAGCGGCGGAGGCGTCTCGTCTGGTGCAGCCGCAACTGCTCCCAGACGGCATGCTGAGACATGAGACACGGGCAAGCCCATCCAGGGCGATTGCCTCGCGGTGGGGAGTCTGCGCAGAGGCTCAAACTGCCCCCGAACCTGCGGATCAGCGGCGCGCGACCCCGAGAGAACCCCGAAAACGCCCCTTTCTGGAAAATTATCCCCATAAAATTGCTTGACACTAGCCCCTGATTTCGGTAAATTTTTGTGATTTCCCGGTTTGCGTGGCACACCGTAACTGAGTCAAACGTAGTTTGGAGGTTTTTGTGGCTAAACAGTTGGCACGGGAACTCATTAACGCAGGAGTGCATTTCGGGCACGGCGTGAGTCGATGGAATCCGAAAATGGAACCCTATATCTTCGCCAAGCGGGGGACCATTCATATCATCGACGTCAAGAAGACCCTCAAGGGTATTCTGGTAACCAAGAAACTGCTGGCCGAGATCGTCTCATCAGGAGGCGACGTCGTCTTCGTGGGAACGAAGCGACAGGCTCAGAAAGCAGTCGAAGCGGCCGCCAATCGCTGCGGAATGCATTTTGTCTCGGAACGCTGGCTCGGGGGGATGCTGACCAACTTCCGAACGGTTCGTTCACGTCTGCAACGTCTCGAGCAACTGGAGGCCATGGAGCAGGATGGCACTCTGGAGGCCGAGAGCAAGAAGCAGGCCTCGCGCCTCAAGCGCGAGATGCGTAAGATCCGCACGAACCTTGACGGGGTCCGCAGGATGTCGCGCCTTCCCGGGGCGATCATTGTTGTCGACGCCAAGAAGGAATACCTCGCCCTGCGCGAGGCGGCCAAGTTGGGTATCCCGACCGCCGGCATCCTCGACACAGATTCCGATCCGGATACCGTGGATGTTGCCATCCCGGCCAATGACGATTCCATTCGCGCCGTCGAGATCATCCTCAACGAACTCGCTGATGCGGTCGCCATTGGAAAGACCATGGTCTCGGCGCGGCAGCAGGAAAGCGATCCGCGTCCGCGGCGTGCCCGCCCGAGCCGACGCCCGGCGCTGGCCCGCGCTGACGGCGCCGCCGCACCCGCTGTGGCAACCATCGAGGAACAGCCGGCCGAAGCCGCCGAACCTACGACGACGCCCGAACCGGAAGAGACAGCCGCACCAGCAGAATCAGATCAGCCCTCAGCCGGCGCCTAGCGGCCGCCGGCCCTTCCCTCCCGGGCAACTGAATAGGACATCCATGAGACAGAGTCGCCGTCT
>JANQFY010000351.1 GCA_028277585.1 Sedimentisphaerales bacterium
CTTGACCTCAAGACTCGGCCCGATGCGAAGTATTCGCCCAGAGCCAGCACAACGAAGGTTCTCGCCGAAGCGCCCCCAGCCGAACTGCCGGTGGTCCGCCCCATCGCACAGTTTGCCATCGACAATGAACGTGATGATCTTCGGACCAGCATCCACGTTGACAACGATATGGTGCAGCCGCCCTGCTTCCAGCAAACCCGTGTCGCAATCCCAACGGGTCGCAGACTCTTCGCTCGCCAGGACGATCTCAACCGTGCCGCGATCCGTCGTCTGGACTGCGACGCCGCATCCTCTTTCGTCACGACTGTCCAGCAGAATCTGTCCGGACCTCAGGTCGGTCAACTCGATCCAGAATTCCAGGGCGAAACTCTCGGTGATGTCCCTGCGCAGGGATCGCGGCATGACTGGACCGGATTCGGGCAGGTTGAGCACGAGACCGTCGGTCGCAACCCGCTGATTGCTGAACTGATTCCAAAGCCCTTCAAGAAGCGTCCGATCGATCGGATGGACGCGGGCGATGGTCTTCTGTGTTTCGGTCAGGAAGAACGCGCCGTCGTCCTCGATCAGGTCGGGATAGCTCATCCTTACTTTGGGATCATCGTCGTAGAGCACGACTTCGGGCTGTGACCAAGCGATCCGCTTGCCATTAGGCGAGTCGACTTCGATCCCCCCACAGAGCCAGGCGGGGTTGCGATCGGCGTACGATTTGCCTCCATGGTTGTGGAACCAGTAGAGGTACTTGCCGTTGCCGCACTTCCACACGAAATTCGCCGCGCGGGGATGCTTGATCAACCGACCGTCGGCGTATCGCATGTACTGCGGCGGCGTCCAGGTGCGTCCCTTGTCGCGACTGACGGCGTAGACAGGATGCCCCGCCACCGTGCGATAAACGCAGAAGAACGACCCGTCACTGAGGATCGAGATGTTGTGCTCTTCGGCGATCGGTCCGCCGCCGGCCGGCGCACGCAGGCCGATGTCACCGTCGGGCAGGGTTTGCCACGTCGCGTTGGCCGGGTCGGCCTCGGTCAGGAGGTTGTCGCTCTTGAGAAGGACCCCCTCCGTGCGGGCGAGAAAACCCTTGCCGAACCGTCCGACCTTGTGCAAAGGCACATAGGCGGCGTCCTCACGAATGAAGGGCTTGCCCACGTTCCAAAAGAACCGAACTTCGCCCGCGTACGGATTCTCGCGATCGATTTCGAGCTCGCGCACGGAAATCGGATAGCGCTGCTTCGACCAGGTTCGCCCATGGTCGTCGCTGTACTTGAAGACATAGTAGCCCTGCGTATCGACGCGGGTGGTCCAGCCGGACTTGTAGGCGGTCTTGTCCGCCTTGACGCGACGCAGGTTGTCCGTGTTGTGATTGTAGAAAGCGAAGATGCGACCCGTAGGCGCTTTGAGCATGACGGCATAGGACGCCTCGGGGCCATCGCCCGGCTCGACATCGACCGGCGCCGACCAGGTGCGTCCCTGGTCCGTGCTGCGTAGCGTCACGACATGCTGGCCGGCAGCGCCTTCGTGCCCAACACCCGTGGTGAGAACGCACAACCAGGCGCCATCGTCGGTCTGCACGACGTAGGGCTGATCGGCGTAGTTCTCGGTCGGAATCTCCCAACCCGTGCGGATATCGCGCAGGTCTTCAGCGGCGATGACGGAACCAGCCATCAGAAGCAGCGTCAGATATCCTGCACGTCGCGCGCTCATGCCAAACCAATCTCTTCATCGGTCAGATAGCAAGGCGGCTCGTTGCGCCAGTTCTCGTCGGATGGATCGGCCCCGAGGAAGCGGTAGTTACCTTTGCACAGCTTGAACCACTGGCACTTCAGGCACCGCGGATCGGCAAAGGTGTCCTTGTGGCGCAGTCGACTGAGCACAGGATTGGTTTCATCAGTCCATATCTCAGCGAACGGTCGTTCCATGACATTGCCCAGTGCGTAGTCGCGCCAGAACTGATCGGCGTAGACAGTGCCGTCCCAACTGACGCAGGCGATCTTCTCACCGACGCGGTTGCCCTCGTTGGAGAGCAGAAGCTTCTTGGCCGTCTCGTAGTCCGGGTGGCTCTCCTTCTGCATCCGCACGAGCAGGTACGGCCCATCGGCGTGGTTGCCCACCGTCAGCACTTCATCGACCAATCCCTTACCGACGAGATCATGGGTCGTATCGATGATCGTGTCGACCGTCCGGCGCGTCTGCTCCAGGCTGGGCGCTTGCTCGTTGAGATCGGTCGCCCGCCCGGACGAGATCAAATGATAGAAGCAGATCCGGCGGATGCCCGTCTCGACCGCAATGTCGAAGATGGCGGGCACCTGGGCCGCGTTCGCCCTGGTGATCGTGAAACGCAACCCTGTCCGCAAGCCGGCGGCGCGACAGTTGTCCATGCCCTCCAGGGCCTTTCGGAAACTGCCCAGCACCTGGCGGAACTCGTCGTGAAACGGCTCCTGACCGTCAAGCGAGATGCCCGCGTAGCTGAGTTCCAACTCGGCCAGCCGCCCCGCCACTTCCGGAGTGATCAGCGTCCCATTCGTGCTGATGACCGTGCGCAGGCCCAGACGCCGCGCCTCAGCCATCAACTCAAACAGGTCCTCGCGCAGCAAGGGCTCCCCCCCACTGAACAGCGCGACCGGCACCTTCGCGGCCGGGAGCTGCCCCAGCAGTTGCTTGGCCTGCTCGGTGCTCAGCAAATCCCGCATGCACGAGGGATCGGAGGAACTGTAGCAGTGCAGGCACTTCAGATTGCAGCGAGCCGTGCAGTTGTACACCAGGATGGGCCCAAACGTCTTGGGCTTGTGATAGCGCAGGTCGTCGGACTCACCCGCCAGATTCGAATAGAGCTTTGAGATATTGATCATCGTAATCCAATCGGTCAAATGTTACGTAGTCGACTCTTCGCGTCCGGCCTGCTCCAGAGCGTCCAGCAAACCTTCGGTGGTGTGCTCGCTCGCGGTCAGGTCGACACGCACCCCCAATTTCTCCAACTGAGCCGTCGTCACCGGCCCGATGGAGGCTATTTTCGCGTTCGTCGTATTGATCGTCTCGGGTGAGATCTGTTCGAAGAAGTTCCGCGCCGCCGAAGGACTGGCGAACGTCACCCAGTCGACGGCCCCCTGCTCCAACTGCTCACCCAGTTCAGTCGCGTCGTCCACCTGCGGGACCGCCGTGTAGAGCGGGACATCCTGCACGTCCGCGCCGGCCTGGTCGAGCACGTCGGGCAGATCGTGCGTCGCCAATTCCGAGCGCAACAACAGGATCTTCTTATCGTTGAGGTTCGTCAGCGCGACCAGTTGGGCGCCCAACTCGCGGCCCGTGAAGACCGTGGGCACAAAGTCGGCCCTGATACCGTACTCGGCCAGCGCTGCGGCAGTCTTGGACCCCAGCGCCGCCAGACGATTGGACGCAAAGACCCGCGAATCCTTGCCCAGCGCGGTCATCACGTCGAAGAAGACCCGTACACCGTTGGGGCTGGTGAAGACCACCCAGTCGTAGTCGGCCAA
>JANQFY010000384.1 GCA_028277585.1 Sedimentisphaerales bacterium
TCGATCTTCCTTGACGCGTGTCTGCGGGAAGGCATGTACACATTCGACGGTCCGACCCTCGCTGTCAACGGTTCATACCAACAGGGCGGGTACGCCGCGGCGGGCGACCTGTTGCAGATGATTCCTTCGCGGGCCGGGGCGCCGATCTTCTATACCTTGGATGGTTCGGACCCGAGCGGGTCGCAGACGTCGACTGAGTTGCCCATCGTGACACTCGTGGGCCGTGACACCACCAAATACGCTCTCGTGCCAACTGGCCCGGACGTGGGGGACTGGGGCAACATCCGAGGGTTCGATGATTCGAGTTGGATTGAGGTAGGGGGGTATCCCGGCGGCGTCGGATACGAACGCAATGTCGGCTACGAGACACACCTTGGTGTCAACCTGGATCGTTCGATGTATGGCGTCAACGGATCGTGTCTGATTCGGATCCCGTTCACTTTCTCGGCCGATCAGAGCGAACTGGGCCAGATGACGCTGGCGATGCAGTATGACGACGGGTTTGTCGCGTATCTGAACGGCATGGAGATCGCCCGGCGCAATTTCACGGGCGAACCGACGTGGAACGCGACAGCGCAGAGTTCACACAATGACGTTGACGCCGTCGCGTTCGAAGCGATCGATGTGTCCGATTCACTCGGCGCCCTGCGCAACGGCGCCAACGTGTTGGCTATCCACGGGCTGAACGTCTCGACCACCAGCTCGGATTTCCTGATCAACGCCAGACTGACCGCCTCACGCGAAGCGGCGATTGCGACGCCGGAAGGCGTGAAGGTCTATACCGCGCCGATTCCGCTGAGCCAGAGCGTGCATGTCAGGGCGCGGGTTCGCGATGGCAACATCTGGAGCGCGTTGAACGAAGCGACATTTGCGATCGGGCCCGTCGCGCAAAGCCTGCGCATCAGCGAGATCATGTACCATCCAGCCGATCTGGGCGGCGCGGACGATCCGAATGTCGAGTACATCGAACTGACCAACGTCGGACCCGTTGCCATCAACCTGCGTCTCGTCGAGTTCACGAACGGCGTGTCGTTCACTTTCCCCGATCTCGAGTTGGCGCCACAGGCTCACACACTGATCGTTCGCGACCTGGCGGCTTTCGAGGGGCGCTACGGCTCAGACCTGCCGGTTGCTGGGGTCTATGAAGGCAGTCTCAGTAACGCGGGCGAGCGTCTTGAACTGCGAGATGCCGCCGGGGCGGTCGTCCAGAACCTGCGTTACAGCGACGATTGGTACGATCTGACCGACGGCGGTGGGTTCTCCCTGGCGCTGCGCGATCCGGCGAGTGGAGATCGAGCCGTCGGGTTTCCGCAAGACGCATGGCGGCCCAGCGCCATGGTGGGAGGCTCACCCGGCTTCGATGACGCCGATCAGGCTCCACCGTTTGGAGCGGTTGTCATCAGCGAACTCCTCGCCAATTCAGCCGGTGGCGCCCCCGACTGGGTGGAGCTTCACAACACGACGGACCAGCCCGTCAGCGTGG
Organism: Sedimentisphaerales bacterium; assembly: GCA_028277585.1. GTDB lineage: Bacteria > Planctomycetota > Phycisphaerae > Sedimentisphaerales > Anaerobacaceae > Anaerobaca. The sequence goes on from JANQFY010000384.1 coordinate 1,484, forward strand.
GCGGCTGGTTCCTCAGTGACGACGAAGACGCTCCGACAAAGTACGAGATCGCGGCCGAGACGATCATCGCGCCGCACGGCTATCTGGTTCTCACCGAGGATCAGCATTTTGGCAATGACGATGATCCCGGGGCCCAGGACGCCTTCGGTTTGAGCCGAGACGGCGAGACCTTGTTCTTGCGCTCGGGTTCCGAGGGGGTTCTGACTGGCTACAGTGAGCGGGTGACATTCGGCGCGTCCGATCCGAGCGTTACGCTGGGTCGTTACCAGACCAGCACCGGCGCCGTTGATTTCGTTGCGCTCGCGGTGCCCACCCCGGGGCTGGAGAACGCCGAGCCCAAAGTGGGACCGGTTGTCATCAGCGAGATCATGTATCACCCAGCTGGTTCTCAGGACGCCGAGTACGTCGAACTGCTTAATGCGACTGATGCGCCGGTGACGCTCTACGATTTCACCCAGTCTGCGCCCTGGCGATTCACGGACAATCCCGAAGCCCCCAACATCGACGTGCTCTTGCCGGCCGATCCACCGGTGACGCTGGCGCCCTGGCGCTATCTCGTATTGGTCAAGGACCGGGCGGTCTTCGAGAGCGTCTATACAATCGGCCCCGAGACACAGATCATTGAATGGGCTGAGGGGAGCCTGGACAACGCGGGCGAGGTCCTGCAACTGAGCAAGCCGGGGCGTCTGGATGAAGAGGACGGACGCTCCTGGATTGCCGTCGATCGCATTGCATACAGCGACGGTTCTCACGGATCGGACTTTCCCGGGGGCGTCGATCCCTGGCCTGTTGAACCGGATGGCCAGGGGCTGTCGCTGACCCGGATCGCGCCGGCCGAATATGGCAACGATCCGGTCAACTGGCAGGCCGCGGTTGATTCGGCCGGCGCCAGCCGTCGTCGGCCCCACTAGACTTTGATGAAGGTCTTCTTGCGGTACATATGGAGCAGGATCAGCCAGATTACGGTGATTCCGGCGATCGCACGGACGAAGTCTTGCCAATCCCCCGTCCACTGCGCCAGCCCCCGCACTACGATGTCGCCCAGGTCTCGGAAGTCGTAGAGACGCGTGATCATGTAGATCGCGATGGCATTCATGCCGATGACGACGAAGGGGAAGGCCAGGAAACGCAGACGCAGTACGTCGATTACCAGGTAGAACACGCCGAGTAGCAGAAGGCTCCAGCCGCCGGCGTAGAGCACCATCGAACTGGTCCAGAGGTGCTTGATGATCGGGAAGATCCGTCCCCACCAGGAGCCCAGGTAGATACATGCGATTCCGGAGGCCAGCAGGAAGAGCGTCTTTCGGATCTTGCCCAGGTCAGATCGCAGTAACTGGCCCGCGAAGGCGCCCATCATGACGGTGGTCGCGAAGGTCATGCCGCTGAGAATCCAGGTATAGGTTGTGCCATCCTGGTAGGGGCCCAGGATCAGCTTGTCCAGGTAGATCGCGAGGTTACCCTGTTCGGTCAGTTGCCCTGCACCATGGCCCGGCACCGGCACGAAGGCCAGCAGTGCCCAGTAGAGTAGTAGCAGGGCGACGGTTGCGACGGCCTGCCAGCGTACCTTGAGATTCAACAGCAGGATCGACGCGATCAAATAACCAGCGGCGATCGCCTGGAGTGTATTGCTGTAGAGACGCAGTTTCGCCAGGTCATACTCCAGCAAGCGGCCCTGCGCAATCATGCCCAGGACCCACAGAACGACCACGCGCAGGATGATATGCCAGTAGAGTCGCGCCTTGCTCTGCCCCTGGCCGAGTCGTTTGGCGAACGAGAACGGCATGGCGGCGCCGACCACGAAGAGGAATAGCGGCATGATCAGATCCCAGGCGACGAACCCCTCCCAAGGCACATGGTGCGTGTGAGGGATAACGACCTGGTCGAACCAGGGGCTTTGCAGGCCCTGCGCCAAGCCGTGGAGGAGCCAGCCGCCCCCGATGATCCAGAACATGTCGAAGCCCCTCAGCGCGTCGAGCGACACCAAGCGTTCCTGCCTGGTCGGGGCGGGTCCTTCCACGGGCAAATCCATTCGCCAATCTCCTTCTACTCCGTCTCCTGAACGACTGAGGCGCCGACGCCGGGTCAGCCTGTCATCCGCCAATACTCCGGCCGACCAGTCGCAGTACAGCGGTCAACATACTCCAGCGGACTGGCCAATTCAACCCTCGTTGTTAGCCCCATAATTTCGGCAGATTTTGCAGGATAATATGTAACCGATCCCGGGGGGTTGCCACTATAATATTTAGTCGGTGCGTCGCGCCCCGTATCAGTGCTGAAAATCCACCAAATCCTGTATTTATGCACAATAACGCAGTGATTCGTTGCGTCTATACTTCGCGGATGGTTTGGCCCTGAGAGGGTCTGCGATGCGGTGGTGGCTCGCGAGAGCTTTTTCTGATTGACTCAGGCTGTTAAAATAGAGAAAATACATTATTTAGGCATACTTATGAATCAATCTGACCACGAAGAATCGCACGGGTGGAGGCTCGGGTCAGGCTGGACATGCCTGATGATTCTGCTTTTGCTTGCAGGCGCCGTCCTGACGGGCTGTCGGTCCCCCCAGGAGCATCGGGAGAAGGCGGACGAGGTCGCCGCGGAGATCATTGAGGCCAAGCAGCAGGAGGCGCTGGGCAAGACCGAGTCGTTCAGCATCGAACGACCGAGCGATTTGCTCAGGCGTCGTCTTCTGGTCGAGCAGGGCCTGCTCTTTGCCGACGAAGCCTCGCTGGGAACGGACCAGCTCGAGCGCATTCCGCATTGGCCCAAGGACAACTATCCCGTCTCGACGAGGTCGCCCGATGCGATGATTGCGATCGAGCCGAACAAGCCGCTCAAACTGACGCTGAATGATGTGCTTCAGGTCGGGGCCCGAAACAGCTTCGACTATCAAACCCGCAAGGAGCGGGTCTTCCAGACTGCCCTCAATCTCGATCTGAGTCGAAACAACTTCCGCAACCTCTTCCGGGGCGAGGCGGACAGCACGCTGACGGCGAACACGACGGGCGACGAGACCGTCACGACTGTAGACTCCGGTGCCGTGGCCGGTGTCACCCGAACCTTGAAGAACGGTCTGGACCTGAGTTCAGCCGTGGCGATCGATCTGGCGAATCTCCTGACTCAGGGCGGCACCTCTTCGTTGGGCCTTGGCGGTAGCGTGAGCGCCTCGATTCCCTTGCTCAGGGGAGCAGGTCGGCACATCGTGACTGAACGGTTGACGCAAGCCGAGCGCGACGTCGTCTACGAAATATGGGATTTCGAGCGTTTCAAACGCAGTTTCGCGGTCGATGTGGCGCGGCGTTATTTCGATGTCCTGCGCCAGATGGACGCGGTCGCCAACGCCCGCGACAACTATCGCAGCGCCATCACGTCGGCTCGGTGGTCACAACGAAGGGCCGACGCCGGGCGCATCCGCGAGATCGAAGTGGATCAGGCTGTGCAGCGTGAGCTCAGTGCGCGCAATAGTTGGATCTCTGCCCAGGAGCGGCTCAAAGGGAGTCTCGATTTCTTCAAGAGTTCGATCGGACTTCCCCCCGATGGGCTGATCGAGTTGGACCCCAACGATCTCGTCCAACTGCGGGCGCTCTCGGAGGAGACGCTGGAGACGATGCGAACGGTCTCCAGGAGAGAGACGGCCGAAACGGCGCCGCCGGCCGATGCGCCGGTTACGTTGGTGCCGGCCAGCTATGAAGACGCCGGGGCGCTGGAGATGGACCCGACGACGGCCGTGCAACTGGCTTTGGACAACCGACTCGACCTGCAAGTGGCGATCGGAGAAGTCTACGACGCTCAGCGGCAGGTGGTGGTTCGGGCGGACGCCCTGAGGGCGGGGCTGAACCTGGGTGGTTCGGCTGCTATTTCCGACAATGACGACGACGGCAGCTTGAGTTTCGAAGGAGCCCAATACACGGCGTTGCTGTCGCTGGATCTGCCGATCGAGCGGACCGCTGAGCGGAACGCCTATCGCAGCAGTCTGATTAGTCTGGAGCAGGCCACCCGGCGGGTCCAGTCGCTGGAAGACGACATCAAGCTGGCCATTCGCGATCAGTTGCGCTCCCTGTTGGAGTCGCGCGAGAGCCTCAAGATTCAGGCCCAATCGGTGGTGGTTGCCGAAAAACGCGTCAAGAGCAGCACCCTGTTTCTAGAGGCCGGACGCATAGAAATTCGAGATTTGCTGGACGCCCAGGACTCGCTCCTCTCGGCGCAGAACTCCCTGACGTCGGCCGTCGTAAGCTATCGTATCGCGGAGTTGGAGCTGCAACGCGATCTGGGGCTGCTCGAAGTAAACGAAAAAGGACTGTGGCGCGAATACTCGCCCGAGGAAAACGATCATGACAGCTAACAGCGGTAACAAGGCCGGCGGTGGGGGCAAGTCCTTCAAGGTCTTTGGTGTCCTGGTGATTATTGTGGCGATCGGCTTGGCGGTCGTCTGGCTCAAGGTGGTTCGGGCGGGCGAATCCTCGACCGCGGAAATGTCCACCTTCGCGGCCGAACGCGGCCCTCTGACCATCAGCGTGCTCGAATCGGGGACGATCAAGTCGCGCGACCAGGTGATTATCAAGAACGAGGTCGAAGGGCGAACCAACATCATCTTCTTGATCCCCGAGGGCACGCGGGTCAAGAAGGGGGATCTGCTGGTCGAGCTGGATGCCAGTACGATGGACGACGACAAGATCGAGCAGGAGATTCGGACGATGAACGCCGAAGCCTCCTACATCAACGCCAAAGAGCAGTTGGAGATCACCAAGAGCCAGGCGATCAGCGACGTGAACGTTGCGGAATTGACGCTGGAGTTCGCGGTCCAGGATCTGGAGAAGTACAAGAGCGGGCAGTTTCCCAACGACGAGACGGCCGCGCAGAACCAGATCGAGATCGCCCGCGAGAAGCTCACCCGCGACAAAGAGACGCTGAAATGGTCGGAGCGGCTGTTCGAGGAGAAGTACATCTCCCAGACAGAATTGCAGGCCGATACGTTGACCGTCAGCCAGGCCAGGAACAACCTGGAGTTGGCGGAGAACGAGTACGAACTGCTAAAGGACTACACCTACCATCGTCAGATCAAGCAGCTCAACAGTGATGTCGATCAGGCGCAGATGGCGCTGGAACGTACCCAGGCGAAAGCTCGGGCCGACGTTGTCCAGGCCGAAGCGGACTTCAAAGCCAAGGAGCAGGAATTCAAGCGTCAGAAGGCGCGGCTGGACAAGCTGATGGACCAGATCAGCAAGGCGAAGCTCTATGCTCCGGCCGATGGGATGGTGATCTACGCCACGACAGCGCGACGCGGCGGTTGGCGCGATAACCGCCAGCCTCTGGATGAGGGCGTGGAAGTGTATGAGCGTCAGGAACTGATCTATCTGCCGACCGCCGATTCGGCGATGGCGGAAGTGGATATCCACGAGGCGAGTCTGGAGAAGGTGAAGCTGGGACTTCCGGCCGTCATCACGGTGGACGCTCTGCCGGGCGAGCGGTTCATCGGCACGGTGGGCCGGATCGCACCCTTGCCCGACTCCCAGAGCATGTGGATGAATCCCGACCTGAAGGTCTACAACTCCGACATCTATCTCGAGAGCGAGTCTCCCGACCTGCGCACCGGCATGAGTTGCAAAGTCAACATCATCGTCGCCCAATACGAGGACGCGATCTACGTGCCCGTCCAGGCGGTGATTCGCGTCAAAGGTCAGCCTGCCGTCTACGTCGTCAAAGAGGACGGAACGACCGAAGAGCGAAAGGTGAAGATCGGCCTCGACGACAACAAGATGGTTGTGATCGAGAGTGGTCTGGAAGAGGGGGAAGTCGTCTGGTTGACGCCCCCGCTGAAATCGGCCAGCGTCGAGTCGGGCTCCGAAGGCGTGTTGGGTGGAGATTCGGAAGAACAGGACGGTTCCACCGAGGAGCTGACGCAGCAGATCACCGACAAGCTCAAAGCGGCCAACGAAGCCAAGCCGGCCGCTCAGGCCGAGAAGGACGCATCCAAGGGGTCCGACGCGAACTTGATGGAGATGATGCGTAAAGGTATCCAGAACTTGCCGGCCGAGCAGCGTCAGGAGGCCCTGAAACGCATACAGAATATGACGCCGGCGCAACAGGCGCAGTTACGGAAGGCCATGCAAGGTGCGGCCGCGGGTGGCCAGGGACGTCGCGGCAGGCCCCAGCCGGGGCAGGGCGGACCACAGGGCGGTCGGCCGGCTGGACGCCCCAGACGTCCTCAAGGCGGTTCGGGAGGGGGCCAATAGATGGCTAAGGAAGCCTCCAGTGACGAGAAGAACGGCATTGTCAGGCTTGCCGATGCGCGCAAGACCTACCAGATGGGGACCGAGGAGGTCCGCGCCCTCGCGGGGGTGAGCACCTCGTTCGAGAAGGGCAGTTTCTGGGCGATCATGGGGCCCAGCGGATCGGGCAAGAGCACGATGATGAACGTCCTTGGGTGTCTGGACCGCTTGACCAGCGGCGCCTACTATCTGGACGGCCAGGATGTCAGCGAGATGGACGACGATTCGCTCAGCGAATTGCGGCTCAAGTACCTGGGGTTCATCTTCCAGAGCTTCAACCTGATTCCTCAGTTGTCCGTGCAGCGGAATATCGAACTTCCCCTCTACTACCTTGGGTGGGACGCCGCTCACAGCGCCGACCGCGCCAAGGAACTGGGCGAAGAGGTTGGGTTGGGCGACCGGCTGAACCATCGACCGACGGAGCTTTCCGGCGGGCAGATGCAGCGTGTCGCCGTCGCGCGGGCGCTAGCCAACGATCCGCAGATTATCTTCGCCGACGAGCCCACGGGCAACCTGGACTCCGTCACAGGCATTCAGATCATGGAGTTGCTGAGCAAGTTGAACCAACAGGGCAAGACCATCATCATGGTGACACATGAGCCGGACATCGCGGCCTATGCCAACAACCGGTTGCACATGATCGATGGTGTGATCGATAGAATAGAAACAGGTGCACATGAGACACACGAAGATCGCCAGGAACATCTGGCTCGGCATTGAAAATCTCCTGCTTCACAAGCTGCGTTCATTCCTGACCATGCTCGGCGTTGTTTTCGGCGTCGGTAGCGTCGTGGCGATGCTCTCGGTCGGCGAAGGCGCCAGCCAGGAGGCGCTGGCCAACATTCGCAAGCTGGGCAGCGACAACATCATCATCACCTCGGTCAAGCCGGTTGAGGATGAGCAGACCAGCACCCAACGTTCTCACATGAGCATCTATGGGTTGACCTACGACGATCAGGCCCGGATCAGCCAGAGCTTCAGGCGCATTCGCAAGGCGGCGCCGGTCAAGCTGTTGCGCAAAGAGGCGCGTCTGCGTGAGCGCTCGATGGAACTTCGCGTGGTTGGGACGACTCCCGAGTGGTTCGAATTGGTGCCGCGTGATATCGTGGCGGGCCGGGTGATCTATGCCGCGGATCAGGAAAAGCAGGCGCCCGTAGCGGTCCTGACCGAGTTCGGCGCCCGCAAGATCCTGGCGACCGAGGGGACGATCGGCCAGACCGTTCGCATCGGCGGGGACGAATTCGAGATCATTGGGATCGTCAAGAGTGAGAGCGGCCAGGCGGGCAATATCCAGATCCCTGACGAGGACGTGGACATCTACATCCCGCTTGAAGTGGCGCGAGATTACTTCGGCGACATGTTCACCAAGATGACCTCGGGCTCGTTCCAGCGTGAGAAGGTGCAGTTGCATCAGATCATTGTCCAGGCAGACGGCCCCGACTCGGTCGAATCCACCGCGGCCGGGATCGAGCGGATGCTTGAGCGGTTTCACAAGAGGAAGGACTACGAGATGAGCGTTCCTTTGGCGCTGCTCAAACAGGCCGAGGCGACCAAACGCACGTTCAATATCGTTCTGGGTTCAATTGCCGGGATCAGTCTGCTCGTGGGCGGGATCGGGATCATGAACATCATGCTGGCCTCGGTGACCGAACGGACTAGAGAGATTGGAATTCGCCGGGCGATCGGCGCCAAACGCCGGCAAATCGTCTATCAGTTCCTGATCGAGACGGTCGTCCTCTCCATGTTCGGCGGTTTGATCGGTCTGGGCGTGGGGACTCTGATTCCGTTTCTGATCACCTACTTCTCCGGCATGGTGACGGTGGTGACGATGAACAGTATTCTCTTGCCTCTGTTCATCAGTATGGGTATTGGGATTCTCTTCGGTCTCTACCCGGCGGTAAACGCCGCGCGGGTCGACCCGATCATCGCGTTGCGGCACGAGTAGTTCGTACGGCGCTGTGCATCCCCAGGCGATACGCGGTACGCCGTGCGGCACGCGAATCGATCTCTGCAGGAGGATGTGCGCATGCGACAGACGAAGATCGCTCGAAACATCCGGCTGGGCATCGAGAACCTGCTGCTCCACAAGCTGCGCTCCTTCTTGACGATGCTCGGCGTGGTGTTTGGGGTCGGCAGTGTTGTGGCGATGCTTTCGGTGGGCGAGGGCGCCAGCAAGGAAGCCATGGCGCAGATCCGCAAGCTGGGCAGCAACAACATCATCGTCTCCTCCGTCAAACCGGTCGAGGACGAGGCGACCAACACGCAGCGGTCGATGATGAGCATCTTCGGCCTAACCTATGACGATTACGAGCGGATCGCCAAGAGTTTCGATACGATTCGTCAGGTTACCCCCGTGAAGCTGACGCGCAAGGAAACGCGACTGCGCGAACGAGCCATGGAACTGCGTGTGGTCGGGACGACTCCCGAATGGTTCAGATTGGTGCCGCGCACCATTCTGGCCGGCCGCACGATCCGAGCGGAAGACCAGGAGAAGCTGGCGCCGGTGGTCGTGCTGACCGAATTCGGGGCCCGCAAGATTCTGGCGACCGAGAGTGTCATCGGTCAGACCGTGCGCATTGGAGGCGACGAATTCGAGATCATCGGCATCGTCAAGAGCGAGGGCGGCGAGGCCGGCAATCTTCAGATCCCGGACCAGCAGGTCGACGCTTATGTCCCCATGGAGGTCGCGCGCCGCTACTTTGGCGACATCTTCACCAAGATGACCTCCGGCTCGTTCCAGCGGGAGAAGGTGGAGTTGCACCAGATCATCATCCAGGTCGACAAGGCCGAGCATGTCGAAGCGACCGCCGCCGGTATCGAACGGATGCTCGAGCAGTTCCACAAGAAGAAGGACTACTCGATGAGTGTCCCTCTGGCCCTGCTCAAGCAGGCCGAGGCGACCAAGCGGACCTTCAACATCGTGCTCGGCTCGATCGCGGGAATCAGTCTGCTGGTCGGTGGGATCGGAATCATGAACATCATGCTTGCCTCGGTAACCGAGCGGACGCGGGAGATCGGTATCCGCCGCGCGATCGGCGCCAAACGCCATCAAATCATCTACCAGTTCCTCATCGAAACCGTCGTGCTCTCGACCATAGGCGGGTTGATCGGCCTGGGCGTCGGCACGCTGATCCCGTTTCTGATTACCTACTTCTCGGGGATGGCGACTGTGATGACGTTGAACGGGATCCTGTTGCCCCTGTTCATTAGTATGGGAATCGGGATTCTCTTTGGCCTTTACCCTGCCATCAACGCGGCCAAGGTCGATCCGATCATCGCGCTGCGTCACGAGTAGCGACAGTCTGGGGGGCGGCGCCTGTGACGTTTTCCAGGGATTTCCTCACTTGGGCTGTAACCGGCTGTTCAGAGGCGCCCACTGTCTAAGCGAGCTGGCCGTGCGTGGATCGGTGTCGGAAGGGGGATGGTCTGCGTTCGGTGGCATGCGCGCGCGTATACGATGGGTAGTTTCCTTCACGAGGGTGGTGCCGATGTGACGGCGCCGGCTAGGCCGGATGCCTTGGAATAGCCGCATCGGCGCCCCCGTCTCTTTCTCGTGGGAGTCAAGAATATGAGTCGTCAAAGGATGGTGGTTCTTGGTGTGTTGCTCCTGAATCTGCGGCCCGTCTGGGCGGCGGATTGGCTGGGTTTTCGAGGCTCCAATGGGAACGGAATCAGCGAGGAGACTCAGTTGGTGACGACCTGGAGCGAGGCGGAGAATCTCGCGTGGAAGAGGGCGTTGCCCGGTCCCGGTTCGTCCAGTCCGATTGTCTGCGGCGATCGGGTCTTCGTGACCTGCTACTCGGGGTACGGCGTCGACAAACGCAATCCAGGTGAACCGAAGGACCTGAGGCGTCACCTGCTCTGCCTCAACGCCTCGGACGGTGTGGTCGTGTGGGAGAAAACCGTCGATGCAACGCTTCCGGAAGATCCCTATCGCGGCTATATCAGCGAACATGGCTACGCCAGCAGCACCCCCGTCAGCGATGGGCAGCGGGTGTATGTCTTCTTCGGAAAGTCAGGTGTCTTCGCTTTCGATTTCGAGGGGAACCAGCTCTGGCAACGCGCCCTCGGAACGGAATCGAGCAATCGGAGATGGGGTTCGGCTGCCAGTCCGATCCTCCATGACGATCTGTTGATCGTCAACGCCTCCGAAGAGCGTCGGGCGTTGATCGCCCTGGACAAAGTCACGGGCCAGGAGGTGTGGAAGGTCGAGGCGGACAAGACCGAGCTGTCGTTCGCGACGCCCGTGATTGCCGCGATCCCCGACGGTCGCAACGAACTGGTCCTCGCCGTTCCTTCGGAGGTCTGGGCGTTTGAACCACGGACGGGCGAACTGAACTGGTACGCCCGCACCACGCTCGGAGGGAACATCTCACCGACCCCGGTAGCGCACGCCGGAGTGCTCTATGTCTTCGGCGGTTTCCCTTCGACCGAGGCGGTCGCCATCCGCGCCGGCGGCGCCGACGATGTGACGAACACCCACATTGCCTGGACCAGTCGCGACGCGTCGTACGTCCCCTCGCCGGTCGTGTACGAAGGGAATCTGTACTGGGTCAGTGACAGGGGACGGGCCTTCTGCGCCGAGGCGAAGACGGGCAAGATCCTTTTCGAGGAGAAACTGCCTCTCAAAGGAGGCAAGCCTGTCTACGCGTCCGTCGTCCTGGCCGATGGCAAGCTGTATGCTGTCAGTCGTACGGGCGGCGCCTTTGTGCTGGCCGCCAAGCCGCAGTTTGAGCAGCTCGCGCACAACCGCTTCGCCTCGGACGACAGCGATTTCAACGCGTCGCCCGCTATCAGCGATGGGCGTCTCTTCCTTCGCTCGAACCGTTTCCTGTATTGTGTAGTCGCCCGCTAGTTCTCGCCTCCATACCTGCCGGTCGATCGAGGGACGCTGCTCTCCGGGAGAGCGTCCCTTGTGACGTTTCACGGAGTCGCTCACTGCGATTCGTGCCTCGCAACGAAGAATTGGAGTAACCGTTGCGGTCGGCGCCTCCACCTGCCTTGTGAGATGACCATTGGCTAATATGGAGGTGTATCATGAGAACCAGAACGTATCTTGTGTTGGTGTTTTCGCTCCTTGTTGCTTCGACCGGGCTTGCCCAGGACGAGGACTTCTATGATGCAACTGTGTTGCGCACCCTTCACCTGGAGTTCTCCCAACCTGACTGGTGGAGCCAGTTGGAGGCGAACTACGATGCGAAGGAGAATATCCTGGCGACGCTGACTGTTGATGACGAGGTCTATGAGGACGTCGGGGTCCGATTTCGAGGGAATACGTCTTACCGGAAGACCGAAAACTCGCAGAAGAAGTCCTTCAACATCGAGATCGACTACGTCCTCGAGGATCAGCGTCTCATGGGCTACAAGACGCTCAACCTGGTCAACTGCATGAGCGATCCGACGTTCATGCGTGAGGTGCTGTACTCGAATACGGCGCGTCGACAGATCCCCAGTGCGAAGGCCAATTTCGTGCGTCTTGAAATCAACGGCGAGAACTGGGGTGTCTATGCCAATGTCCAGCAACTCAACGCCGAGTTCATTGAGGACTGGTTCGCGAGCAATGAGGGGACGCGCTGGCGTGCTCAAGGGACGATGGGGGGCGGCGCTCCGGGCCCGGGACCCGGCGGGGGAGGCCCTCCCCGGCAGAGCGTCCAGACGGTTGATGATAGTGTCGATGCCGTGCCTCTGGCCGAAGGCGGTGGGGTCACCAGCGGCGTTGCTGCACTGACCTGGCAGGGCGAGGGCTCGGCCACGTATGAGGCGGCCTATGAACTGAAGAACACCAACCAGGATGATCCCTGGGCCAGCCTTATCAACACGTGCGACGTGCTGAACAACACGCCGCTGGCGCAGCTTCCCGACGAATTGGATTCCGTGCTCGATGTCGATCGTGCCCTTTGGGTTTGCGCCTTTGAGGTCATTTTTCAGGACGATGACGGCTACGTCAACAAGCGGGGCAGTGACTACGGTCTCTACTATGAACCTGAGACCGGGCGGCTGCATTTGATGCAGTATGACGGCAACGAGTGCATGTCCAATGAGCAGTGGTCGCTGTTCTACCGAGAGGACGACCCGGTCGTGCCCCTGATGTACCGCCTGATGGCCATCGACGCGTATCGTCAGCGGTACCTGGCCCATGCCCGCACCATTCTGGACTCGTTTCTGACGGAGGAGATGCTGTTCGCAGAGATCGACGCCTATCGCGCGCTTATCGAAGAGCAGGTGAAGTTGGATGACAAGAAGCTGTATTCCAATCAGGCGTTCGACAATGGGATCGAGGATCTGAAGGAGTTCGTGCAGGAGCGGCGGGACTATCTGTTGAGCAACCGGGCGCTCTTGCGATCGACTCCCGAGATCCTCGCGGTTGAGCAGGAGGCCTTCCAGAGCGAGCAGGGCGAGACGCTTGCGGTGACGGCGACCGTCGGCGACGCTGTCTCTGTCTCCGAGGTGCGGTTGTTCATCGCGGCGGGCCCCTTTGCATTCTTCGATTCGATAGCCATGGCCGATGACGGCCGCAGCGGCGACGGCGAGGCCGGGGATGGTGTCTGGGGCGCGAGTTTGTCAGGTTATCCCGCAGGGACGCAACTGCGCTACTACGTGCAGGCGATTGCCGATGACGGGAACGGCACCGCGACGTTCAGCCCGGCCGGTGCTGAGCACGAGGTCTACACGCACCTCCTGACCTATGGCGACACGACGTCCTCATCGGTTGTCTTCAACGAGCTGATGGCGCGGAACGAGAGCACGCTTGCCGATCCGCAGGGGGAGTACGACGACTGGATCGAGTTGAAGAACACCAGCGATCAGGTTGTCGATCTGACCGGTATGTACCTGAGTGACAACCCGGACAATCCGCTCAAGTGGTCTTTCCCGGATGGGGCGCAGATCGAGCCGGGTGGGTATCTGCTGGTCTGGGCCGATGAAGATGGGGGCGATGAACCGGGTTTGCACGCCAACTTCCGCCTCGCGGGGGACGGGGAGACCATCTGGCTGTTCGATACGATCGAGAATGGGCACACGCTGCTGGACTCCGTGACGTTCGAGGATCTGGATGAGGATCAGAGCATGGGGCGTTCTCCGGACGGCGAAGGGCCCATGCAGGTACTGTCGATTCCGTCCCCGACGCGATCCAACGACTGATCGATCGGGGCCATAGGGGTGCCGAAGTCTTGCGTGGTGACGGAACGTGCTTCGAGGGGAGTGTTGCCCAATGGGAACATCCGAGGAACGCCTGGACGAAATCATCGCGAGGACGAACTGCCCTCGAGGGTTTAAGTGCTGTCGACCCGAATTGGAGAATCTCAGCAAGGTCCAACTGTTGGGTCGGACCGGACTGATTGATTGTCTGGAAGAGAATGGCAACGGTTGCCCCCTCGGAGTTAGCTTTGGCTTCGGACAGTTCTGCACGTGTCTGGTGTGCGCCCACCTCCTCCGGCATCTGGGTCGATAGCGACGGTTCGGATGTCGTCATGACACTCGTTTTGTGACAAGGGCAGGCGAGCGGCTTGCGCAATGGTTGCACCATTACGCCGAGGTGTTTATCATCTCCCTTGAGATTCCTGTAGAATCGGGACATGACTGTTTTTGAAGGGATATGATAGTGAGGTGTATACGAGTCGCTGCCTGGGTGAGCATCTATAGTGTTATGGTGTCGTTGGCTGGTGCTGGAGAAGTGGCGGACCCGGATCCAAATCGTTTTGCCAAGGACATCCAGAGTTTTGCCGCCTGGGACAGCAAGAACGCCGTACCGGCCGATCCAATTCTCTTCGTGGGCAGCTCCAGCATTCGCATGTGGAAGACGCGCGAGTCGTTTCCGGACCTTCCTGTGATCAATCGCGGGTTCGGCGGCTCGCACATCTCGGATGTGGCCCATTTCTTCGACCGCATTGTCCTGCCTTATGCGCCGAAACTGATCGTCTTCTACGCTGGTGACAACGACGTTGCGGGTGGCAAATCCGCCTGTCGCGTCCTATGCGACTACCGTCGTTTCGTCGAACTGGTCCACACCAAACTGCCCGACACGTCGATCGTCTTCATTCCCATCAAGCCCAGCGGACGCCGGTGGTCGCTGTGGGGCGAGATGAAGAAGGCCAACGACCTCATCCAAGCGTTCTCAGGGAAAGACTCACGGCTGTTTCTTGCGGACCTGGCAACCCCGCTTCTGAATGCGGAGGGAAAGCCCGATGACAGTCTGTTCCTAAGCGATCGACTCCATCTCAATGGCAAGGGCTACCAGGCCTGGAATCGCGCCTTGCGTCCTGTAATGGAGAAGGCCTTGAACGCGAAGAGTGCGCGATAATCCGGACGTTCGGCACCTACGCCGCCACTGTTGCTCCCTCGCTGGCGAGGCAATTCTCTGGACAAAGCGAGGCGGATTTGCTACAATATGAGTTTGGGTGTGGGTGATATTCTAGTCTCGTCCTCTTGGAGCGGGGAGTGTTCAGTGTAGGTCCAGGACGGCGACGGCACGCCTCTGGGGGGCATAGAATCGCCTTGGAATGAGGAAAACCGGGGAAAAAGCGTTACGAACTGCATCTCGGATGGCACTAACCAGAGACCGTTAAGCATCCGATTTTCAGTGAACTCTTTCGGAGGAGGTTACGCATGTACTGCCGATCCCATTATCTGTCTGCACTAATCGCACTTGTCTGTCTCTCTGTCATCCCGGCCGCTGTGTTCGGCAGGACGCTGGAGGTCGAGAGCACCGGCAAGGTTGGCTACGCCACCATTCAAGCGGCCGTAGATGCGGCGAGCGAGGGGGATAGCATTGTCATTCATCCTGGGACCTATACAGGACCGGGCAATCGCGACATCGACCTGCGGCGCAAATCAATCACTCTTCGTAGCACTGATCCGGCCGACCCGGCGGTCGTCGAGGCAACCGTTATCGATTGCCAGGGGGCAACTGGTTCGGCCCATCGCGGCTTCTATGCGATGGATTTCGCCGGGGCGATTTCCGGACTGACGATTATAAACGGACTGGCGTCGGTTGGCGGCGCCGTCTATTGCGAGAACGCGACGGTTGTGCTGTCATCGTGTCGGATTCTGGACAATGCGACGTTGCCCGGCACCGATAAGACGGATGTCGATGGCGGCGCCGGCGGCGGTCTCTACGCCGTCGCCTCGGCTGTCCAGATCAGCAACTGCCTGATCAGCGGCAACACCACGGGCGACGGGGCCGAATCACTGGTCAGTCTCGGCGGCAACGGGGGCAACGGCGCTGGGGTATTCTCACGCAACTCAGTGGTCTACCTGTCCGACTCCATTCTCGCCGACAATGTCACAGGCTCGGGAGGAGACTCCAATGTCATGGCGGGCAATGGCGGTTCCGGTGGTGGCATTTACGGCGACGCGCTGGTCTTGACGAACACCACCGTAGCGAACAACCGCACCGGTGCCGGGGGCCGTGGTCCCGTGGGCGGTCAGGGCGGTCTCGGAGCGGGCGTCTATGGTATGCGGGCTACGATCCAGCGTAGCGCCATCAAAGGCAATACGACCGGCGTCGGAGGAGACAGTACCGATGCGTTCAAGGGCACCGGCGGCCAGGGCGGCGCCGGGGGCGGCGTGTTTTGTCAGGACTCGCTGGAGATCGCCGATTCGTTGGTGGCCGGCAATCGATCCGGTCGCGGCGGCAGCGCCATGACGGTAGGCCCGGACGGGCGAGGCGGAGGCATCTGGTGCGCCCTGGGACGTATCGAACGCTGCACCATCGTCGAGAATGCCTCCATGCAGCAGAGAAGTGGCGTGGCGGGCCAGGGCGCCGGGGTGCTCTGCTCGGCCGATACCGTCATCACCAATTCCATTCTGTGGGGCAACACGCCGGATCAACTGGCGGGGCAGAACTGTGACAACGTAACCTACTGCAATATCGAAGACGCGGCTTGCACGACCAGTGCCGGCGTCCTTGCCGTCGATCCACTCTTTGCACAGGCAGGGCAGTGGACCGATCCTGACAGCTCCAAGACGGCGGTGACGCCCGACGATCCCCAGGCCATTTGGATGGCGGGCGACTATCATCTGGCCGACGCGTCGCCGTGCATCGACGCGGGCGATCCCGATTACGGGCGTGATCCGAATCAAACCGATCTCGATGGAAATCCGCGTCTGGCGGGAACGGCGGTCGATATCGGCGCCTACGAGATCCAGAGTCTCGTACCGGTCTATCGCTTCGAGTCGCCGAAGACGGGCAGGCACTTCTTCACGGCGATCGAGGGCGAAAAGGACCGGATCATCGCAATGTATCCTGACGCCTGGATGTTTGAAGGTGTTGCTTACTATGCCTATCTGCGATCGACGGCCGCGGGCCTGCTGCCGATCCACCGCTTCTGGTCGGGCAAGCTGGGCAGTCACTTCTATACGATCGATGCTGGTGAGAGAGACAGATTGCTGGCAAATTACCCAGATGTTTGGACTTACGAAGGGACGGTGTTCTATGCCTATCCGGTGGGTAGCCAACCGGCGGACGCGAAGCCTGTCTACCGCTTCTGGTCCGATGTGTTGGGTGCTCACTACTACACGATTGACGAAGCCGAGAGGCAGCTCTATCTCAGCGGCCAGGCCGGTGCCTGGGTCTACGAAGGAATCGCTTGGTATGCCTTCGATACGTCGGGAACGGGCGAGACGCCGGAGCAGCCGGGGGCTGCGACCGTCTACGAGTTGAGCGCCGGGGCCGATGCGGTTTCCTACCAAATCCAGTTGAAGGCCTATCTGGATGGTCAGGAGGCTCGCATCGAGGGTGCGAATCTGGAATTCGTCTCGGCGACGAGCCGGATGCAGATGGCTCTCGACGCTACGGCGATGACGGCCAAGCTGAACGAACTCCACGTGGAGAGCGAACTGCTCCAGTATGACGGGGCGGCCAGCCAGATCGGTGGAACGATTTCGATTCCGTTCTCCCTCTACGTCAGCGCCTTCTTCGACACGACAACGCCGCGCGGTCCCTATGCCATCGATCCCAAGACGCTGTCCTTCCCAGCGGCGACCGAAGTTGGCTCCGTTGCAGCCGGTGAGGCCTTCTCCATCGTTGGCTCGGGTGTTGTGGAAGGGGACAAGTTCGACATCAACCTGGTCCTGAATCCGACCGACTTCCTGGTCGATGGCGTGGCGACCTTCGCCGATCTCAACGCGGGCGATCAACTCAACATGAGCATGGCCGGTCCCTTCCAGTGGCACCGCCAACAGCAGGAAGATACCCTGTTGGAGACGACCTTCAAGGGGCACGTGCTGAAACTCTGTGTGGTCTCCGCCCGCGTCCAAACGATGGGTCAGTGGCGTGGGAAACGCGCCCCCGGCAGTGAGAACGCGGCAAAATAGCCGCTGACCGCGCCCAGGCGCGGTTCAGAAAAATATCTGGGTTCTCGGTAGTTTTTCTCCAGGCCGCTTGCCACAGGCAGGCGGCCTGGGGTATAATCAGCAAGTTGGTCCGGTTGGGATAGGGATGTCATCTTGTGATGCGGACGGCTGCTAGTCGGGATCGCAGACCTCCGTGAGAGGAGAACGCGCCATCATGACACGCAACTCGAGAGCCTTCACGCTAATCGAACTATTGGTGGTCATCGCTATCATCGCCATCCTGATGGGGATCCTCATGCCGGCCCTGTCGCGGGTGAAGGACCAGGCGCGGGACCAGGCCTGTCGGGGGAATCTCAAGAACGTGGGATTGGGCGTCCTGATGTACATTCAGGACCACGACTTCGTATTGCCCGATCTGCACACGCATACGAACAACACCAACGGCCATCTCTGGTGGGATGACGCAGGCAATAACCTGCGGGCCGGCGATCTTCGCGCCTACTGGGGGATCGCTTACTACCCCTACATTGAGGACCGCGAGGTCTTCGGTTGCGCCGCCTTTCGCACGTTCGCTGAGACGGTTGCTAAGGAACTGCTCTATGGGGGCGACCCCAAGTTGATTTACACTTCCGCCTTCGGCGCCAACGGGTGGCTGAGCGAAGACAACACGCTCCGCATCAAGCGTCATTCCGAGGTGATTGTTGCGCATGATCACATGGAGCCGCGGATCGAGAATGGCAACGCGAGCAACTCGGACATGCTGTTCGTCGGCCCCAGTGGGACGAATCTGACGCACTATCGCCAGGGGGGTGGTCGGGCTAACTGGTATCGCGGCATCTTCCGCCACAACATTCGGGCGCTCGACGACTTCGAGACCGGCGGCACCCTGAACATTCTCTGGCTGGACGGCCATGTTACCTCCATGCGCGAGTCCAACGGCGAAGATGTCCTGAAACGCTGGTACGACCCGCTCAACAAGCCGGAAAACCGGTAGTCTAACGCGGTTCGTCTATCTCCATCGCCGCCTCCTGCCCACCGCAGGATTGCGCTGCTCCTCTGCGCCCCTACCGGCTAGCACGTGACGTGCGGCTCGTACGGCCACGGAAGGAACGATGCCATCACGCAGCGGGCAGGATGCGTACGATGAGGAGATTGCCCTCAAGAACTGAGTACTGGTTGTCAGCGGCCTTCTTCCGGTGGTTTTCAGCGGTGTCGAGCGCGGCGTCGGAGGATCAGGAGGGTCGCGATGATGGCCAGGACGCCTAGCCCAAGGCCCCAGACGGGGCGCAGGCCCAGACTGCTGGGGACGTAGGCTCCGAGCAGTGCGACGGCGGCCACGACGAGGCTGTAGGGCAGTTGCGTTCGCACGTGCTGGACCAGGTCGCACGAACTGGCGATCGAGCTCATGATGGTGGTGTCGGAGATGGGGGAGCAGTGGTCTCCGAAGATGGAGCCGTCGAGTACGGCGCCTAGGCTGATCATCGTCGTCAACCCGTAGGTTTGCCCATCGATCGCATGGGCGATCGGAATCGCGGTCGGCATGAGGATCGCCATCGTTCCGTAGCTGGTCCCCGTGGCGAATGACGTCAGCGACGCGACCAGAAAGAGAATCGGCGGGAACAGATACGCCGGGATCTGGTCGGCCAGGATGGTAGTGAGGAATTCGCCCGTTCTGAGGGTGTCGCAACAGTTCTTCAGCGACCAGGCCAGGATCAGGATGACGAATGGAATCATCGCGCGCCGGATACCGCGTCGGAAGCAATGGACGACTACGGGGCGGCTCAGACCGCCGAACAGTTGCGCGATGATCAACGAGAGTGTCAGTCCAAACGACGAGGCGCATGCCAACACCAGCGGTGTATGCTCGGCGTGGCCGATCACCTCGCGCCAGTAGACCCAACTGGCCGGCGAGAGGGTCTCGATGTCCACGGGTTGGGCGGGCATCTCTTCAGCGGTCGCCGTCTGGCTGAGTGCTTGCCATTGTTGCATATCGGCCTTGAGCTTGGTGGTCCCGTCGAACCAGAGGCCTGTCAGGTGAAAGAGCACCAGTCCGGCCAGCGGGATCAGTGCTTTGAAGGCCCGGTCGGAGTTGCCGGCGGCTGGCATGGGGGTTCTCTTCTCGGCGGCCGCTTCATCGTCTGGGCCCTCCCCAAATGCCTTCTCCTGGGCCGTCTTCATGGGGCCGAAGTCGCAGTCCAGCAGGACGTGCAGGAACACGAAGGCGATCATCAGGAGGCAATAGAAGCGGAAGCTCAGGGCGTCGAAGAACATCGCGTACCCGCTCTTACCGAGTTCGAGCGTTCCTCCGATCTGTCCGAGCAGGCCGACCTCGTAGGCGATCCACGTGCTGATGACGGCCAGTCCTGCTATCGGCGCACTGGTGGCGTCGACGAGAAACGCCAGCTTTTCCCGACTGATACGAAACCGGTCTGTGATCGGCTGCATCATCGAGCCGACAACGATCGCATTGGTGTAGTCGTCGATGAAGCACAGAATGCCCATCAGTGCCGTCGCCCCTTGAGCCGAGCGACGCCCTTTGATCCAGCGCAGGAGCCAGACGATGATCCCCCGAAATCCTCCCGAGGCAATGAGGATCTCGATCATGACGAAGATGGGGGGGATGAACGCTAGAATCTGAAGGTAGGTTGTGTCGGTGACGGTCGAAGTCAGGTGACTGGCGGATGTCCTGAATCCCTCGACCCACGCGGCTGAACTCAGTGGCGCGCGCGGTATGTGGGTGAGCAGGCCGCCCGCGATGATGGCGATTCCGAGGCTGGGCAAAACGTGGCGGGTCAGGAAGGCCAGCACGATCGCCAGCAGGGGAGGGATCACGCTGTACCATTGGGCTGCGGTGTCATCGGTCTGACCCCGTCCGAGCCAGGCCGCCAGCGTGCAGACCGCGGCGAAGACAGTCGCGGCCGCTGCAATCTTGGTGTATCGGTTCGCTTTCAAAGGACTCCCGTTATTGACGGATCGTGTGTTGCCGCCTTCTCAAATATGCTCGGCGGCGTGACTGTCACACGCATTTTCGCGAAAAAGGCCTCCAAATCAAGTCAAAACGCGCGCCTTTAATGCCGAGAGTACTCAAAGCCGGCTTAGCGTGTGAGTTGTCGCCACTCTTGGATTGACGGGCGGATCGGGGCGATTGGATGGGTCCTATATCCTCGTTGATCTTGGCCTGTCAAAGCCGGTTGCATGCTGGCGCGGTCGCGGGTAATGGAAGTTGACCGGGCTGGCGGCTCCCTTGGAATCGAGGTGTGGCAGGGCGGTTCGGGGCGGTGCGGCAAGTAAAATCTGCGTTATCAGTGCTGATATCGGTGTTTTTTGCTTGCGTATTCGGATTGTGTTGCGTACAGTCAAAGTAGATAGCGAGGTGGAACGCCTTGGTCGGGTGGCGGAGCACACGGTGGTCAGAGGTTGTAGGAGTGCAAGGAATGAAGGTGGTCCTGTTCGTCGTACTCGCGTTGACGCTGCTTCTTCTAGGCGGCTGCCACACTACGAATCGCAAAGGTCTCATCCGGGCCGGCTATGCCCCCGAGTATGTTGACGGCTACGTGGATGGCTATTCGGCGGGATGTCATACGATCGGTCACCCCTTTTACCGCTTCAACCGAGACACCGACCGCTTCGAACAGGATCAGAAATACAAGAGGGGATGGGAAGACGGCTTCACGATTGCTCGCTGCGACTACGCAGCCGTGTGGTAGGGCGTTGTTGTCTTCCTCAGGGAGTGGTAACCGCCGCGTAGCTTTGGACATGCCTTGGTATTGACATCACCTGGAGGGCGCGCTGCCGGCGGTGTGCAGCGCGCCGCAATTCACGAGTTTCCGACTGGCGCCGATGTAAGTCGTGCGCCCGCGTCGGGGAAAGCGACTACAACAACACGACCTGGTCATCTTCCGGGACGGCGGCCTCCTCCGGTTGGGCGGGTTGCCCCTGCGGCTTGACCGATACCTGAATTCCCTCCGGGCTCTCACAAGCGTCGAGGGGTGACCAACGGCTCTTGGCCTTCTTGACGATGTCGATCAATCGTCCAATCACGGTGTCCGGCGTGTCGTCAAACGGATCAACGACGAGGCTCTTGAGTTCCTCGAACAGTTCATCGGATACCTTCACGGTCCTCATGGTCTTTCTCCTGTCATTGGAGCAATTGGCTCTGGATGTTCGATCACCTGCAGCGCCCGCATTGGCGCTATCTAAACAATAGAAACAAACCGAAGGTTTGCCCAACCGGTGCGATCCGGTCACCCGCAAATACCGCTTGAAAGGGCTTTCCCTGGAGGGTCTGCCCCAGAGAGGCGTGTATTGTGGAAACTACGTATTTTGCGCCATTTGCAGGGAACCCGGTGAACTTGCCGCTCAAGCTTTGCCCGGTCTCGGCGAAAACAAGCATGGCGCAAGAAATGATTCTTCTGGTAGGCGAACGGGGCGCCCCTCTGAGGCTGTGCGCCCGGACCTTGTGGTCCTGGGCGGTAAGGTCGGGTGCCTGGGGTCTCCGCTTCCTGTGCGCCCGCGGTGCGGCATAAGGGGGCTAACGATCTGTATCTAGCAGGGAGGCTCAATGAGGCCGAACGGAACGGAAGCATCGGCTGAGACGACGCGGTATCACGTACAGGCAGCGACATCGGACGATCTGGCAGCACTGGTTCAGATGCAGATGGCGCTGCAGGAGAGCATGGGCGGTGTTGGGGCCAACATGCTCCATCTGGGCCGTCGCAGTACCGTGAGACTCGTCGACCACTACCAAAGGCAGATTGCCGACGACCAGACGCGAGTGCTGGTTGCCTGCGATGTGCCGTCCGCGGAGGTCGTGGCGATGGGCTCGGGGCGGATCTGGGTGCACGCCGAATATGTCCCGGCTCGTTCCGGGGAGTTGGTCGACATCTGGGTCGATCCGGACCATCGGCGGCGCGGCCTGGCCGGGCGGATCGCCCGGCGGCTTGTCCGGTTCTTCCGGGCCCGCCGGGTGGAGTTTCTCTCGGTCAATTACGTTTCGAGTAACGCCGCAGCCGAGGCCCTGTGGAAAGGGATTGGCTTCCACCCCACGTTGATCACGGCCACCGCCGAACGACGCACCGTCGAGGCCTTCGCCGGCATGGAAACGCAGCGCATTGTCCCCGTCGGATACCGTGCGGCGATGGGGGACGAGCAGGTTCGCGCAAGTCTGAATCTGCTCGGCTGACCCGATTGGCACAGCCCGGCCAAGCCTTACCCCGTTTTGTCGTCTGGCTCTCGCTCAGGCGTAGGGCAGATTGAGGATCGAGTTCACCAGGATCACCACGATGGCGGCCGCGATCGTGAGCCGACCGCTGCTGTGTTTCGACCGACTCCAGGAGAGCAATCCCAGCGTCAAGGCGACCAGCCCCAGCACGTTGGCCACTCCGAGAAACACCGCGATATTTCCGATGACATCCGGCTGTGCTTGAGCGGCCACCAGGCGGACGCGATGGGCGCCCTGACTGATGAGTTCCCAGGGCATGGCGCCTTCGGTAGACTCGGTTTCCTGATTGGCGTTGTTATAGTTGTATGCGCTGCCGGCCGCCAGCAGGGCTTGGCCGCCAATGAACGTCCAGGCCAACAAGACGAGCACGAGACTCTTTGTCTTGCGGTTCTTCTTGTCTTTGCGAGATAGAGACATGTTGCCCCCTTAACGTTTGTTTCGGACGGTTGCGTTGGTTTGGAGGTGCGTTTCGTTCAGATCTTCAGCGTCATGTATCCAGACATACTTCAACCGGACCCACGTAAACTATGCGAATTGCCGCACGTTCGGGCAAATGGCGGCGCATCGATGGGTGTGCTGGTCGCGCCGGGATGTGATTATCGGTCGCGAGCGGATAGGGGAGACTGTTGCGTGGGCGGTCCTATTCCGGTTGGGCGGGCCCCGGCCAGGTTCCGCGTGCCGGGTCGACGGGTGAAACCCAGCCGGGCACTTGGGCCTGGGTGGGCATGTCACTCAGGAAGGTCTGCAAAGTCTCCATGTCCTGGGAAATGTATCGGACGATGTCGCGAAGCCGACTGGTCAGATCGCTCTGTTGGAGCTGGAGTCGCGCGAGTTCGGCTCGGACAGCGACTGCGATGTCGGTCTGGGTGATGATGCCGCAGACTTCATTGTCGGCCATGATGGTCAGACGGTGCAGGTGCATCTGATCCATCTTGATGCCCGCGCTGAGGACCGAGCAGTCGGGCGGGATCGAGACCATCGGAAACGACATGATATCGACCACCTGCATTTGATTGGGGTCGCGACGGAGAGCCACCACGCGCCGGAGCACGTCCTTCTCAGTGATGATCCCCGCAGCGCCCTTATGATGGGTGGCGACCAGGCATGATACGCCGTTGGAGGCCATGATGCGCGCGGCCTCGGCGACCGAGGCCCCCGTATCGACCGTGAGGACTTCGGTGCTCATGATTTCGGAGACAGCCTTGAGGGGACTGATGGAGATCAAACCCCGCGTGACATCCGTTTGGGTGGCGACGCCGACGAGTTGCCCGCTGTCGACGACGGGCAGGCGTTTGATGCCCTTGACTTCCATCACCTTACCGGCGGCAATCACCGAAGTGTCCGAGGAGACGGTTTCGACGGGGCTTGACATCCGATCGCTGACGCGCAGTCGATGGAACTCCGTGTCGGACCCAGCGACGCCCTTGAGTACGTCCTTATCGGTGAGAATGCCAATCACCATTTCATCGTCTACAACGACTACGCAGGAGATGTTGTTGTCCGACATCTTCTTGGTGGCCGAGAAGACACTGTCCTCTGAGGTGACCGTGACCATCTCACAACTCATGATGTCGCGTATGCGCAGCGTGCGAGCGGTGTCGTTCGATTGGCGGGAGGATGGTTCCTTCGTTTGGGCGATCGACGGGGAGTTTTCGGCTGTCAGTGACATTGGCGTATCCCTCTAACGGAGTTCCCACATGATATCTGTGTTATCAGCTTGCGACCCGGGTAAATCCTGGGGTGTTCAGGTGATACTATCGGCTTTTGCGCGGGCGGGCTTAGCTGAAAGCTCTTGGGGCTGAGCCCTTTACTCGGTAAAATACGTGTTTTCACGTAGTCCCCATCGGCTCCTCGGG
The DNA here is from genome assembly GCA_028277585.1 of Sedimentisphaerales bacterium. Classification (GTDB taxonomy): domain Bacteria; phylum Planctomycetota; class Phycisphaerae; order Sedimentisphaerales; family Anaerobacaceae; genus Anaerobaca. The sequence goes on from JANQFY010000384.1 coordinate 26,119, forward strand.
GCGATCGATCGGGGCGGATTAGAGAGGAGCCTGACGTGACCGGATTCGAAGAGGCCCGAAACCTCCTGGCTCAGTTCAAGGGGGATTCGTATCGGTGCGGAGCCGATGCCTTGACCCAGGTGGGGCCGATTGTCACTGGCTTCGGGACGCGGGCGGCGCTGGTTCGTGGGACCTTCGCGCAGAGCGGGGAGGGCGTCCAGACGATTCGCACGTCGTTGGCCCAAGAGGGTGTGTACCTTGGCGCGGAGATCAGGGGCGCCCGACCCAACGCGCCCAAGGACGACGTGATTCGGATCGCGAGCCAGTTACGAGCGGCGCGCCCTGACGTTGTCGTTAGCTTCGGTGGGGGCAGCACCATTGACGCGACAAAGGCGGCCAGTGTGCTCAGTGTCCTCGGAGGCGACGCCGGTGACTATTTCGGATTGTCTCAGGTTACTGAAGCGCTCCATCGGTCGGATCGAATCTTGACGCCGCATGTTGCGATCCAGACGTTGGCCGGTTCGGCCGCCCATCTGACGAAGTACTCTAACGTCACCAATCTGGCGACGGGGCAGAAGAAGCTCATTGTTGACGACGCCATTGTCCCGGCCCACGCGCTGTTCGATCCCAGCGTTACTTGCGGCGTTCCTGCGGGGCTGACCGCCGACGGAGCCCTCGATGGCGTCTCGCATATGCTCGAAGTCCTCTACGGCGCCGTGGGTAAGCCCAGTTATGAGAAGGTCGCCCAGATTACCCAGGTTGGACTGCACCTGATCCTCAAGTACCTGCCGCTGGCGATTGCGGATCCGCAGGACATCCGGGCACGAACGGCGCTGGTGCTCGCGACCGATCTGGGGGGATACGCCATCATGATCGGCGGCACGAACGGAGGGCATTTGACGAGCTTTTCATTGGTCGACATTCTGCCGCACGGGCGGGCGTGCGCCCTGATGAATCCGTACTACACGGTGTTCTTCGCCCCGGCAATTGAGGAGCCCCTCCGCCTGGTGGGAAGGACCTATCGCCGGGCGGGGCTGACCCAGGCGGATGTCGACGACATGCGAGGTCGGGACCTGGGGATCGCGGTCGCTGAAGCGATGTTGGCATTCGCTCGGCGAATCGGCTTCCCGACGCGACTGGCTGATATCGATGGGTTCAGCCAGTCGCACATTGAGCGGGCCCTGAGGGCGGCCAAGGACCCTCAGTTGGCAATGAAGCTGCAGGGCATGCCGATCCCGCTTACCGCCGAGATGGTGGATCAGTACATGGGCTCTGTCCTTGAGGCCGCTCGGGATGGCTGCTTGCAGGCCGTCAGAAACGTGCCGTTGGAAGGGTGAGTGTCGATGAAAGTTGTTGTCGCGATGGATTCGTTCAAGGGCAGCCTCACGGCTGTGCGGGCCTGTTCGATCGCCGCCGAGACGATCGAACAGGCCCTGGCCGGAACAGAGGTAGTACTCAAGCCGATGGCCGATGGCGGCGAGGGAACCGCCGCGGCGTTGATGGCGGCTCGGCAAGGGCAATGGATTGAACACAAAGTGACAGGTCCCTTGCCTTCGACGCCGGTTGACGCCGGTTTCGTTTGGCTACCTGAGGATCGCACTGCAGTGGTGGAGATGGCTTCGGCCAGTGGTCTCGAATTGATCGGCGAGGAGCAACGTAATCCTCTGTTCACGACCACCTACGGTACAGGCGAGTTGCTCGGCGCCGCTATCCGACACGGTGCCGAACGCATCCTGCTGGGTGTCGGGGGCAGTGCTACCGTTGATGGCGGGGTCGGAGCGGCGATGGTGCTGGGCTGGCGTTTCCTGGATGAGGAGGGGCGGGACATCTCTTTGGGAGGGGGTAGTCTCAGCAGGATAAGCGAGATCGCTCCCCCTTCAGAATCGGTCGATATTCCCGTTGATGTGCTCTGTGATGTGGATAGTCCCTTGTGCGGTCCGCACGGCGCTGCTCGCGTCTATGGTCCCCAGAAGGGCGCGACGCCCGAAATGGTCGAGACGCTTGATCGGGGGCTGGCTCACTTGGCCAGTCAGGTCCGAGAACAACTCGGCGCTGAGATTGCGAGGATTCCCGGCTCAGGCGCCGCTGGCGGTCTCGCGGCCGGGGCGGTAGCGTTTCTGGATGCCCGTCTCGTTTCAGGAGTTGAGGTTGTCATGGACGAGACACAGCTTCGTGAGGCCGTCGCGGATGCCGATTGGGTCATCACGGGTGAGGGATGCTTCGACCATCAGTCTCTGCGGGGCAAGGTCGTTTCCGGGGTCGCGCGGGTCGCCCGGGAAGGCGGCGCCCGGGTCGCGGTGCTTGCCGGCCGTGTTCTCGTATCCCCTCCGGCTCTGGAGATATTGGGGATTGACGTTGCCCTGGCGTGCATGGACGACTCGATGAGTCTCAGGCACGCTCTGACGCACAGCGAAGAGCTTCTCCGGGCGGCCGCCTCCCGGCTGGCGCGCGATCATCTGGCCCTTTAAGCGGACCAATCTGGGAGGGCGGATAAGGTGCGGTAGGCGCCTGGGTTTCGCCCAGAATCTTCTTGGCTTCGCGGGCGATTTGGTGTAAAATAGGGCAAACCATGTAATATAGTGCATTCAGGAACGATCGTGCTCTCTTGGAGAGGGGTACTGGATGAGTAAGTATCTGTTTTATGGGACATTTCTGGTAGTCATGGCCAATCTCTGTCTGGCGGCGCCTGAGCCGGCTATCGTTCAGGGGCCGGGGCAGTGGACAGTCGAAGTCAAATTCGAGCAGCCGCAGCAACTGGTGCTGCCCTGGGGCGGCAATGGCGCAGCCCGGTACTGGTACACGATTCTGACCGTGACCAACCGAACGGGGCGGGATGTGGATTTCTACCCGCGCTGTGAACTGATGACCGATACTTTCCAGATCGTGCCGGCCGGCCGGGGGGTTCCGGCGGTTGTGTTCGATCGGATCAAGCAGCGCCACCAGAGCCGGTACCCGTTCCTCGAGATGCTGGATCGCGCCGATAACCGTATCCTGCAGGGCGAAGACAATGCCAAGGATATCGTCGTAATCTGGCGCGACTTCGATCCGCGCGCCACGGGCTTCAAGGTCTTCATTACGGGCCTGAGCAATGAGACGGCGATCGTGAATCATCCTGTCGCAGTCGATGGAAACGGGACGCCCGTCAAGATCTTCCTCCGCAAAACTCTGCAACTGGACTACGCTTTCCGAGGCGATCCGACCCTGAGAGATGCGGTCGAGGTCGTCTACAAGGACAAAGCCTGGGTCATGCGGTAGCGGGTCGGCTGGAAGCCTCCGCGCGGCGGAGGCGACTCTCTCATTTCATGCTACGCCCATTCTGCGCAGACGCTGAATCAACTGCGGCAGTGTGTCGAAGCGATTCAGCCGTACGCCCACGGCTCTGCCTCCCGAATGGAGTTCTACGAACTCGGTGCTTGGATCGAGATTGAAGCGTCGGTAGAATGCCCGCCGGAGAAACTCCTTCACCTCAGTGACGTCTGCTTGCTCCGTATCGACGTGCACCTGGAAGTAGTCCCCCTGTCCGGCCGCGTTGATGCGCACTGCGACAGCCTCGGACCCAAACGCTCGTTTGAGCATTGCCTCGGCCAGATCGATCAAGGCCAGCCCTCGGAAGAAGTTGGATCCTTCGAGGCGGTGGAACTCGGGAGGATTCTTAGCCGATAGCGCCGCGTCATCCAGACCCCGGTTGTAATCAAATGCCGTTGCGCCATGCCGCTCCAGCCAGCGATTCAGGAGGTCGGGGCCCGTGTGATCATGCTCCCAGGCGAGTTGGCGCTCCATATCTTCCCGAGAGGGAAGGGCGTCGAGGGGCAGATCGATACAGCGATCGCCACGTTGGGACAGCGTGACGTACTCGATCCACTGATCCGGGTGACGGACCAGATAGAAGCACTTGGCCACTTCAGCGAAGAGGTACGCCAGCATGGCGCGCAACGGGACTCCCTCCTCTTGGACGACCTCGCCTGAGGGGGTGGCCCGTCTCAGAGGAGGATCGCGCCAGCCGGCGAAGATGGACTTCAGGGTCGCCTCCGCTTGGTCCGCCGCGGCGGGCCGGTTGAGCCGATGGGTGTCCATCAGTTCCTGGATGTACCAGCAGCGTTGGGCGTCGATGCGCTGTTGCAGTTCGTCGCGTTTGATCAGAAGGGGCAGGCGCAGCAGCAATGAGCAAAGCGATCGGCGACTTTCCAGGGACAGGACGCCGTCGGTAATCAGATCGTCTTCGACCTGCTGGAAGAAGTCTCGGTTCAGGGGCAGTTGGGTCAGTAGGGCTGCGATCTCCGCTGCCTTGCCTGTCATCTTGCGGGCTTCACTCGTTGTCAAGGGGCCGGCGCCGGGCGCTTCGGCGTAGCTGCCCCCGGACCAGCGCCAGGCATCCTGGTCGCGCGGCACAGTGTACGGAAAGATAATCTGAAAGCGATCGGCGGGAACGGGAAACGTTCCGATGATGCGGTAGTTGTCCTTCGGATCCGATGAGATCAGCGTGCCGCACCCGGCCTGGCCCTTCTGTTCGGTAGCCTGGTCCAACGAGCCGGCGCGTACCCCCGTGCCATACTCGGCTTGGCAGGCCAGGTGCACGAGCAAGTCCGGCGGGATGCCGATCTCGAACAGGGCGTTGATCGCGTTCTTGGTCGCGACGGTGACGGCTGAGGAACTGGAAAAGCCGCCTTGAGGGATGTTGCCCGTCGAGGCCAGATGCAGGCCCTGGAACCGGCCGCGACCGAGATGGGCCCGGACCTTGGCGCCCAGCGTGCCCTCGCGCAGCGTGCGCATAGAGGCGATCGCGTTGCTAACCAGCGAGAAGGGGCGCCGCATATTCGTGCTGACCCAGAGCGTCATCGGAGGTAAGGGCCGTTGCTTTCTGCGCCGCTGTTCGATCTCTTCGTCGCTGAAATAGCCCAGTGAGAGCAGAACGGTCTCGCTCATGTGCGTGCCGAATTCCTCGTACGTGTGCAGATCGGCGACGTCGCTGCCCGGATACATCACGGGTGAATCGGAGGGAATCGAATTGATATTCTCGCGGTACTTCGGGTCCGTTGGGTGCAGATGGATCCGGCCGTCGGCCGCACTTTGGACGAGCATAACGATCTGCTCGGCGCCGGCGGCGTTGCCGGCGCCGATCGGCATCTGCCAGGCGGGCCCAAAGAACCGGACCATGTCGGGATGCATGAAGGCAATGCGCAGGCGCCCTCCAGAGATGCCGATTCCGAGCGGTTGATCTCCGCGAAATGCCAGCTCCTCTCTCTCGATCATCGCGGCAAGTTCTTCCAATTGCCGGGCGATCGAGGCGACCTGTCCAGCCGGTCGGTCGGCCGCAATGGCTCGGGCGATGTCCTCAGCCTCCTGTTCCTCGGGGAAGGGCAGCGAGCCGGTGGTTGCCAGAATTCCCTCCAGCAGGGCCAGGTCCCTGGGTCGCGTCACGTCGGAGCAGAGCAGGTCGTACTCGGGATCGCTCGGTGTTGTGGTCAGCGTACGGATGTCCCCGCCGTCGCGACTGATGGCTTCGATGATATCGGTCAGATAGTATTGGCCCTGGGCGTTGGCGTTGCTCAGATTGCGCAGGTAACGCATCAGTGTTGTCGCGCGGATCACGTAAAGCGGGCAGTTCCCCTCCGTCAGGCCCAGCAGGTGTTGTCGCTTCGCCTCATCCCGTTCTTGGGCTATGTCCTTCTCCTCGATGATGTGCGTGACATGGCCGTTCCCGTCCCGTACGATGCGTCCTCTGCCTTGATTCTTGGGCGGTTCATAGCGGGCGGTCAGAAACGTCAGATCCGCCGGACGTTGCCCCTGGCGGTGTTGCTCACAGAGACGCCGAAACACCGAGGACGGGACGACTCGGTCACCCATTGTGATGACGAGCAGTGGGTCCCGAGCGATCAGGGTCGGGACACAAAATGCCTCGAAAGCCGCGAACGCCGTCCCACCGGTGGGGTTGTCAGAGTGGATGTACGTGTTGTCGTTGCCCAGTGCCGCTGAGACCTCCTCATGGCGATAACCCACGACGCCGATTGCCGGCGACGGGCTGAAACGGCGGAATGCTTCGATCGAATGGCGGGCCAGCGGGGTACCATGCACCAGTTGAATGCACTTCGGATCGCGGCCGAACCGAGTGCCTTTGCCCGCAGCCAGAACGACCAGAACGGGTGTGTCCGTTGTGATGGCATCAAACGCGGCGAGGGTCCCGGGGTTGAGGATCTTTGCTTCGGCAAGCGTCGCCGCCTTTTCCAGAGGGCGCCCTACGCCGGGTCGGTGTGTCTGATCTTTTTCCATACGCTCCACTCGAACGCTCTACGCTTGAAACTCCTCCGAACAATCTCTCACGTGAGTCTATCAGACGTGTGCGATTGTAGCAACTCAGAGTAATTGGGGCAGGGAGGCCGCCCTTCGGGGGAGAACGGGGGCTAAAGCGAGTAATGAGTTAGGCGTGGTGCATTCTGTCCGCGTTGCCCATTTCAGAATAAGTAGTTTCCACAATTGACGAGGCGTTTGAAGCGGGGGAGCATAGGCTGTCCCGCGGTGGATTGCGGGTGTTTCGGCATCATCTCTATAGGGAGACTAAGATGAAACGGTTCTTCAAAGGTATCGAAAAGGGGCGTCGCTGCGCGCTCGATCGGTGTGGCCTGTGGATTCTCGCCGCCTGCATCCTGGTCCAGGGGACGACCGCCTCGGGGCGTGTCACCGGGAT
>JANQFY010000046.1 GCA_028277585.1 Sedimentisphaerales bacterium
GCAGTGTCTTGGGGGTGGTGAACCTGGGTCGAACCTTCCACAGGTCTCGGCCTGTCTTCAAATCGCGTGCCGCCAGTTCCTTGCCGCTCAGGTAGACGATGCGACCGTTGTCGATCGCCAAAGCCAGGGGGCGAATTGGTGCGATGGATTCACGCCAGATCACCTTTCCCGTCCGCCCCTGGACGGCAACGAGAGCGGCCGGGTCGGTCTTCTGGGTCTCTTGCGATTGGGGTCGAACATACGCCAGGGCGATTCCCTCGCTCAAAAGGATCTCACGCGTGCCTTCGGTCCCTTTGACCGTCGCGATGATGTCGCCGGTCGCCGCATCGAGGATCGACAGGGGGCCTTGCCAGGCCAGGGTCGTGTAGAGTCGAGCGCCGTCGGCGACGATGCGTCGCTGATTCTCGTTCGGTACATCGGTTCGCGCCGCACGCAATGTGGTCCAATCCTTGCCCTGGTAGCGACCCAGGCTCCACTGCCGCCAGCCCCAGGCTTCCAGCGGGCGTTTCCAGAGCAGCCTGCCATTGAAAGCGTCACGGCAAATCAGGGACCATCGGTCGGGCAACCGTTCATCGGTGATGCCAATCAGTCCTTCGTCGAAGAAGTAGAACAGTCGCCCACCGGCTGAGACGGGCGCCTGGATGCCCGAAGGGGTTTCGTGGCTGCGCAGCCAGAGCGGGGCGTTCAACCATTGCAGGCCCTGGGGCGGCCTGACGAGGGCATCGCTTGCCACCGCGTTGTTGCTTGCGTCATGGAGGAAGTGACTCCAGTGGTCGATATCGTCGGGCCAGGGCTTGACAGTCTTCTCCCAACCGCCGTCGCGTAAAACGCAGGCGACCCCGCCGGGCGCCAGGACGCGCACTACCTCCTCCATCGGGACCTGCCCGGCGTCTTCCACGACGATGAGATTGATCAGATTGTCGGTGTAGGGAAGCGATGCGCCGCAATGGTGTTCAACGGAGACCGATCCGTAGACGCCCAGGGCCTGCAGATGGTCCCGGGCGCGGGCGACATTGACGGGGTCGGCATCGAGGCCGTGCACCGTAGCATTGCCTTTACCGCGCAGGGCCGCAGTGACCTTTCCGTCGCCGCAACCGAGATGAACGATAATGCCCCCTTGAGTGCCTGAGGCTTGGAGAATGTGCTGCGCCTCGACGGTGGGGGCTTCGGCCCGGGCTGAGGGACGGACAGTAATCATCACCAATACGCAAAGGCCCGCTGCTATGGATCGATTCATGCGGTCTGTCCTAGTCCCTAGGTTTCGTGATGGTCACGTCGAGAGGGTCATCTGTCACTTGTTCTCGACGACGGGCGCTGTTTTCTCCGGCGTCGTGATGCCCGGCGGCAGTTCCATGATCCGAATGTTGCGGAAGTGAATCTCGGCGCCTTCGGATTCCAGACACAGATAGCCCTTCTTGACGGACGCCTTGCTGAGACCATTAACGAACTTACCGTTGACGGCGAGCTTGACGGTGCCGTCGACGAAGACGACGTCGTAGACGTTCCACTGGCCCTTGCCCTTGCAGCGATTCTCAAGCGACTTGCTGCGAGTGCCGCGCGGATTGTCCGGCGTGGCCTTGAGCCCCCCGGCGCCGAAGAGTTCGCCGTGGACGTAAGCGATGGGAGGCAGCGACCCGTCCGCGCGCTTGTGCAGTTTGGGCCAATCCAGCTCCAGCATTTGCACCTCGAGGCCCTTGGGCAAACGCTTGCCCTCAGGGACGGTGCCCGCGCTCCAGCCGAACACGCCGGAATTGCCGCCCGCTTCCATGTGCCGCCATTCGATGTGCAGCAGGAAGTTCTCATATTGTTTCTCGGTGCGCATCACGCCGATCGGGTGTCCACTGCAGATGAGCATGCCATCGCGGACGCTCCAAGTGTCTTTGGCGGTATTGACATTGACCCAGCCGGTCAGGTCCTTGCCGTTGAAAAGACTCTTCCACTGGGGCAATCCCGGTGTGTGGGCCATCGCCCCGGCGGTTAGCAATGATGTGATGAGGATGCTCAGTACTGGCGTTCGGCTCTTCACGGTCTTTCCTCCCTTGGGTCGTTGTCTTCAATCGGAAATCGGCTCGGATTGGCGCTGCTCTCTCCAATGGATAAGCGGAACAGGACGCCTCACAAACGCGCGGGACAAGGCGCCAGATTGATGCATAGCGTACCAGAATCGCCCTGAATCTCAAGCCTTTGTGACAATTTGCCAGGACAATCTCCAGGGGTGTTGGAGGTTCCGACACGGGACGGATTCTGCGGCTTGAGAGAACTCGCATCGCTCCCCGGCGTAGGCTTGGGAGGAACCGTGATCTGTGGCGTCAAGATCAACGAGATTGGAGGATTCAGACGATGCGATTGTCAATCTTTGGCAGCCTGGTGTTGGTGGTGTCGGCGGCATGTACTGTTTCGACGCAGGCCGCTTGCCCCTTGGGATTGGAACGTGTCGCGTCGGGGCTTGTCCGTCCCGTGGGCGCGGCGCATCCACGCGATGGCTCGCAGCGCCTATTCATTCACGAGCAGCACACGGGCCGCATTCGCATTCTGGATCTGGCGACGAACCGGTTGCGCGAGACGCCTTTCCTCGATATCGACGGCCTGGCAACCGGAGGCGAACAGGGTCTGCTCGGGATGGCCTTTGCGCCGGATTATGTCCGGACAGGGCTGTTCTATGTCAATCTGACCGTGTCCGGCGGGGCGACCCAGGTTCGGCGCTATCGCGTCTCGCGCACCGATCCGGATGTCGCCGATCCGGGGAGCATGACGGTCGTCCTGTCGTTCAGTCAACCTTACTCCAATCACAACGGCGGTTGGATCGGATTCGGCCCGGACGGGTACCTCTATATCGCGACGGGCGACGGGGGCGCCGGTTTCGACCCGGGCAACCGCGCTCAGGACCTCAGCACGCTGCTGGGCAAGCTGCTGCGTATCGACGTCAATGGAACCGACGGTGCGACGGGTGAGTACGGCATTCCACCCGACAATCCTTTTCTCGATATGCCAAGCGCCCGGCCAGAGATCTGGGCCTACGGCTTGCGCAATCCCTGGCGCTGCAGTTTCGATCGCGCGACGGGCGATCTGTACATCGGCGACGTGGGGCAGGGCGAGATCGAAGAGATCGACTTCCAATCGGGTGGAGACGCCGGGGGCGCTAACTATGGCTGGCGCGTCATGGAGGGGACACAGTGCAGTGACAACTCCCAGGCGGCCGGCAACCCGCCCTGCGACGATCCTAGCCTGGTCCCGCCCATCCATGAGTACGTCCACCCGGTTGGTTTCTCCGTCACGGGGGGCTACGTCTATCGGGGCGCCGCGCTGGGGGGACTGCGAGGAACCTACTTCTTCGCCGACTACGGCACCGCACGCATCTGGTCCTTCCGGTACGACGGCGGCGCGGTGCGCGAGTTCACCGATCGCACGCCCGTCCTGAATGCGAACGGCCGCGACCTCGGCCTGATTTCGTCGTTCGGTGTCGACGAGCGGGGCGAACTCTATCTACTCGATATGGAAGACGGCGAGGTCTACAAGCTCATCTCCACTCAGGACCCCATCCCGGGCGATCTCAACGGTGACTGTCAGGTCGATTTCGCCGACCTCAATATCCTCGCGGGCAATTGGATGGTTGGGCGGGACTAGGCCTCTGGGTCGATCGTTGTATCGTGTGCGCTCTGTGGATTCATACTGCTGAAGCGCAGCCACTCGACAGGGACGCGTTTCTCCGTTAGACTCGCCGCATCGGATTCGCTAGGGTTCTTTGGTGGCGATAGGAGAGACTATGAAACGCTTGGCCCTGACACTTTTCGCTATGCTGATTTGCCTTGCCTGCATCGGATGCGGCACAGACAAGAACCATCGACTTGCGGACGCGTCGCTTGATACGGACTTCTGGTCCTTCTATTGCGCTGACCCCGGTTGCAAGATGGAGGACGTCTGGAGCGAGCAAGGTGGGGTTCTGATTTGCAGTGGTTCGCCTCTGGGGTACCTGTACTCCCAAGCGGATTTCGATGACTTCGTGCTCAAGCTCCAGTGGCGCTGGCCCGCGGACAAAGGGCCGGGCAAAGGAGGCGTGCTGATCCACATGACCGGCGATCACAAAGTCTGGCCCAAGAGCCTCGAGGCCCAGATCAACGCCGGAGACGCGGGCGACTTCTGGGGTCTCGACGGCTACGAATTGTCCGGGCCCCTCGGCCGGACGCGCGCGATCGATCACGAGAAGTTCGGGCGCCTGACCAATGTCAAGAAGACGCAAGCTCTCGAGAAGCCCGCGGGCCAGTGGAACAGCTACGAGATCCGCTCCGATGGGGGGACGGTCACCCTCACTATCAACGGGATCGTCGTCAACCAGGCGACCGGCTGCACCCCAATCAAGGGCAGAATCTGCCTGACCTCAGAAGGCAACGAAATCCACTTCCGCAACATAGAAATCGCGACCCTGACTGGCAAGTGACAGGGTAGAACGTCGCGCCACAATGCAGTCGCCCATGTCGTCGGAACACCGGGCGCAGCGGATTGATTGCGCACGGACTCCACCTGAGGAGCTACACCATACCGGCGACCCGGTATCTGGACAGATCCGGAATCTCCGGGCACCTCCAGCAGTTACAGCGCATGTGTTCTATGAATTGGGCCGGCAGTGGATAGTGATACCTCTCCACGTAATAGGCAAGGTCGTTAGTCCATGCGTAGGTACCATCCGAAAGTATCTTCAGAGGTCCGATTTTAGTTTCCTCATCAGAAGCACAGTCGAACACTATGGTGGGGGCGACAAACAGGGCATGACCGGTGCCCAAGTAGCGTACAATCCTCTCCTCATCAGGCAGAGGCTGCTCGCATTTGCGCGCCAGTATTTCATCTCTTGCTTCGTCCTCTGTTCTCTCACAGAAGAACCCGACCTTGTTCCTGATGATAATCAGATTCTCTCCGCCGCTTGTGCTATCCATTGGCATCCTATCGAAAGTGTTAGCGAGTCATACAAGCTCACAAGCATACCGGGAGACCCGGTTGCGAAGCAGGCACGATGTCCCCAGAGCTTCTGCATATTGCCCCCTAGTTGTCTCATGTCAGTTCGTGTCCGGGTCACGATCGTACGTGTTGAATACGTAGAAGGTCACGGCAGCACCGTGGCTCATCGAATCGCCAAGAGCTATGAGGTCAGCATCAGCGTTTGATCGATTCCTTAGTTCCGTGAGGGGCTCGACATCCATGATCTCGATGATACGGAAATCGCACGTCTCTGAGAAGGTGACGACCTTCTCCGTATAGTCATTCGCGTCACTAGCCATTGCGAGCGTCTGTACATAGGCACCCATGGCTCCGTTCAATGACGTGTTTCCATCACTTGGCCTGACATGAAGCAGTCCGACCCAGACACTCTTATCAATGCGCTTCTTGTTGTGGGTACTCATTTGGAACTCACCGATCAGACACAAATGCAATAGGCGGCTGATCCCATTAACCCCGTCTTCTCCTCATCTGGGTAGGCGAGGCCCGGGATGTCGGGGAGGGCGGTCCGCAACTTTCTCCAATACCAAGTCCCCATGCCTGTCACGAGTCAATTGTACGATGTTTCCCACCTTAAGAGCTCCTAGCTTCTCGACGAAGTCGTTGATAAGGACTGCAAGTTGATCCACACCGACAGCATTGCTGCGCGCCTTTTTCGACATCTTCGAGATGATGTCGATCGCTGTGATTTCCTTGCCGATATAGGAGACAGCCCCGTACGGGCAGGTCTCTCCGCTCTTCAGCCCCAGGAACACGGTTTGATCAGACTCCGTGAAGTCGGGGATCAGGAAATCGTCTCTTTCGGCAGTGAACGTGCCAAAGCTCACGCAGACCGGCATCTTCCTTGTCGTATTTAGAGGCATTCGTGTCCCTTTTCCTCTCTCAGGCAATGGCAACCAGGTAGTAGCGTCAGTCGCGATCCTGAGACACGTTGCCTAATTCTCGAAATCTCTCCAGTCAGAGCTTCCCAGATATCGCCACGCCAACAGGATACCAAGCGAACATCACGGAGACAAGGCACCACGAGCGAAAAGCGGAGGCATTGGCATCGTTTGCGCCGGAGTTCTCGATTTCCCTGAGGGCGACGCCTGACTGCGTCGTTTCGCAAAGAACGTGCAATGGTTTAGCTGGGAATCCGGGTGACAGGGCAGATTTTTTCTATTGCTGTTGGGACCTGAGGTTGCGGCGGTTGGGGGAGGCGCATGTTGTGTTTTTTTCGCACAGAACGTGCAGTTCTGCCCTTCTATAGAGGGGGGCTTTTTCGGCTGGCGCCCAGAAAGGAGATCAGAGTGTTAGAAGCAGAATACAGAGTTCTGAACGTCATCCCGATTGGGCGGGATTCCGCGATTCTGACTTTCGGTGTTCAGGTACTGGATTCGGCTTGGTTGCTATCTCCAGCCTGGGGTGTTATTCGGCAGAAACGAACCCAATTAGCCGCGTTCCTGGGGCAAGAAGGCAGATTGTGCGGAAGAACGAACCCAAACGAAGCCAATGGTTCGGGGGAAAGTTGGAGACGGTGAGGGGGTGGGCGCGGTATGCTTGGGCGTGACAATGGTATGAACCCATGGAAATGAGGAGATAACTGCGATGAAGCGACGAAGGACCTGGATGGTTGGGATGGCGATTGTTCTGGTAGTGGCGTCCTGGAGCGGGGCAGGCGAGCGGACGATTTCGCGAGCCGAGTTGCTCGACAAGATCTCCGGCTTCTGGATCGGTCAGCTCGTGGGCAACTACATGGGCTTTCCGTTCGAGAACGTCTATGAGGCCGAACCTTGCCCCTTCCTGGTGGATCGCTACTACACCTGGCGCGACGATCCCTCGATCCGGATGAACCGCAAAGACCTGCGGGGCTTCATCCCTATCTTCGCCGGGGCGTTCGAGGGTGCTTTTTCGGATGACGATACCGACATCGAACTGGTGACGCTCCATGCGGTTGAGACGTACGGGCTGGACCTGACATATCCTGAGATCACGTCGATGTGGAAGAAGCACATCAATCGCAAGATCTGGGTGGCAAACCGGACGGCTCGCAACCT
>JANQFY010000461.1 GCA_028277585.1 Sedimentisphaerales bacterium
GGGCGCGGTCGTATAGATACAGCTCGTCGATCTCGCCCATGAAGAAGCGGTCGTTGGCCGCCGGGCGAGCGCCGATTCGGACGTCCTGATCAGCGGTCAAATCGAACGGCGGGTCCAGGTCGGTCGTCTGACGGGCGTCATCCACGCCGTCCAGCCAGAGGATGACCTCGGGATACGAAACCGTCGCGTTGGCCTGAATCGTGACCGCCACGTGGTGCCAGGTGCCGTCGTTCATGACGGTGTCGCCCTGGATGTTGCCGCCATGGTGCTCGAAGCGGAGCCGGCCCTGATCGATCCGGAAGCCGAAGCGCTGACCGCCCACGTTGGGGCCCCAGCCCATGATGGCGCCGGTGGTGGTGTTGGTCGTCTTGACCCAGGCGGTCACGGTGATCGCGCTGGCGCCGAGTACACCCTGGTAGCCGGTCAGTTCGACATGATCGCCCGTTCCGTTGAGGCTGATCGCCTGGCCCACCTTGCCGGCGACGAACGTAGGCGGGCCGACCAGGGTGCCGGGATGGGCGCCGGTGCTGTCACTGGCGTCGCCTTCGAAGGCGAAGTGGGAGATCAGGTTGGCCGGGTCGGGCTCGACGGGCGTGATCGGCGTACGCTCGTTGGGCGTTAACGTGATGTCGTCGACGAACAGCGTGCCTTCGCCGCCCTCGATGCCGATCGTCAACTCCGTGACACTGGCGACGTTCAGACCGGTCAGGTCGATGTACCACGTCTGCCAGGGCATCTTCGTGACATTGTCCGCGTCGCCGTCGTAGGCAACCTCGGTGCCGTCGATCTTGACGTACAGCGTCCCGGCGGTGTTGGTCGGGTCGCCATAGAAGCGAATCACCAGGCCCTTAACGCCGTGCTGGGTCCAGTCCTGCGGTGCGTCGAACGTGCGAGTGGCTTCAGAGATACCCCCGCCGGCGTTGGCATAGATCAGCGGCATCGCCTGGGCGCCGCCGTGGACGATCGTCTGCTCGGCAAACGGCGACTCCAGATAGCCCACCTGCGAGTTGTTGCCCGCGACGTTGTAGCCATCGACCCAGGTCAGGAAGATGGCTTCGCCCGCGTCGATGTCATCGGTGTAGCTCTCGAAGTCCTCGACCACGATGGACGACTCAGTGGAGAAGCTCCAGACGTCGCCTTCCCAGGTGCTGATCGCTTCGGCGTCGTTGACCTCGTCGATGCGCCAGTAGTACGTCGTCGCCAGATCCAGCGCGCCGGGATCGGCGGTGTTTTCACCAACTGAATCGATCAGTGGCAGCGCCTCGGGATCGGTACCGAGATACACATCGTGCGACGCGGCTTCGCGCCCGGCCCGCCAACTCAGGGCAGCGCCCGTTACGGCGACTTCGGTCGCACCGTCGATCGGTTGGGGGTCGGCAACCTGAACGGGAACATACAGGAAGCGGACCTCACTGAGCCCGAACTGGCCCATCCCGCCGTGGGCGCTGTTGACTGTCAACCGGACATACTGAGCCGCGACCCCTTCGAAGTCCACCGTCGAATTGGCCGTGTAGGTTTCCATCGCCGTCGCCTGAGCCAGCGCCACGTCACCCAACGTCGTCCACTCCACACCGTCCGTCGAGTACTCTACGGTGACATCCTTCAGGCCGAAGCCAAGCAGCAACTCGAATGCGACGTTGTAGTTCCAGACCAACATCTGATGCAGCTTGTAGACGCGATCGAACTCGTACTGGATCATCAGCGGCTCTTCGCCAACCGGGCTGGCCAGCCACATGTCACTGCTCTCCACCGAGTGCTGATCGTCAGCGTTGAGCCCCGAGCCATTGACGGTATTCTCCGGCCCGGCGTCCGCGTTGGACTCGCCATTGGTTGTCGCGATCACCGACGCGATGGGATAGCCCACCGGCTCGACCGTGAAGCTCCAGACTTCGCCCTTGAAGAGCGTGTTGTCCGGCGCGCCGTTGGCCTCGTCGATGCGCCAGTAGTAGGTCTGACCGAATTCGAGTCGCCCCGGATCGAACGTCGTGGCGCTCTGGCCCTGACCGACCAACACGCCCATGGGGTTGACGACATCGGCATCGTTGACATCGTCGAACGAAGTTCCGAAATAGACGTCCCGCTGCACGGCGGTCTCCACGGGCGTCCAACTCAACTCAGCATCACGCAGGATATCGGTGGCGCCGTCGGCCGGGATGCCGCCCGTGGCGGCGGTTCTGGCCTTAGCGCCCACGAAAGCCTGGAGCCACTCGCTAACGCCTTCGACCTGCTCATCCGTCAGCGCGGTGTTGAATACGACGACCTCGGCAATGTCGAAATCACCGGCCGGGCTGTAGCGCATGTCACCAAGGTAAAACTGGTCGGTGCCGGTGGTGAAGGAACTGCCTGACGCCGTAAACGCCTGGCTGAGCGTGCCGGTGGTATTGAGCCACATGTCGATACTGCTCGGGTTCATGCGCGCCGCGTAGATGACGTATTCCTCCAGGGGAAGATCCTGGTTCTTGCCGCTGATGAATCCGTTGTTCTTGCGAAGCGTCATATCGAAAGACGGGTTGAAACAATCGGCAGTGATACCGTCCTGCCAGGCGCCGAACCCGACCCCGCGTTGATCGGTGCCTCCAAAGACAACCACTTTGATGATGTGGAAGATGGTCAGATCCGTCAGACCGGCGCCGCCGTTGAGATCGGTCGCTCCCAACAGATCCTGCGCCCCCGGATCGAAATGCACGGCGCTGAAGGGCCGAGCGAAGACCGCCGCGTTCTCACCAGACGACAGCGTCGGTCCCACGAAGCCATCGACCACGCTGGCGTCATTGCCTTTGTCACTCATATCCGTCCAAACCCCGGTGGCCGGATCGTAGTTCACCTCAGGCATTCTCAACCATAAACAGAGGTTCGGATTGATACTGCTGTGATTCGGAGCCAATTGGGCGCCCCAAGCACCCCCGGCCCACACAGCCACTAGAATCAAACACAGCGTTTTCTTACCCATGGCATAGCCTCCATCCAAAAAGAACGATTACACCCCCAGATTTCTTCTCAGTAATCCTTGAAACTCCTCATCCACTCAGGCCACTGTTCAGCTCCGACGCCGCCGGCCTGGGTCCACGCGTTGCGCGTGTCAAAATCGCGATGCCATTTCATGGTCCACAACTCCTTGAGCCCCACCTTGCGCACGGAGAAATCGACGCACACCGCATTGACGCGCCCGATATGCCGACTGATGCAATACCGCTGCATATGCCCCGATCCGCCGGTTCCGTTCTCCTGGTTCGGGGGCGCATCCTTATCCCCGGGCATCCCTCCCAGCCAGATGGCGTCGACAAAGAGCGGAACCATATGGGCCCCTTTCACATCGGGCGATCGCCAGTACCAGGACGCCTCGCCGATCACACCGCTGGGGTTTCGCGCCTGGCTCGGATCGCCCACGAAATCGTTGATCCCGTAGCTTCCCGCAAGACCGGCATAGCCGTAGCGAACGTCATCATTGGCGAAAACGCCGTATGCCTCGGCGCCTCCGCCCCAGAGCCCCGTCTCATTCGTCTCATCCGGCTTTGTCGCCGATGGACAGAAGTTGATGTCCTCATCCTGATAATACGATCTGAGCGCCCCGATCCAGACGTGTCCCTGTTGAGTCGTAGACCAGGCGCCATAGAACTTGGCGTCGTTGTCGTCGGTGTACATCTTGAAGATCAGGCCCCAGTGCTTCAGATTGGACTTACACGCGATCGCCCGGGCCTGCTTGCGCGCCCGACTCAGCGAGGGCATCAGAATCGCCATGAGCAAAGCGATGATCGCGATGACCACCAGGAGCTCGATCAGGGTGAAACCGAGCCCTCGCCGTCTCCTGGCCCGCTCGAACGGCGCCTTCCGGTCCATGGTTTCTCTCTCTGTTATGCGTCGATCCCTCATCGTCACTCACCTCTCCTCGACCGCCGGCGCTGCCACGAGAATCCGAACCTGGTCCAGGCTGCTGGCCTGCAGTTTCACCTCGAGGCTCAGTCGATCGTCGCTGAGCACAATCGTGTCGGCGTTGTGCACGTCGGAAGCCGACTCCAGCCGACGACTGATTCCCTTGGTGGGATAGGCCGCGCCGGACAATCCGAACATCGCGTCGCTGGCGTTCAGTTGATCGGCGAGGACGATCACGCCGAGAATCGGACGGCGAAACGTCACGCGGCCCGAGACGATCCGACGCGTGCCGACCACGCTGGCCGGGTCCCAGTGCAACAGATAACTGTCGACACTGACCCCGGCACCAAGTGAATCCGACAGCCCGGCAAAGGACGTATAGCGTCCCGGGGCGGTCAGGCTGACCCTCGTTTCACCACCGGGCAACACATCGGTCCGCTCCAGAAGAAGGCGGATGAAGGTATCATGCCGCAGATCCCCCTTGCGCAGCGATGCCGGAGTCGACCACTCGAATCGCACGGCACCGTCGACGCGGGGCTTGTACAGGACATCGTCCCAGGACCGGGCGAAGCGCTCGCCATCGACATCAATGGACTGCATCGTCCCCTGGTCCGCGTCGAAGCGCATGGCGCTGTCCTGATAGAGCGCCTTGACGCGCTGCTGATCGTCGTGCCCGGGGGCGGTGAACGACGCGGCTACCCACCCGTCCAGCACGTGCACATCCACGGCGCCACCAGCATCCACCGCCAGCGCGAACTCCGTCCCCAGATCCGTCACCCGCGCGCTGGGCGTCTCCACTTCGAACCCCCGCGCCGACTCGGGAACGTGCGCCGTCAGCATCCCGCGAATCAGGCGCACTCGGCGTTCATCCACCAGGTTGGCATCAGCCGGCGCCTCAATGATGATTCGAGCCTGACTGGGAAAGGTCAGCTCCATGAAGCCTTCATCCAGGGCGATCGGCCCGGCGATCAGTTCAGTTCCAACGACCGCACCTGCGTCAAGGCGGTTCCAGCGGACATTCGATGCGCGACTGACAACCGCCACGATGGGCGGCGCCGGAGGCTCAGGAGGATCGGAGACTTCGGCAACCGGGGGGCCGATAGGCGCCGCCGGGCGACTCGCCACCCAGATCGACAGAGCGATGAGGACCAGCGCCACGGCCGCGAAAGCGCCGACAGCCAGTTGACGTCGACGCGCTAAGTAGCGTCGATGCGCCAATTCCTCCTGGCGCAGGCGCTCCTGTTCTCGGAAACGGGCCAGAGCCGTCTCGGCCGCTTTGCGTATCTCGTCGCGGCGCATCTCGGCCAAATGGGCCGCCTCGCGGGCATGGATCTGCTCATCTCGCTCGATGACCTCCCCAAGCATTTCCGGGGTATCCGGCACGTCTCGGTCTTGCTCGACCGCACCCAAGCGACCCTGGGCCTTGTATAGACAGGCGGCGGTATCGAGGAAATCGAGGCAATACGCCATCGCCTCATCGCTCTCGGCCATCAACCGATGCAGTTCATCGCACTGCCCGGCGCTGATGGCGCCTTCCAACGACAACGTCAACAAGTAATTCAGATTGTCCTGGCTGGCCGAATCCATCCGCTCATCCTTCCGCAGCAAGCGTCCTCTGAACGCACGACAGCAACTGCCCGCACGTACGGGCCAACGACTTGTAGACCGCGTGAATCGACATGCCCTCCTGCGCGGCGATCTCCTTGGGCCCGGCCCCCTCGTAATAGCGCCGCCGGATCAGCCGGCGCGGTCGGTCACGCAGCTTGGCCAGGCACCGCTCGAGCGCCTCCAGACGATGATCGTCTTGCACGGCACCGGCAGCGGCCAAGGTCGTCATCTGCTCGAAGATCTTGCTGTCGTAGCGGATGAGCCGCTCGCGGTATCGCTTGCGGCGATAGTCGAGAATCCGGTACCGCGCGATCTGGACCGCCCAGGCGACGAAATCCGTGCCGGGCTCAAACGTCTCGAACTTGCGCCACATGATGCCCGAAGTCTCCTGCATGATCTCCTCGGCATCGGCGTAGTTGGGCACCAGAGTCAAGATGTAGGAGAAAATCCGCACCTCGTTCGAGAGGAGCAGCCGGAGAAACAACTCGGGTTGTTCGTCGGGACGATTCGCATCATGTGCAGCCGCTTCGTGTGTCATTGACGCCGTTCTCTACTGATCCATGCATTGGTTTCATAATAGGAATCGCAACGAGAACTGGAATTTAGACAATACACGCGATTTTTGCCACAGGAGTTCGCACGAAACGATCCCTGGCCGCCAGAATGACCATCGATATCGTCCGCGCAAGGCCCCGCAACAGCCGTCGCGTCGCACCGGATTTTTTTTACTCAGAACTAACTCCCTCCAAACGGCGAGCTAATAGTTAATTCCGATATATAAGGCAGTGAGAGATAGAAAAGGGCTGTTTTCGAGCCGTCGCATTCGAGTCCGACTGGAAAGGATAGTACGATTCGTCGGAATGTATCTGTGTTTGTCGTCAGCGATCTGCACATCGGAGATGGGTCGGCCCAGGAGGTTCATTATGGCTAGAATCGTATACGGCGTAGCCGGAGAAGGATTCGGACACAGCAGTCGATCCCACCTGATCGGTCAGCATCTGATCGATGCCGGCCATGAGGTGCTGTTTGTCGCCTCGCGCAAATCACTGGCCTACCTGCGCACGTGGTTCGGGCCAAATGTCCATGAGGTCGCCGGACTCTGTCTGGTCTACCGCAATCGCCGACTGTCGCCGGCGCGCACGGCAGCCGCCAATCTGTGGGGGCTCCTGAAGCAGCGCCGGACCAACCGGACGCTGTATCGCGATGTTCTGGGGCCGTTCGAGCCGGACCTGGTCATCTCCGACTTCGAGCCGTTCAGCGCCTGGTGGGCGATCCGCAACGGCATCCCCTTCATCAGCATCGACCATCAGCACTTGCTCTCACAGTGCCGCATCGATCGGGCGGCGGGCCCTTGGACCGCGCGCCTCAGCGCCGATGTCGTGACGCGCTGTCACTACACGGGCGCCGCAGCCTATATCGTCCTGAACTTCTTCGCCGCGCCGGTCAAGAACGCCAACACCATACTGGCGCCGCCCGTGGTGCGACCCCAGGTGGCGCAAACGACGGCCCAGCGCAGCGATTTCTCACTGGTGTACACCACCGACACGTCGTGGAAGCCGAAACTGCTAAGCACCCTGGCCAAATTCCCGGGCCACACGTTCTTCATCTATGGGCTCAACGAAAGCCAGCACATCGGCAACTGCGTACTGAAGAAAACGTCGACGACGGCCTTCCTCCGCGACCTGGCCGACTGCCGCGGGGTCATCGCCACGGCGGGATTCTCTCTGCTGAGCGAATGCCTGTTTCTGCGCAAGCGGACGCTGCTCTTCCCCATCGAAGGCCAGTATGAACAGATGGTCAACGCCCACTACGTGCAGAAACTCGGGCTGGGCCTCTTCCGCCGCCAACTCGACGCGGGCGTCCTGGCCGAACACCTGGCTCAGGTCGATCAGCCCATGCCGGATCATCCCGATGTCCTCTGGCCCGACAACGACCGTTTCTTCAAGATCTTGTCCCGGACCATTCACGGGGTCTTCTCGACCTTCGACAAGGGCGCCCTCCAGGAACCGACGGTCGATGGCATGCCGGCCCTGAGCTGACAGCGAACGCACCTCAGGTCGTCCTAGCGGAGGATCTTGCCTTTGGTCACGTCGCCCTTAACGTCGAGTACCTGGATGTGGGCGATGGTGCTGAATTTGTCGTAGTCAAAGACTTGCCAGACGACCTTCTTGTCCCGGGTCACCTCGAATAGCTGCGGCTGCTCTCCCACATGGCCGTGCCCACCCCAGTTGCAAACCACGGTGTTCCCGTTCGGAAGCCGTTGCACACCGGCGACGAAGCGCAGCGGATGGCCCTCGAGATCGTTCTCATCGATCCGCCAGACGATGTTGTCGTCGGGATCGACCTCCACGAGGGCGTGCCCGTCACCGCAGCCGATCAGCGTATTGCCGTTGGGCAAGCGGACGCCGCCGTAGGGATTGCCCGGTACAGAGATCTCGCGCAGGACTTTGCCGTTCGGATCGTACTCCCGCACGACGCGGTCAGCGTTGTGCCCGACCAGATAATTGCCGTTGCGCAGCTTCCGCGCCTGGCGCATCTGGCCGTGCACGTTCTTCTTGTTAGTCTTGAGCTTGACTGTCTTGAGGATTCTCCCGTCGCGATCGATCTCCAGGATCTCGCACGGCCCGGAGACAGCGACCATGACGACGCCCTTCGCCAAGGGTTGGCAGGCATGGATCTCGTTGGGCTTGTCGGTCTGGTACTCCCAGACGACTTCCTTCTCCGGCGTGATCTCCTGGACGCCGCGCAGGTGGGTGAGGAGAATGTTCCCATTGGGCAGCCGCCATACGTCCTGTGGCCGGTTCACCTTGTGCTCCCAGACGATCTCACCACAGGCGGAGACCATACGGATCATGTTGGCCCCATAGTCGGAGCACAAGAACGAATGGGAAACCTCCTTCTGACCCGAACCGGGAAGCAGCCGGCACGAGGACACCATCAGCACAAAAGTGAACAGAAACAAGACGGCTGCTTTCTTGGACATGAGTTCTTCCACTTACCTGAATTCGAAACGGGTTATCGCGTACTACAAATCAAGCTCCTACGGTCCGACTTACGCCTGCATCTGCGCCACCATGGCGCCGCTGTCGTAGATCTCCCAGGCCTCGGCGAGTTGGCCTTCGGCGACGCGAAACGTGCTGATCGCGGGCACGCGAATCTCTTTGCCACAGGGGGGAATCCCGGCGCCGTCGCCCGTGTGGCGCCCATAGAAAACGAAGTGACAATCCACTTTGTCTCCATCAGCCAGCAGGAAATCAATCTCGACTCGCGCTTCGCTGAAGATACTGGCCATGAACTCGGTGAAGAACTTCCGCACGCCGGCCGGCCCCGGCGGCATTCCAGGCGGGAAATGGTGGTCCACGAACCCCGGCGCGACGACCGCGTCGATCCCCGACAGATCCCCCATGGCTTCCTCATAGTAACGTCGCACAAGCGCCTTGTTCTCTTCCGACATGGCAGGGCTCCTATTGAACGAGTGCTCAGGTCAGTTCGTGAAATCGACAGTTCACTTGCTGGATGACGAAACGCCGAGGACTGTTACGCCAGTTCCCGACGAGAAGAGCATACACGGCCCAGGTCAGGCCGGTCAAGGAGCAAGAGCGGCGATCGCAATCAGTAGCGTTGAGGCGCATCTCCTGCGCTGCTATGATAGAGGGCGTCGTGTGAAGGGACCCTGTCTGCTCGAGGGAATCACATATGTGTGTCACGGAAACACATGGAGATGGGAAGCTCAGAATCGCCGGCTTCCTTACGCTGGGCCTGATGCTTCTCAATGTCTCGGTACTGAGGGCGGCACCACCGCGTATCGGTTTCCTGGCCGCCGAATCGTCGTTGGACGAGATGGGACCTCACGATCGAGCCGCATGGCGCACCGCATCGAAGTTGGGCCAAGCGACCCTCCTGTTGCGACAGAAAGACGGGACCTTTGCCGATCCGGCGGGCCATGCCTTGGACGCCAGTGACTTCGATGTCCTCTGGTACCATCAGGGCGACGCCATCGCGCGAAACGCCATGTACCATGGGCCCAGCCTGGCGGAGATTCGCCGCTTCGCCGCACAGGGCCGGGGCGTACTGCTCTCCGGCGGCGCGTTGGCGATGGTCACGCCGCTCGGCCTCGAAGGAGTGATACGTCCCCAGCGACGCAAACTGGGTAATTGGCGCGATCCGGCCGGCATGGTGCCGGTCGAGAAGGCGCACCCCGCATTCCACGGCCTGTCGAGCGACAAGAGTATTGTCTGGCTAAGCCAGAGAGGCTGTCCCGCTGTCGCTGATTTCTACTGGGGAAGACCCGCCGAGGGCATGATCCTGGCCCGAACACCCTCGGGGCCCGAGAATCCCCTCGTCGAATACACATTGGGAAAGGGACGCGTGATCGTCTTCGGCTGGCGCTGGCCCGACTACGCCGACTCCCAGAATCCCCATCGCGAGAACCTGACCCGTTTGACATCGAATCTGTTGAGCTACTTGTCAGACGCTCAAGCATGGCGCCCCTTTGTGATTCGCTCGGAGTATCCCCCCGTCGCTTCGCCCGACGAACCGGGCGTCTCGCGACAACGCTGGCGCGCCCTTCGCATGGCGATTGTGGACCTCTCAGCGGACTTCCCCGACCGCTACCGAAAGGGCGATGCCTATCTGGAGCGTCTGGGGACACTCCAGAAACAGCACGATCGCCTCCCGCCGGATTCGGGCCCAGCCGCCTATGCGACTATCGCGAGACAGTTCGAATCGCTCAAAGATGAGGCTCTGCTCGCCAACCCACTGCTGGATTTCGACCACCTGGTGATGATCCGCCGTCGCGCCGATCGGCTGGGGCTTCCGCTCAATTTCAACAGCAATCCGGACATCGCGCCAACCGGCTACGACAACACGCTGGTTGCCCTCTCGCCCGTTCGCCCGGGTGGAAATCTAGAGACGATCTTCAAGCCCCAAGGCGATCGATTCATCGGGGATGTCGATCTGCACTACGACGCGGAGCGACTCCTATTGTCGATCCCCGACGCCAGCGGGCGATGGACCGTTGCGGAACTGAGTCTGAACAGCCAACGACTGAAGCGGCTTCCCCTGATCGATGAGCCGGACGTGCACAACTACGACGCGTGCTACCTGCCCGACGAGCGCATCATCTTCACCTCGACGGCGCCCTTCATCGGCGTCCCGTGCGTGGGCGGCCGATCCAAGGTGGCGAATCTCTACCTGCGCGGATGCGACGGGCGCATCCGGCGTCTGACCAACGACCAGGATCACAACTGGTGCCCCACCGTGCTCAATAACGGGCGGATCCTCTACAAG
>JANQFY010000049.1 GCA_028277585.1 Sedimentisphaerales bacterium
GCACGCACCCTATCGCGAGCCGGACAACATCAAGATGCCCTTCTGGCTGACACCGGTCAAGCACTATGTCGGCCCCGCCTGGTACCAGCGGGACATCACCATCAGTCGCAAGTGGGAAGACAAACGCATCGTCCTGTTCCTCGAACGATGTCACTGGGAGACGCACGTCTGGATCGATGGTCGCAGTGCTGGATCGAACAACAGCCTGAGTACCCCGCACGAATACGATCTGGGCGTGCTCGGCCGGGGAGAGCATACCCTCACGATCTGCGTGGACAACACGGTCAAGGTCGGCGTGGGTATCAACGCCCACAGCGTTTCGGACCACACACAGAGCAACTGGAACGGCATCATCGGGGACATCGAACTGCGCGCCACCGATGCCACCTGGATCGAAGATGTGCAGGTCTACCCCGACCTGAAACGCAAGATGGCTCGGGTGCGCGTCACGATCGCCGGCGCGATGGACTATCCCTCCAAAGGCGTACTAACGCTCAAGGCCGCAAGCCACAAATCCGAACGACGTCACAGAGTCTCCAAGAAACAGATCAGTTTCTCGACGGACGGCCCCAGCAAGACTATCGAGGTACGCTACGAGATGGGGGACGACGTTCTGCTCTGGGACGAATTCACTCCAAACCAATATCGTCTGACAGTCACGATCGAGGGCGACGATTTCGAGGATGAGAAGACTGTCACGTTCGGCATGCGCCGGTTCGGCGTCGAGGGCACGGAATTCACACTCAACGGGCGCAAGACGTTTCTGCGCGGCACGCTGGAGTGCTGCATCTTCCCGCTGACGGGCTACCCCCCGACGGATGTGAAGGGCTGGCGCAAGGTCCTCAAGGCGGCCCAGGCGCACGGGCTCAATCACCTGCGTTTCCATTCGTGGTGCCCGCCGGAAGCGGCGTTTGTCGCGGCCGACGAGATGGGGGTGATCTATCAAGTCGAATGCGCCGCCTGGACCAACAGCGGCCCGACCCTGGGCGACGGATTGCCCATCGACGAATACATCTACGCCGAGGGCGACCGTATTCTAAAGGCGTATGGCAACCATCCGTCGTTCTGCATGCTGGCCTACGGCAACGAACCGGCCGGGGAGAATCAGAGGGCGTATCTCGGCAGGCTCGTTGACTCCTGGAAGAAGAAGGACCCACGCCGAATCTACACCAGCGGCGCCGGATGGCCCGTCATTCCTGAGAGCGATTTTCATTCGACGCCAGGGCCGCGGGGCCACCAATGGGGGGCGCGACTGAGCAGCCGCTTCAACGCGCAACCGTTGACCACGGACGTCGATTACGGTGACTTCGTCGCGCGGCACGACGCGCCGATCGTCTCACACGAGATCGGCCAGTGGTGCGTCTATCCCAACTTCGATGAGATCAAGAAATACAAGGGTGTGCTGAAGGCCCGAAACTTCGAGATTTTCCGCGAGTCACTGACTCAGCAAGGCATGCTCGATCAGGCGGACGACTTCCTGGTCGCCTCGGGGAAATGGCAAACCCTGCTGTACAAAGAGGAGATCGAAGCATCGCTGCGCACGCCCGGCTTTGGCGGGTTCCAACTGCTGGACTTGCACGACTTCCCCGGACAGGGTTCGGCGCTCGTCGGCGTGCTGGACCCGTTCTGGGAATACAAGGGCTACGTCAAACCCAAGGAGTACCATCGCTTCTGCAGCGAGACCGTCCCCCTGCTGCGCATGAGCAAGTGCGTCTGGACCGACGCCGAGACGTTCGAGGGACAGATGGAGATTGCCCACTTCGGTCCCGAACCAATCGAAGACGCACTCATTCAATGGGACATCTCGTACGCCAAGGGTGGTCACATCGCCTCAGGACGTCTGCCCTACCAGACGATTTCTATCGGCAATGGAAACAAGGTCGGGCGAATCGAATGCGACCTGTCTCAGGTCGAGACTCCGGCTCATCTAACTGTCACCGTCGGCATCAAGGGAACGGACTACTGCAACGCGTGGGACATCTGGATCTATCCGGATCAGATCGATACACCGCAACCCAGTGACATCCTGATCACCACGGAGTGGAACGGCGCCGCACGCAGAGCACTGGCGCAGGGACGTAAGGTCATGCTCACGCCCGGCCCGCGCGCGATCGACAGTGACGTACCGGCGGGGTTCACAACAGTCTTCTGGAACACGCAATGGACGGGGGGACAACCTCCTCATACGCTGGGCCTGCTGTGCGATCCGAAACACGCGGCGTTGGACGAATTCCCGACCCAGTTCCACAGCAACTGGCACTGGTGGGACCTGGTGACGCATGCCAAAGCCATGATTCTCGACGACCTGAACCCGGATCTCGAACCGATCGTCCAAGTCATCGACGACTGGAACACCAATCGCAAGCTCGCCCTGGTTTTCGAGGGCCAGGTGGGCGAGGGCAAGCTGCTCGTATGCAGCATTGATCTGCAGACGAGCCTGGAGCAGCGCCCCGTCGCCCGACAGATGCGCCACAGTCTGTTGAACTATATGGGCAGCAGATCGTTCAAGCCCAGAATCAATGTCGACCCGACTGCGTTGAGCCGTCTGTTCCGGGAGCCCTCGGCCCTGCAGAAGCTTGGCGCCCGCGTGATCCGCGTCGACAGCGAGCAAACGGAGACGGCCGGCCGCTTCGCCATCGACGGGGCCGAATCCACGTTCTGGCACACCGCCTGGCGCGACCAGATGCCGGGCTATCCCCATGAGATCGTCATCGAACTCGATCGCGCCGCCGTGCTGAAGGGCTTCAAGTACCTGCCGCGCCAGGACATGAAGAATGGATGGATCGGTGAGTATGAGTTCTACGTCAGCGACAACCGTCGGCACTGGGGCACGCCCATCGCCACCGGCGCGTTCGCCAACACGGCCGACTGGCAGACCGTTCTGTTCGACAGCGAACCAGCGGGGCAATCCCCGCGTAAGCAAGGGCGTTACCTCCGTCTGGTGGCCGTGTCGCCTTTGAACCCAGTTCACAAGTTCGCCGCGATTGCGGAACTTGACATTATTGCCGAGTAAGGGCAAGACAAGATCGGCGCTCTGGTGTAGAATAGGGCCCTAACCCAAATGTAATCGAAACAGGATCGGGAATATGGCAAAGCAATCTGGTGGTAAGAAATCACGAGCAATCTGCAGCTTCTGCGGACGGGCGGGCAGTCAGACGGATACGCTCATCGAAGGGCCCGAGAACGTCTACATTTGCCCGGAATGCGTGGAGCTGTGCCACAATATCATCAAGCAGAATCGTCGGCAGGCGGGGACGCCGCGCACGAGCATCGAAGAGACGCCGAAGCCGCGCGAAATCAAGGAGTACCTCGACCAGTACGTGATCGGACAGGAAAACGCCAAGAAGTATCTCTCGGTCGCCGTGCACAACCATTACAAGCGGCTCCTGCACAGCGATATCGGCGACAGCGATGTCGAGATCGACAAGTCCAACGTCATGCTGATCGGCCCGACGGGCTGCGGCAAGACGCTGCTGGCCCGAACGCTGGCGGCCAAGCTTGACGTGCCGTTCGCCATCTGCGACGCGACGACGGTCACCGAAGCCGGCTACGTCGGCGAGGACGTCGAGAACTTCCTGCTGAGACTGCTTCAGGCAGCCGACTATGATATCGAAGCCGCCCAGCGCGGAATCGTCTATATTGATGAGATCGACAAGATTGGCAAAACCTCCCAGAACGTCTCGATCACGCGAGACGTCTCGGGCGAAGGCGTCCAGCAGGCCCTGCTCAAGATGCTGGAAGGCACAACGGCCAACATCCCCCCTCAGGGCGGACGAAAGCACCCCGAGCAGTCTTACATCCAGTTGGACACGTCGGAAATCCTCTTCATTTGCGGCGGAACGTTCGTCGGGCTGGAGAACATCATCAAGAAGCGTCTGGGCCGCAAAATGATCGGGTTCGATTCCGAGCTTTCCGGCCAGGCCACCGAGGCCGACAACACCGACCTGAGCCGGCTCCTGGAGCAGGTGATTCCCGAGGACGTCATCGAGTTCGGGATGATCCCGGAAATGGTGGGTCGGCTGCCGGTCATCGCCTCGCTGGCTGCTCTGGACGAGGACGCACTGGTGGACATCATGACCAAGCCGAAGAACGCGCTGGTCCGACAGTACAAGCGATTCTTCGAGATGGAGGAGGCTGAACTCGAGTTCACCGACGAGGGCTTGCTCGCCCTGGCGACGAAGGCTCTCAAACGCGACACCGGCGCCCGAGCGCTGCGGTCGATCACCGAGGAGATCATGGTCGACCTGATGTACTACCTGCCTGAGGAGACCAAGCCGGCCAAATACACCATCACCAAAGATATCGTCGAAGGCAAAGCCAACCTTATGGCGGCCAAACAGGCCAGGAAAGAGTCCGCCTGACGATAGGTGAGATTGGAATCGGACCACGAAAAAAGGCATCGAGGTTATACGTCGATGCCTTTTCTGTTTTTCTAATGCGAGACTACGCTCAGTCGAAGACCTCGACCGTCGAATAGAGCGGGAACATCATGTTGTAGACGAGAATCGCCTCGCCGTTGTACATGCGAATGCAACCGCGCGACCCGGCGGCGCCGATCTGTTCGGGCTCCTTCGTGCCGTGAATGGCGAAGCCCGTCCGCCCCTTGGCGGCGCCGGAGACGCCGTCCAGGGCAATCCAGCGGGAACCGAGCGGGTAATCCGGATCGGTCGCCTTGTAGACCCGCTGGGTATCCGGATTGGTCCAGGTCGGCTGGATCAATTTGCCGCCCTCCTGAACGCGCCAGCGCCCGGTGGGAGTCTCGTATCCAGGCCGCCCCAGCCCGACCTTGAAACTGCGAACGTACGTATCGCGCAAGTATAGATCCAGTGTGAAGGTCTTCCGGGAGACTTTGGCATGGAACGGCCCTTTGACCACCTTGATCGTTTTGCCGGCCTGCAGACTCTGAGGGCGAGGGATGTTGTTGATCTTCATGAGGGTTTCGAACGGAACCTTGTTCTTACGCCCGATGACCTGGAGGAGATCCCCCCTCTTGACGGTATAGGCGCCGCACAACGTATCGCCCGGATAGATCGTCGGGCCGAAGAGCCACTCCTGGGACAGCGCCGCCATCTCCATCTTGACAGCCTTCTCCTGGGCCGGCGAGAGCGACATCGAGAGGGTCGCGTTGAGCTTGTCCCGAGCGGCGATGACAGGCCGGGGATACGTTCTGAGCGTCTCCAGGGCTTCCGCAACCGCCGCATCGGCTTTGACATCAACTGCCTGAGCCGGTGTGACCGGCGCGGTCGCGGGCGGGC